>CAMLRA010000066.1 GCA_946482325.1 uncultured Chromatiaceae bacterium | reverse complement strand
TACCATCAATATTTCTACCACTGCCGCGATTGTCGCAGCAGCCATCGGCTTAAAAGTGGCCAAACACGGCAACCGCAGCGTGTCGTCACAAAGCGGTTCGGCTGATTTGCTGGAACAACTGGGTATCGATATCCAGATGAGCCCAGAGACTGCCGCCCGCACGTTGCAACAGGCCGGCGTCAGCTTTTTGTTTGCGCCTGTGTATCACAGTGGCATTCGCCATGCGATGACAGTCCGTACCGCCTTAAAAAGCCGGACTTTGTTTAATTTGCTTGGGCCTTTACTGAACCCGGCAGCGCCGAAATTCCAGCTGCTGGGCGTGTATGACAAAGCGTTATGCCCGGTGTTGGCGCAGGCGCTGCTGCAATTGGGCGTCGAACGCGCCTGGGTGGTGCACGGTGAAGGCTGTGACGAAATTGCTTTGCATGGTGTCACCGATGTCTGTGAAGTCCGTGACGGCCAAATCCATCAGTTCCGCTTAACCGCAGCCGATTTTGGTCTCTCGCCGGTGCCGCTCGAAGCGCTGCGCGGCGGCAAACCCGCTGACAACGCCGACGCCACCCGAAATATTTTGGCGGGCAAAGCCCCGCAAGCGCATCAGGAGGCCATCGCGGCCAATGTCGCTGCGATGCTGAAGATCTGTGGCCATGGTGAAGACTTGGTCGCCAATACTCAAGCCGTGCTTGACCTGCTCGCTACAGATCAGGCAATGACCACCTTACAGCAGTTCCGGGAGGCCAGTCATGGCAACTAATCCGACAGCAACACCGGCTTCGCCAGCCAAGCCAAACATTTTACAAACCATCATTGCGCAAAAAACCATTGAAGTGGCCGAAGATAAAATCGCGCTGCCGCTGGAGAGTTTTATCGCCCAGGTGGTGCCAACCCAGCGCAATTTCCTTCAGGCGCTGACAGCGCCTGGTGCACGTTTTATCCTGGAATGCAAAAAAGCGTCGCCGTCGAAAGGACTGATCCGCGCCAATTTTGACCTAAAAGAAATCGCTGGCGTCTATGGCAAATATGCCGACTGTATTTCAGTGCTGACCGATAAAAAGTTTTTTCAGGGCAGCTACGACTATCTGCAAACGATGCGCGGTTTGGTCGACCAACCTTTGCTGCATAAAGACTTTATCATCGACGAGTATCAGATATACCGCGGCCGCGCTTGCGGTGCCGATGCCGTGCTTTTGATGTTGTCGGTGCTGGATGATGCGCAGTATCAGCAGCTCGCGGCACTGGCGCATCGCCTCAAGATGACTGTGCTCACTGAAGTCAGTAACGAAGACGAAACACTGCGCGCGGTCGCGCTCAAAGCTGAACTGATCGGCATTAATAACCGTAACTTACGCACGCTGGAAACGGATTTAAACACCAGTTTCCGCCTGGCGCGGCTGGTACCGCCGTCCACACCGCTGGTCAGTGAATCTGGTATTTATTTTAATCATCAGGTGCGTCAGCTCGGTAAAGTCGCCACCGCCTTTTTGGTCGGCAGCTCATTGATGGCCGAGCCAGATTTAGACCGCGCGGTGCACGCCTTAACCCGTGGTGAGCACAAAGTCTGTGGCCTGACAACGCCGGAGCAGGCGCAGCAAGTCGCTGCGGCCGGCGCCATGTATGGCGGGCTGATTTTTTATCCGCCTTCACCGCGTTTTGTCACACTCGCCCAGGCCAAAACCATTCGCGACAGCGCTTCCTTACGTTTTGTCGGGGTTTTCGTTAATGAAGCGCCGGCGCAGGTGGCTTTGGTGGCCCGTGAATTAGCACTGGCCGCAGTACAGCTGCATGGTGATGAAGATGAGAGTTATATCGCCGGTTTAAAAACCTTGTTACCCAAAGGCTGTGAGATTTGGCAGGCCTATCGCGTGAAGGACACCCTGCCGCAGTTTAGCCACAATGCCGACCGGATTTTACTCGATGCTTATCAGCCAGGTATTCCCGGTGGCACCGGTTTGTCGTTTGACTGGAATTTACTCGGCGAGCGCATTTTACATAAACCTGTGATGCTGGCGGGTGGCTTAAACCCCGACAACGTCCAGCATGCTTTAAAGACGGCCGCCAGCGGCCTCGATATGAATTCCGGTCTGGAATCGGCGCCCGGCGTCAAAGATCCGGCCAAAATTATCAGCGCATTTCAACGTATCAGAGCTTTCAGTTTCGGAGAATCCAGTGATGACAGCACCCAAGCTTAACCCTTATTTTGGCGACTACGGCGGCATGTTTGTGCCGGAGTTATTAGTCCCGGCCCTGCTGCAGCTTGAGCAGGCTTTTATCGATGCGCAGCAGGACCCGGCGTTTTTAGCTGAGTTCCAGCAGCTGTTAAACGAATACGCCGGCCGGCCCACACCGTTGACGTTAACGCGTAATATCTCCCCCAACCCTTTGGTGAAAATCTATTTAAAACGCGAAGATTTATTACACGGCGGCGCCCACAAAACCAATCAGGTGCTGGGGCAAGCGCTGCTGGCCAAACGTATGGGCAAAAAAGACATTATTGCTGAAACCGGCGCCGGTCAGCATGGCGTAGCCACCGCCCTAGCCTGTGCCCTGTTGGGCCTTAATTGCAAAATATACATGGGTGCCAAAGACATTGAGCGCCAGCAACCAAACGTGTTCCGGATGAAACTGATGGGCGCGACGGTGATCCCGGTCACTGCCGGCTCCGGCACTTTAAAAGATGCGGTCAATGAAGCGATGCGCGACTGGTCCGCCAGCTATGCCACCAGCCACTATCTGCTCGGCACCGCCGCTGGCCCGCACCCGTTCCCGACTATTGTGCGCGAATTCCAGAAAATGATTGGCGAAGAAGCCAAACAACAAATTCTGCAGGCCGAAGGCAAACTGCCGGACGCGGTGCTGGCTTGTGTCGGCGGCGGCTCTAATGCCATCGGCATGTTTGCTGATTTTATCAAAGAAGAAAGCGTGCGGCTGATTGGCGTCGAACCGGGCGGCATGGGCATCAATACCCACCAGCACGGCGCGGCGCTCTCCACCGGCAGTTTTGGCATTTTGCATGGTGCATATACCGCCATCATGCAAACCGCCGACGGTCAGATTGAAGAATCCTATTCGATTTCAGCCGGCCTCGATTATCCGGCCGTCGGCCCACAGCATACTTATTTGTCGTCGATTGGCCGCGCCGAATATGTCGCGATCAACGATGACGAGGCGCTAGAAGCCTTCCAGTTGCTGGCGAAATCTGAGGGCATTATTCCGGCGCTGGAAAGCTCACACGCCTTAGCGCACGCGTTAAAAATGGCTAAAGCCGCCACCGAGCCAATGGTGCTGCTGGTGAACTTATCCGGCCGTGGCGACAAAGACTTAGGCCATGTGATGTCGGTGCTGGCCGCACAAGCAAAAACCGCGACAACAACTGAACGGAGTGCCCACTGATGCAACGTTATGACCAGATGTTCAGCCGCTTAAAAGCGGCCAATCAGGGCGCTTTTGTGCCATTTGTGACCTTGGGTGACCCCACAGCCGAATTGTCTTTTGACATCATCAAAACGTTGGTGGACAGCGGTGCTGATGCATTAGAACTCGGTATCCCGTTTTCTGACCCAATCGCTGATGGCCCGACCATTCAGGGCGCTAACATTCGTGCATTGGCCGCCGGCGTCACCCCGGCCGATGCTTTTGCCATCATCGCCAAAGTACGGGCTTATGCGCCGGACCTGCCGATTGGTTTACTGCTGTACTCCAACTTAGTGATGGCGCGTGGCATCAGCCATTTCTATCAGCAGGCCAAAGCCGCAGGCGTTGATTCCGTGCTGATTGCCGATGTGCCGCTGTTAGAAAGCCGGCGCTTTCGCGACGCGGCACTGGCAGCGGATATTGCACCGATTTTTATCGCCACACCAAATGCCAGCGATGACACTTTAAAGGAACTTGCCTCTTATGGCCGTGGTTACACTTATTTGTTATCACGCGCCGGTGTCACCGGCACTGAAACCGCAGCGGCCATGCCAGCTGATGCGATGCTGAGCAAACTCAGCAGTTATCATGCGGCGCCAGCGCTGCTCGGATTTGGTATCTCCAAACCAGAACATGTTAAAGCGGCTTTGGATTCAGGCGCCGCTGGCGCGATTTCCGGCTCAGCCATTGTGCAGCTGATTGAAAAACATCTGGCGGAACCTTCGGTGTTATTACAACAACTGGGTGATTTTGTCCGGGGTATGAAAGCAGCAACACAGCGCTGATAACCAGGTTCAAACGTAAAAAGGCCTGAAATGTCAGGCCTTTTTTAATTGTGCCTTGCCGTTACTTTTGCTGTCAGTGATTAAAAAAACCTGAGCATTTTTTCACGCCGTTTTTCGTCAGATAAAACCTTGTGCAGTTGGTGTCATAGCTGCTGCCGGTCGCGGTAATTTGCCAGCCGGATAAATACACCGTATTTAAATGCACCCAGCTGCCATTTTGTTTCAGGCTCCAGTGCTGGTGCGGGCCGGTCGATGCGCCGCCGTTACACAACGCCTGTGGCTGGGTATTGGCCGGATTGGCGATTTTGGTATTTTTCGCCACATTGGCGCCGGTGTTGTACTGGATGTTCATCAGATGGTAGTAAGTGGTCGACCAGCCGCCGCTATGCACCACTTCAGCAAAACAGGACGAATGGCGCTTAAAACTGCCGGCCGCTGAAGCCGCCACCCAGGTATTGGACTGATTGCTGCCCCAGCCACCGCCGATGCTCATATCCAGCGACGACATCGGATAATTGCCGCTGCCGGTATTGGTATGGGCGCCGCCGACATGCCAGCTTTGTCCAAGCGGAAACGGAAACTGCAGAAAACCATTGGCAGGACCGGCCAGCGTTGTGATGTTTTGCATGCTGCTGTCCGCCGTGCTGTTAGCCGGCGCTGACTGGTAAGCTTCGGCAAATAACTGCTGATAACGCTGCCTAAACTTCGACAGCTTGTCCGCCTGAAGCTGCGACACATCTAAGCCTTTGTTGGTATCCGCGCCAAACAGATAACTCAGGGTTGCGGCCGGCGCTGTGGCAAACTCGCTGACGGCCGCTTCCCGCTGATACAACCGCGTGGCCAGCTGGTCAGCCACATCCTGCAGCTGCGCACTAAAACCATTTGCCGAACTGAGCCCCGCCAGTGGCTGTTGTAATAAAGCCAGATCCGGCGTGCTGATCAACTGGCTTTGCAAATCAATCAGGGTTAATAACACCCGTGGACTGATGCTGCTGTATCCGGCCCAGTGCGAGATCACTTCGGCATAAGGCAACAGATGCGGGGCCTGGCTGGCCAGATATTGCTCGATATCAAAGTGAAACATTTCGTCGTAGCTGTAAATCAACGCGCTGCTGGCGGGGTTCAGCTGTGGTAACCGGGCGTCCGGGCTTTCACTGGCTTGTAGTACAGGTGCAGACAACAGCAGGACACAACACAACGGGGTGATTTTATGTTTGATGTTCATCATTGAGCCTCTTTGTTCCATGTTCAGGCGCAGCAACACGCTGCTTGCTGAGCCTAACAAAGGGAAAAAATCCGGCAGGGTGACTGGAAAAATATCAGTAAAAAGTCGGGGGTTTATCACAGGAATATCAAAAGGCTGTCAATGGAGTTCGCTGGCCCCCAATGTGACAGCCTTTGCCGGACACAAACTGCTACCCGTCTATTGCTGCGGTTTTGCCGGTGCAGTGTTTTGCTCAGCCGGCAAATCGATAATATCAACTTTGCCTTCTTTGGCCTGCTGTCGTTTGCGCAGCATTTTCAGCTGATGCAGTTGTTTATCATCGAGGCGTAATGGATTGTTGATGACGTTCAGCTCACCTTTGCGCTTGGTGGTATCCATGACAAATTCGGCATCGAGACTGCGGCTATTGGATTGACGGACAGTGCCGAAAATATCGGCAATGCGCCAGTCGTCGATATCGGTGCTTACCACATCGGTTTTGGCTAACACATCCTGGTCATCAACGTTGACATACTGCTGCAGGTGCGATTTTAAGTCATAAGGGAAATTCGGGAAAAATGCCTGATGACGCTGATAAAAACCGGAAGCACGAACGCGGATATTGTATTCAGGATAAGTGCCCCGGCTGGTGTTGACGAACTCGACGGCGTTTTCCTTTAGCTGTGCCCGGAGTTTTTTGCCGGTAAAAGGCTCGCTGCGAATACTGGGGCCGCTGATATACCCCTCATAAAAACCATAAATCACGTCGGTGCGACCGGCCGCCAGCGGCAGCACTTTGTGAAATTTAATATCAGTCAGGCTCAGCGTTTCATCGCCCATCCGATACAGCCGCTGCGTTGCCCAGGGCTGTTCGCCTTGGTACAAATCATCTAAAACTTTCTTCGGATACAGATGGGCGATATGGTCAATCACCAGCACATTGTGCAAATTCAGCCAGTACGCCAGCTGCTCGTCGGTACTGCGGCTTGCCAGCTGCTGCGGTGACAATGCCAGCATGTCATCCCGTACCTGCCGGAGCGCCGGCAACAATTCCGGATATTTAACAAAAGCTTCAAACAAAAACCGGTTGCCATCATAAGAACTGCGCCGGATCACGGCTTTGACCCGGCTATTGATTGCTGCGGTATCGGTCGAATAAATGTGCCGGGCCGGCTTTCCGGTGACAAGCACAGCTTTTTTTAATAAATCGTGATAACTATCTTGCCCGGCCGGCATCGTGATTGCTGGAGCTACAGCGACGGGCTCGGTATTCGCCGTCAGCGCCTGCAACGGAAACAGCAGGCTGCCTAATAACAAGATCCCAACACTGCTGGTCCCTGCTTTCATTGCGACTCTCCTTGAGTGATTTTTGAACCAATATGAAACACAAAATATACAAATGCAACAACACAGCAATTGCCAGCCGCAAATTTTTTTGCTTATACTGCGCGCACTTGTCGGAGTGCCCATTGGGCTGAGACCGCGAAAGCGGATACCGTTGAACCTGATCAGGTTAGAACCTGCGAAGGGAAACAAGGGGATCACTGCAACCCTGCTGCAACAGATCCATACAGTGCCAAACCTTTGAGAGAAGGTGTTGCTGTATGCGAGCGCGCCGCAGATCTGCAGTTGTCTGTGCTGTTGGAATTTTCACCGGATTTTCCGGTGCTTATCCATAAGCACTGACTGTTATCCAATGTGTGTCGCCCCCGGCGCTTCAATGCAGCCGGCACAGCAACACACATCTGCCCCACTCCGGACAAGCAACTCAACTTTATTGGAGCTTGCTATGTCTGACTGCACAACCCCATCGAACATCACTGCTGCCCCCGTCAGCCGTCGCGATAAACGCGAAGCGGCGCGCCGGTTTATTGTCGATTTTAAAACCGCCGCTTACACCGGTTCCCGCCGGATTTACCTGCAAAGTGAAGATGGCACTGTTACAGTACCTTGCCGTGAAGTGGCATTACATCCGTCGCCGGATGGCAGCGCCAATGCGCCAGTGCCCATCTATGACTGCAGCGGGCCTTATGGTGATCCAGCTTATCAGGCTGATGTCAGCCGCGGTTTGCCAAAACTGCGCGCCGTCTGGATAGCCGCCCGGGGAGATACAGAGCTTTGTGCAGCGCCTTTGTCTGCGCTTGCAGTGGAGCTGGACGCGCAACAAGGCCAGTTTAAGCATGCCGTGCGTCAGGCTTTACCGGGCAACAGACCGACTCAACTGGCTTATGCCCGTGCCGGCATCATCACGCCAGAAATGCAGTTTGTCGCGCTTAGGGAAAATATGGCGCGCGCCGCGCAGCTAAAGGCCGCCAGCGATTTGCAGCCACAACACAACGGTGAAAGTTTTGGCGCCGGTATTCCGGCACAAATCGACGCCGAATTTGTCCGCAGCGAAATTGCCGCCGGCCGCGCTATTTTGCCGGCCAATATCAATCATCCGGAAGCAGAGCCGATGATTATCGGCCGCAACTTTCTGGTCAAGGTCAACGCGAATATCGGCAATTCAGCGGTCAGTTCCAGTATCGAAGAGGAAGTAGAAAAGCTGCTGTGGTCGGTGCGCTGGGGCGCCGATACTGTGATGGATTTGTCCACCGGCCGGCATATCCACCAGACCCGCGAATGGATTTTACGCAACTCACCGGTGCCGATTGGCACAGTGCCGATTTATCAGGCGCTGGAGAAAGTGCGCGGCGATGTGGAAAAACTCAGTTGGGAACTCTTTCGCGACACCTTAATTGAACAGGCCGAGCAAGGTGTGGATTACTTCACCATTCACGCCGGTGTGTTAAAAGATTTTATTCCGCTGACCGCCAAGCGCATCACCGGCATCGTCTCGCGCGGCGGCGCTATTCTGGCGCAGTGGTGCCAGCTGAAAAACAGCGAAAACTTTCTGTACCAGCATTTTGCCGAAATTTGTCAGATTTGTGCCCGGTATGACGTGTCATTAAGTTTGGGCGATGGCCTGCGCCCCGGTTGTGTCGCCGACGCCAATGACGCAGCGCAGTTTGCCGAACTGCGCACTTTGGGCGAGCTGACCAAAATCGCCTGGGAATATGATGTGCAGGTAATGATTGAAGGCCCGGGCCATGTGCCGCTGCAACTGGTGCAGGCCAATATGACCGAGCAGCTGCAACATTGCCACGGCGCGCCGTTTTACACTTTAGGCCCGCTTATCACTGACATTTCGCCGGGCTATGACCATATCGCATCCGGCATCGGTGCGGCGCTGATTGGCTGGTTTGGCTGCGCCATGCTGTGTTATGTCACGCCAAAAGAACATTTGGGCCTGCCGGATAAAGAAGATGTCAAACAAGGGCTGATTGCCTACAAAATTGCCGCGCATGCCGCTGATTTGGCCAAAGGCCATCCCGGCGCACAGCTGCGTGACAACGCCCTATCCAAAGCACGTTATGAATTTCGCTGGCTCGATCAATTTCATTTATCACTGGACCCGGACACCGCCAAAGCTTATTACCAGGCGGCATTGCCGGAAGGTGCCGACACTGAATTTTGCGCCATGTGCGGGCCAAAGTTTTGTTCGATGAAACTGAATCAAACCGTCAAAGCCAGTACTTTGTCAGCACCAGCGCTGGAGCATACAAATGCACCAGCCTGAACCTGGTCTGATTTGGCTTATCGGCGGCTCGGATTGCAGCGCTTTGGCCGGCATTCAGGCCGACCTTGCCACAGCGCAGGATTTGCAAGTGCCGGCTGCCACTGTACTGACCGCGGTCACTGCACAGCATCATGGCGCTGTACTGGCGGTCAATCCGGTGTCGCCTGCGGTGCTGCAGTCCCAGTTCGATGCTCTGACAGCCCCCGGTCAGCCGCTGCCGCTGGCGATCAAAATCGGTCTGGTGCCGGATGGTGCCACGCTGGAGCTGCTTATCGACTGGCTGCGCCGCCTGAAGCAACAACAGCCGCAGATTTGGATCATCCTGGACCCGGTGCAGGTGGCGAGCTGCGGCGGCGCCCTGCAGCAGCTGAGCCCGTCAGCACTAGCCCCGTTATTGGCGCTGACCGACGTGCTGACGCCGAATGGACCTGAACTACGGGCTTTGGCCGGTTTACTCGCCGATGCGGAGGCACAGCTGGCGGTCCGGCTGCTGTTGGCCGGCGGCGTCAAAGCCATCTGGTGCAAAGATGGCCATGGCGGCGGCGAGATGCTGCACGAAACTTTGTCTCTGCATCCGGCGGCCAGTCAGACGTTTAAACTGTGGCCGGCACAGGCGCTTAATAACGCCTTGTCAGCCGGCGCGCCTCAACACGCGCTACAACTGGAAAAACCGCGGCTGAGCGGTGGCTGGCGCGGCACCGGTTGCAGTTTTGCCACGGCACTGGCCTGTGCTTTGGCACAACCGATGTTGTTGCCAGACGCCTTGGTGCTGGCAAGTCTCTACTTACAGCAATGCCTGCAGCGACCAGCCATCAGGCCGCATCAACTCGGCCGCGCTGGTTGGCCGCTGGCGTTGCAACCGCAAGACCATATCCGCTGGCACGGGCCTTTGGCGGGCGCTCCTGGTATCAACAGCACCGGCTTTGCCCCGTTGCAGCGGACGCCGGGTATTTATCCGGTCGTCAGCAATTTCAGTCAGCTGGTAGAAGTAGCCGCTGCCGGCCTTCGCACCGTGCAGCTGCGCGTGAAAACGGGCACTTCGCTGCAGTTGCGTCAGCAACTGCAGGCTGCGATTGCCTTTGGTCAACAACATCAGCTGCAGCTGTTTATCAACGACCACTGGCAACTCGCACTGGAGCTGGGTGCTTATGGTGTACATCTGGGACAGGAAGACTTGTTCACAGCGGATTTAGCAGCTATCCATCACGCCGGTTTGCGTCTGGGCATTTCCACTCACGGTTATCTGGAGCTGCTGCAGGCACTGCAGCTGAGGCCGTCGTATATCGCGCTGGGTCATGTTTTTGCTACTCCAACCAAAGACATGCCGTCTATCCCGCAGGGGCTGCGTTTACTCGCCCGCCAGCAGCGGCTTTGTCAGCAACAACGCATTCCTGCTGTCGCCATTGGTGGCATTGATGCCTCGCATTTGTCGCAACTTCGCGCTTTGGGACTGTCAGGTGTAGCGATGGTACGGGCTGTGGTGGACGCAGCAGATCTGCGTGCGCGCTGCGAACAACTGCAACAACTGTGGCAGCAGACGCCAACCGGAGCAATCACTGATGAACCTGTCTGACAGCGAATTTATCCGCTATAGCCGCAGCCTGATGCTCGGCGATGATGCCGTTGAACGTCAATTGCGGCTTAAACAAGCGCGGGTGCTGATCCTGGGCCTCGGTGGGCTCGGTTGCCCGGTCGCCAGCACTTTGGTCAGCGCCGGCGTGGGCGCCCTGACGCTGATTGATAGTGATGTCGTCGAACTATCGAACCTGCCCCGCCAGCAGCTGTATCAAACCAGCGATGTTGGTAAACCCAAGGCCGAAGTTGCCGCAGCGCGGCTGCGCCAGCTAAATCCACATCCGTTACTGCTGGTGCATCAGGGCCGGCCGGATGCGCAACAGCTAAGTGAACTTGCCGCCGACTGCGATGTGCTGGTTGATTGCAGTGACAATTTGCCGACCCGGCTGCAGTTAAACCGGCTGGCGCGCGAGAGCGGCAAACCGCTGTTTGCCGGCGCCGTCAGCGGCACTTCGGCGCAGTTGTATCTGCTCAATCCCCACAGTGCCTGTTACCAGTGTCTGGTCGACCCCGACTGGCAAGTATTACAGAACTGCCGAAGCCTGGGCGTAGACCCGGCGTTGGTGACTTTGACCGCGCAGCAACTGGCCTGGTTGTTGTTGCAGTATTTACAGGCCCCGCCGGACCAAACCGGGCAGGCAAATTCAGTGCCCTTTGGGCACTACGGCCGTTTTGCTGCAACTGACCATCACATCGGTTTTCACTGGTACCCGCTTCACCAGAACCCGGGCTGCGCCTGCTGCGGTTCCGGTTCTGACCCTGCTCAACAAGGAGCTGTTTGATGCTGTACATCAATCAACAACAAAGCCTGCTGCAAGCCGCCACGCTGGCGGACCTGGCGCAGCAACTTGCTCTACCCGCACAAGGCGTCGCGCTGGTGCTGAACCGGCAACTGCTGCCGCGGACTTTGTGGTCGCAAACTCATTTACCGGAAGACACAGACCATCATATCGAAATTTTTCAGCTGGTTGCCGGAGGTTAACATGCTGACGATTGCCGGAAAGACCTTTCACTCGCACTTACTGCTGGGCAGTGGCAAGTTTCAAAGTGCTTTGCAGATGCAGCAGGCGGTACGGGCCAGTGCTACTGAACTGGTGACACTGGCGCTCAAACGCCTGCAACCCGGTGCGCCGCTCGATGATGTGTTTAGCCCGCTGCAATCACTTGGCGTGCAGTTATTACCCAATACCTCAGGCGCCCGCACTGCAGAAGAAGCGGTTCAGGCCGCCCTGCTGGCGCGTGAAGCGGTCGGCACCCATTGGCTAAAATTAGAAATTCACCCGGAGCCGAAATATCTGCTGCCGGACCCGCGCGAAACCCTCAAAGCCGCTGAGCAGCTGTGCAATTTGGGGTTTGTCGTGTTGCCTTATTGCAGCGCCGATCCACTACATTGCAAACAGCTGGAACAAGCCGGCTGCGCCGCGGTGATGCCACTTGGTGCGCCTATTGGCTCCAATCAGGGCCTGCAAAACCGCGCCATGCTGGAGATTATTATCGAGCAGGCCAACATCCCGGTGATTATTGATGCCGGCATTGGCGCCCCATCCGACGCCACGCTCGCGCTCGAACTTGGCGCCAGTGCGGTGCTGGTCAATACCGCTATTGCCACCAGCGCAGATCCGGTTCTGATGGCACAGGCGTTTCGGTTGGCGGTGGAAGCCGGCGTGCTGGCACAGCAAAGTGGCCTTGGGATGAAACAATCGTGGGCCCAGGCCAGCAGTCCGTCAGAGCCGGGCTTTGCCCACCTGCTGGCGGGATTATCGTGATGCCGCACCCCATCCCAGCCACGGCCACATTTCAGCCGACACAACAACAATTTGATACCTTACAGGCGCAAAGCTGCCTGCCTGACCACGCGGCGGTGCAACGGGCATTGTCAACGACAAAACCGAGCTTTACTGATCTGCAGGCGCTGTTAAGCCCGGCCGCCGCTGAATTGTTGCCCGAACTGCTGGCCCGCGCCACGCAGCTAAAACGCCAGCGCAGCGGCCGTACTCTGGCTCTGTTTGCGCCACTGTACCTGTCCAACCTGTGCAGCAACGAGTGCAGTTATTGTGGTTTTTCCAGAAGTGTAACGGTAAAGAGGCGGATTTTAACCGTCGACGAAGCCCTGCAGGAAACCGCCGCAATTCAGGCGCTCGGGATCGCGCAGATCCTGCTGGTCACCGGAGAACATCAGCGTAAAGCTGGCGTCGATTATTTACTGGAAGTGACACAGGCGCTGCGCCCGCAGGTCGCCAAACTGATGCTGGAATCGCAGCCGCTGGATGTCAGTGATTATCAGCAGCTGCGCGCCGCCGGCATCGATGCGGTGATGTTGTATCAGGAAACTTATGACCCGCAAAGCTACGCCCGCCATCATACCTTTGGTGCCAAAGCCGATATGGCCAACCGGCTGGATGCACCATCTCGGGTGGCGCAGGCCGGCATCACACAGCTCGGGATGGGCGTGTTGCTGGGCCTTGGCGACTGGCGCACTGACGTGCTGCTGCTGGCGCAGCATCTGCGCTTTTTGCAGCAGCATTGGTACCAGCTGGCTTTTTCGGTGGCACTGCCAAGGTTAAAACCCTGTGCCGGCCAAAGCTCGCAACAGAGCGGCGTGTCAGACCGCGATTATTTGCAGCTGCTGTGTGCGCTGAAAATTTTTGCGCCGGAAATAAGCCTGAGTATTTCCACCCGCGACAGCCCGGCACTGCGCGATTTATTGCTGACCAGCATCGCCTGCAGCGCCAGCGCCGGCAGTAAAACTCAGCCCGGAGGTTATGCCGTGGCCCCTCAAAGCCTGGCGCAGTTCAGTATCGACGATGAACGCAGCCCGGCGGATATCGCAACCATGCTGCGACATCGTGGCATAGCGCCAGTCTGGCGCGACTGGCACCCGCTGTTGGGACGTTAGGGGCGCGATATGGCCTGAGCAATTTCGCGAAAATTTACCGGCTAACTGATGTTAGCGGGAACTCATCGCGCCCGGTGCTGGTCAATCAGTGCTCTTTTGGGTATAAGAAGCCTTGTGGTACTGACATCGGGAGCCTTGTGTTGTTAAAGCCTGATCATTTACGGTTTGTTGCCGCCTCTGCCTTGTTGTGGGCTTTTAGCAGCGCTGCGGCCGACAAAACTGTGTTAACCGATGTGGTTCTGGCGCACCATGCCGCTGTGGTGCATCCGCTCAACTGTACCATTACAGCCCCACAAAGTTATCGTATTTCCAGCCATGCCACTGCTGAACTGCTGCAAATGTTGCCGGTCGGCAGCTCAGTGAAAAAAGGCCAATTAGTCGCCAAACAGGACGACGCCTACCTGCAGCGGCAAATTAACATCATCAAAACCGACATCGAATCGGCGCGGGTGGCGAAAAATTTTGCCAGTGAAGAGTTTCACCGGATGAACCGGTTGAGTAAATCCGGCCTGACCGCCGCCAGCGACATCAATAATCTGAAGTTTCAGCTCGACAGTTCTGAACTGAAAATCCAGCGGCTGGAACAGGAACTGCAGCTGGCGCAAATGAAACAGAAACGCTTAAGCCACTTCGCGCCTTTTGATGCGCAGGTGATGAGTGTCAGCTCCGAACCCGGCTCGCAGCTGGTCGAAGGCCAGCCCATCATGCAGCTGCTGTCGACGCAAAATAAACAGCTGGAGTGCTTGTTGCCGGTCATCAGCTACAGCAGCAATGCCGAGCTGCAACGCCATCAGTTTATCCTGCAAGGTAAAGCGCTGAAATTACGCGAAGTCAGCCAGCAGCTCGATGCTAAGGCCGAACATCTGACGTTGTATTTTGACCATCCCGCGCAGGATCGCAGTAACTTGCTGGTTGGTCAGGTCCAGGTCATCGATATGCAGGTGCAGTCAGACACCATCACCAAAGTGCCGAATGAAGCGATTGAATTAGAAGGCGAAGTGTTTCGCACCTGGAAAATTGACCAGGACGATAAAGCCGAACGGGTCACACTGAAAATCCTGTCAACTTTAGACACCCATTACATTGTTGAATCTGCACTGCGCCCCGGTGACAAAGTGGTGATCCGTGGTCAGCACGGCCTGCAAAATGGTCAGAAAGTGAACGTTGACAGCAAACCCGACGCGGGCCGCAACGTGCTGAGTTATGAATAATGTCTCAGCCCTGATGCACAATGTGACTGAACCAATCCCGCCCGCCCCCAGCAGCTTCTGGTTATATCAAAGCGCCGGTTGGAGCTTGTTTGGCGTCTTGCAATTGCTGATGATCGGCAGTGACGAACCCCTGAGCCTGCAGACAGTGTTACCAGCCTTATTGTTATTAGTGCTGGCGCTCACCGGTAGTCTGGTTTTACGCAAGCTGTATCAGCGCTGGCGACAACAACAGCACAGTCAGAGCGCCACGCTGGGACTACTGATCGGCGCAGCCCTGCTTGGCGCTTTGGCGGTCGACTTGCTGCATTATTGGCTGTTATGGCCATTCGCGCACGTCCCTCAGTTATGGCAGGGGCCGGTATTTGCCTGGTTTGACGCCCAGCCTATGGGGTCGAAAATGCCGCTGCTAATCCTGTTATATCTGATTTGGAGCATGCTGTATCTGACATTAAGCCGCCAGCTGGATGTCCGTCATGGCGAGCAACAACGCCAGCAACTGGAACGCAATATGACGCAAGCGCGGCTGAGCAGCTTGTTAGCACAGCTCAGCCCGCATTTTATGTTCAATTGTATTAACAATATCCGGGCGCTGATTCTAGAAGACAGTCACAGTGCCCGGCAGATGCTGACGCATTTTGCTGATCTGCTGCGATATCAGATAACGACTCAGTCCGAGGCGCTGGTGCCACTGCGTGAAGAACTGCAGGTATTGGATGATTATCTGGCGTTACTGCATATTCAGTTTGAACAGCGGCTGCAATGGCAAACTGCGGTTGCACCGGACTGCCTGGCCCGCCCCGTACCGCGTCTCGCGCTGCAATTGTTGGTGGAAAATGCCGTGAAACATGGCATTGGCCGGCGCCAGGCCGGCGGTTGTATCGAATTAAACGTACAACGGCTCGGGTCACAACAGTGGCTATTGCAGGTTAGTAATCCGGGTCAGCTCACATTGCAAAACGCACCTGAACAGCTACAGGCCGGCGAACCCGGCAATACCGGTACCGGTTTGGCCAATCTGCGGCAACGGCTGACGCTGCTGTACGGCAACGAGGCCAGTCTGCAGCTCGTGCAGGATGGTGACTGGGTACGTGCCTGCTTAATACTGCCATGGCAGTCAGCAACTGCGACCGGCACTGCAGCAACGCCACCAACACAGGAGCGACACTGAATGCGGGTTGTCATCATCGAAGATTCAAGGCTCGCGCGGCTTGAACTTAAAGAACTGCTGCGTGCACACCCGCAACTCACGCTGGTCGGCGAAGCAGCCAATGTACCGGAGGCCAGGCTGCTGGTCGAACAACAACAGCCGGACTTGTTGCTGCTGGATATCGACCTTGGCAGCGACAGCGCTTTTGAGTTGTTAGCACAACTGGTGTTTGTGCCACGCATTATCTTTACCACTGCTTTTACCGAACATGCTCTCGCCGCCTTTGATTATCCGACGGTCGATTATCTGTTAAAACCGGTCAGCAGTGCCCGTCTGGCGCAGGCGATCGCTAAACTGCCCAGTTTAAATGCAGCAGAGCTCCCGGCTGCAACGGAACAGAGACCTGCCGCAGAAACCGTCGTAAACGGCCCGGCACTGGATCTTGAAGCCAGCTTTTTTGTCAAAGACGGCGAGCGCTGTTTTCTGCTACGCCTTGGCGATGTTGAACTGTTTGAAGCCATTGGCAATTACAGCAAAGTTTGGGCTGGTGCTCAGGCGCCGCTGGTGTATCGCTCTTTGGGCAGTATCGAGCAGCGCTTAGCGCCCGGATTATTTTTTCGCGCCAACCGACATCAGCTGGTCAATCTCAAAGCCATTCGCAGCATCGACGCCTGGCTCAACGGTGGCCTGTTGTTGATACTGACTTCCGGCCTGCAGGTGGAAGTGTCACGCCGGCAAAGTACGCTGCTGCGCCAGCAGCTGAGTTTATAGCGCAGGCCTGGCGGCTACCGGCGCTAAAAGCAAAAAACGCCGGGCTGCAACACAGCACGGCGTTTTTATTTCAAGCGCTTAGGGTGTCGGTACCACTTTTTTCCCAGCCTGTACCGGAAAGCCGCGCATATTCAGCTGCATTTCGGTTCCGGCCGGATTAAAGCTCAGGTAAGTAAAATCACCCTGCAGATAAAAGCGTCCATCCGCTGTTGGGATGAGCGACACCTGCGGCATCTCCGGAGCCTGATACACCAGTTCATTGCCCTGCTGGCGGATATGATGCACAGCACCATCGGCAAGCTGGTAACTGCCGGATAACACCTTCAAGCGTTGCGGCTTCAGCGCGATGGCTTTGGGTTCAAAAGGCTTACCGATGGCAATCGCAGCCAGTTTCAGCGCCAGGCTATAAGTGTCGGCTTCTGCGCTATTGGCCAGCACTGTGACATAGACCTGCTCTGACGGAATACGGATGATATAAGAAGAAAACCCTTCAATCCCACCGCTGTGCTCCTGTGTCGGTACTGTTTCCCAATCGGCCATCATCCAGCCGTACCCATAAGGTTGCGGCGTGCCATCGAGTGTTTTGTGCCGGACAAAAGACTGCTGCAGCAATGGCTGTTTCAGCAGCTGGTCAGTATACAGCGCCTGGTCCCACAAATTCAGGTCATCAACTGTGCTGTACAAAGCGCCGGCGCCTTGTGGCCGCGTCATGCTGATAGTGCGCGCATTAACCAGGCCTTCCGGGCTTTGTTCATAACCGCTGGCGCGTTTGGACAGAATTTTAGCGGCACTGTCATAGCCGCTGTTTTGCATACCAAGCCGGCTGAAAATGTGCTGCTGCAAATAATCGGCATAACTTTGTTTACTCACCGCCTCGATGATGGCCGTTAACAACACATAGTTGGAGTTGGAATAACGGAACTGCGTGCCGGGTGTAAACTCCAGTGGCAAGCTGGAAAATAACGCGACCATGTCGGCGAGCGTGGCATCCTTTGGTTTGTTTTCCCGAAATTCCGTCAGCCGGCTTAAATTTTTAAGGCCTGCAGTGTGGGTCAGCAGCTGATGCACTGTGATATCGCGGCCGACCTTTGGATAATCTTTGAGCAAGCTGCCCACTGTATCCGTCAGCTTCAGCTTGCCCGCCTGCACCAGCTGCAACACCGCCATGGCGGTGAACTGTTTGGTTTGCGAGGCTATGCGAAACTTCATATCCGCCTGCATCGGGACGCCCAGTTCCAGATTGGCCATGCCATAGCCGCCACGGCTTAACACGTCCTTGCCTTTACGCACCAGCACGGCAAAACCCGGTTGGTCCGCTTGAGCGGATTGCTGCAGCAACTGCTGCATTTTTTGCTGCATCTCGGGGTTGGTCATGCCCAGTACCGGGCACAAATTCAGTGCCAGACTGGCCAATAATGTTTTTACAATGATTTTCGGCGCTGTGTTCATCAGAGATTCCTCAGTGGTAGCCATCGTGTTGATAGCGGCAATCTAAGGCGGCCCCGGCGTGCACGCGGTGTTTTTATGTTAAGCGGTCTTTTTACGCTGTAAGCGGCCAGCGCTGTGTGACTCCAATTGCAAACAATGCGGCCGTCTCGAGCTGATTTATATTAGAAAGTTATGATATTTTTCTGATGTTTTTCCGGACCTCTTGAGACCTGACAAAAAAAGCCTGTAACTGATTGTAACTGACCAACAGCGGTCAGGACGGTGTGAACACACCGGGTCACACAACAATAAACCAGGAACATGTATGCAACTGAACGCTCTGACTATTGCGCTGCTTGCAGCGATATCGGCCCCACAGGTTTTTGCCACAGGCATTGAAGTCGAACTGAATACAGTACAACCAAACTTTAGCGCCAGTGACGATGTCACGCTGCAGGTTACCCTGCACAACAACAGCAGTAAAACAGCAAAAATCCTGCGCTGGTACACGCCTGCCGACGGCCTGCAGGAAGATTTATTTGATATCAGCGTCAATGGCCAGGACGCCGCTTACACCGGCAAACGTGTCAAACGCCAGGCTCCGACGACACAGGATTACATCAGCCTGCGGCCCGGTGAAAGCCGGCAGTATCAGGTTGAACTGACTAGCGCTTATGACTTGCCGGCAAGCGGTAACTATCAAATTCAATATCATGTCGAAGCGATGGCACTGCACGGTGTGGTGCCGAAACTGACGCCGCAGCAACAGACGCAAGCCGAACAAATGTTGGTGGATACACCCCTGCCGGTGCTGCAGTCCGATGCGATTTACCGTCAGATTGAAGTAGACGCCAAAGCTGCCAGCGATATTGAGTGGCCGGCGCTGGTGACGCTGGCAGGTTCAGTGTCTTATGCGGCCAACTGCAGCAGCAGCCGGCGTACCTCTATTGCCACGGCGCTGGCCTCGGCCAAAAGCTATGCTTCCGGCTCTTACAATTATTTGTCGACTTATCCAACGGCCAGCCGCGCCAACTCAGCGCGTTACAAAACCTGGTTTGGCAGTTACACCAGCAGCCGCTGGAGCACAGTCAGCAGCAACTTTAATAAAATCAACAGCGCGCTGAACAACCAGCCACTGCAGTTTGATTGTGGCTGCACCGACTCTTATTACGCTTATGTCTATCCGAATCAGCCGTATAAGATTTATTTGTGTAATGCTTTCTGGCCGGCGGCCAATACCGGCACCGATTCCAAAGCCGGCACTATCGTGCATGAAACCAGCCATTTCACTGTCGTCGCCGATACTGACGACATTGCTTATGGTCAGTCCGCCGCCAAATCACTGGCGCTGAGTAATCCGGCGCAGGCCGTGAAAAACGCCGACAGCCATGAGTATTTCGCGGAGAATACCCCAGCACAAAACTGAGCATGGCGGCCTTAAATTGCAGAACTAAATTGCCAAACTAGAAAGCACAAAGCCCTGTAGATACAGGGCTTTGTTATTGAAAGACTGGCGCTTAACGCTCAATCAGCACCGGATATTTCAGATAAGCCTGGTCATAAAACGGTGAACGCTGATAAAACCAGTTCAGCCGGGCCTGGCCGTCTTTGGCAAGCTTGGCATCGGCTTTCACTGCGGCCGCAAAATCCACCGCCAGCTTCTTATTGGTTTTCAGTTCCTGCTCAATCCACGGCAGCATGGCGTAGGTCTCAAAGTACTCAGTCCGTTCAAACATGCCATGGAAAAAGCCCCAGCTGAAAAATGAATCCGGCCCTTCCGGTTGCAACAAAGCGACCGCCAAAGCCCCCAGTGGCTGATCTGTGCTGACGCGCACTGAACCGGCCGGCAAAGCAAATTCGCCCCAGCTCGGGCTGAAACTGGCTTTGACACCAACGCGGCCCTCAAAAGAACGGCTGGCGAGTTCAGCATTAGCCGCACTCAGTTGCTGCAGTTCCAGACTGCCGGCTTTTTCCAGCCGGGTCATCGCAATCCCGTGGTTTTGCAGGCGGGTTATCACATCCTGATATTGCGGTGGGATCCAATAAGCTTTCGGCACTTCGACTTCCACCGCCGGCACTTTTTCCCAGTACACCGGGAGGGCGTCGTAATCTTTTGCCTGACCTGTCCATTTCACATAAGGCCCGTTGATGATGTCACTGTGCGCCATTTCATAGCTGATGCCTTTAAACGGGATTAGGTCTGGCTGTTCGGCAGCTTTAAATAACAACACCTGACGCTGCGGCCGGGCATTTTCGTCAGCTTTTTTCGCCAGTTGCAGCGCTTTGCCTTG
>CAMLRA010000065.1 GCA_946482325.1 uncultured Chromatiaceae bacterium | reverse complement strand
ATTTGGCACACTCTAGACATGTCAATGTATCTCCAAAATTACTTCAGCTCGAGCTATCGTCATCCTTCCGGCCAAGAAGAATGCCCCGGATTTCTGAAAGGGCGCAATTTATACACGATAAGCCGGCAAAACTCAAGCGATTCCGCCTGAGGTTTAAACGAAGATCGTGTTGATCCTTTCAGATCTTAAAGCCAGCCGCGTTCCGCAAAGGATATTACCTCCGCGTCGCCGACCACAAAGTGATCCAATAACTTGATGTCGACCAAAGCCATCGCTTGGGTCAGGCGTTCCGTTATTGCTCTGTCAGCACGACTCGGCTCAGCAACTCCGGATGGATGATTGTGAGCCAAAATAACGGCGGCGGCATTATGCGCTAAAGCGCTCTGAACTACAATACGCGGATAGACCGGGGACGCATCAATCGTGCCATAAAACAGCGGTTCGGCTTTAATCAGCCGGTGCTGACTGTCTAAATACAAAGTCATAAAGACTTCGCGCGTTTCCAGACCAATGCTGTATTGCAGATAATGTTTCACCATGCCGGGGTCAGAAAACACCGTATCGCGCTGCAGATGCTGATATAAACAGCGTTTACACAGCTCCAGCACTGCCTGGGTTTTCACATACCGATGCACCCCAAGGCCCTTATGGCGGCAGAACTGGCCACGCGGCGCAGCGAAGAATGCCCGCACCCCGCCAAAATCGTGCAACAGCTGGCGCGACATCGCCACTGCATCCAGGCCGGCACAGCCGTGGCCGAGAAAAATCGCCAGCAATTCACCGTCGGACAAAGCGCCGGCACCATAACTTAATAATTTTTCACGGGGTTGTTCGGCCGCCGGCCAATGCTTAATGGTCATGATCACTCGTCCTTGAGTTCGTGGTATCTTATCGGCCAGTTTCTGGCTGATGGTTTTCTTATGCACAACATCCTTGCTGGCAAAAAGATCCTGCTTGGGATCAGCGGTGGCATCGCTGCTTACAAATCTGCCGATTTAGTCCGCCGCCTGAAAGACCGTGGCGCCGAAGTCCGGGTGATTTTGACGCCGGCCGCGGCGGAATTTATCACCCCGCTGACGCTACAGGCGCTGTCCGGCCATCCGGTCGGCCAGTCATTGCTGGACCCTGCAGCCGAAGCTGCCATGGGCCATATCGAACTGGCGAAATGGGCCGACTTCATTTTAGTGGCGCCGGCTTCGGCCGATGTTATCGCCCGCATCACACATGGCCTTGCCAACGATTTACTGACCACCTGCATTCTGGCGAGTAGCGCACCGCTCGCCATCGCACCGGCAATGAATCAGCAGATGTATAAAAACATAGCGACACAAGCCAATTTATCAACTTTAATTTCACGTAATATTCACATTTTTGGACCCAATGCCGGTGAACAAGCTTGTGGTGACGTTGGCCCAGGCCGGATGTTAGAACCGCTGCAACTGGTTGATGCGGTGATTGGCGTGTTGGCAACACCGGCACCACAGCCGCTGCAAGGTGTCAAAGTAACTATCACCGCAGGCCCGACGCGGGAAGCTATTGACCCGGTGCGTTACATCAGTAACCACAGTTCCGGCAAGATGGGTTATGCCCTCGCCGCCGCTGCTGCTGCGCTGGGTGCAGAAGTAACACTAATCAGCGGTCCGGTGCAGCTGGCGACGCCTGCTGGCGTGCAGCGAATTGATGTCACCACCGCCGAACAGATGTATGCCAGCAGCCTGCAACATGCGCCACAGAGTGACATTTTTATCGGTTGTGCCGCAGTGGCGGATTTTCGCGTGGCGACTCTGGCGTCACAGAAAATCAAAAAAACTGCCGACCATGACGGTCTGACGCTGCAGTTAGTGAAAAACCCGGACATTATCGCCAGCGTCGCGGCGCTGACGGCGCAGCGGCCTTTTACCGTTGGTTTTGCCGCCGAAACGGAAAAAGTCGCCGACTATGCCCGGCAAAAACTGCAGAAGAAAAACCTCGATTTGATTTGTGCCAACGATGTGTCTGATCCAACGCTTGGCTTTAACAGCGAACAAAACGCCATTACGGTTTACAGCAAAACAAGCGAATTCCCACTGGGGCTGCGCAGTAAATCTGAGCTGGCCCAGGCCCTAATTTCCCTGATTTATGAGCAATACCAAGATGAAAAAAAGCATTGAACTGAAAATTCTCGACCGTCGCATTGGCACTGAATATCCGCTGCCGGAATATGCGACGCCAGGTTCGGCTGGTCTGGATTTGCGCGCTTTGTTAGATGCGCCGCTGACTTTATTACCGGGCCAGACTGAACTGATCCCAACCGGACTTGCCATCCACATCGGTGATGCCAACTTATGCGCGACCATTCTGCCACGCTCGGGGATGGGCCATAAAAACGGCATCGTCTTAGGCAATCTGGTAGGCCTCATCGATTCGGATTATCAGGGTCAGCTGATGATTTCCACCTGGAACCGTGGCCAAAATGCTTTCACTATTCAGCCAGGCGATCGCATCGCACAGCTGGTATTTATGCCGGTGGTTCAGGCGCAGTTTGAACTGGTCGAAGAATTCGATACCTCAGAGCGTGGCGAAGGCGGCTTTGGCCACTCAGGCCGGTCATAACTGCTGATGTCGACGCCCAGAAGCAGCAACCGCAAAGCGGAAATTCTGGACGCGCTGGCCGTGATGCTGGAAAAAAGCCCCGGTCAGCGCATTACCACCGCCGCACTTGCGGTGCAGGTGGGTGTCACCGAAGCCGCGTTATACCGCCATTTTCCTAGTAAAGCGCGAATGTTTGAAGGCCTGCTCGACCTGATGGAGCAAGAGCTGCAGCAGGAATTTCGCGTTATTTTCCAAACCCACAAACAAGCCGAGGCGCGGATTCAGCTGATGCTGGAAGCCCTGCTGCAATTTGCCGGTCGCAGGCCCGGTTTGTGCCGGCTGCTGACCAGCGAAGCCTTACAGGGCGAGCAGGAGCGGCTGCGCGAACGCGTCACTTTGTTACTCGACAGTCTGGAAAAACAGCTGAAACAATGCCTGCGCGATCGCAAACTCGGCACCGGCAAACGCCACGGCGACGAGGCGGCGGTGGCCAATTTGCTGCTGGCCTTTATCGAAGGCCGGCTGCACCAGTTTGTCCGTAGCGGTTTTAAAGAAGCCCCCCACCTGAGTTTCGCCAGTCAGTGGCCTGCATTAAAAGCGGCCCTGTTCGCCCAGGATTGACTGTGATCCGTCTGTCAGCCCCCTGGTCATCAGGCGCGGTATTACAACACAGCAAAACGCTGCAGCTGTGCGGTCAGACAACCGCCGACATGCCGCTGGACGTGCAGCTACAACGTGATCAGGTCCGTATTACCTTCAGTGGCCACAGCGACGCTGCCGGCGTTTTTGCTATCGCCATCGACGCGCAGCCACCATCCGGCCCCTGGACGCTGCGCATTTTTACTGACGATAACCAATTGCTGCAGCTGGATGACCTGTGGTTTGGCGAACTACTGCTTTTTGCCGGCCAGTCGAATGTGGGCTGGCCGCTGGCGCGTTATCCTGAGCAACTCTCTGCCGCGACGACACAGCTGCAAAATCAGCAACGGCTGCGCTGCTATCAAAGTGACCCCGCTGATTTTCAGACGCCCGGCCAATGGTTGACGCTGAGCCCGGAGCACTGTGCGCGCTGGCCGGCGCTGCTGTATCACTTCAGTCAGTATTATCAACCGGCAGAAGCCGACGTGATGCTGGGACTGGTGGACCTCAGCTGGCCTGGTTCTGCCATCGACGCCTGGACTGAAAACGCTGACAACGCAAGCGCCAGCCAAGCCTGGCAGCCCGGGGCTTTGTTTACCTCGAGGCTCAGGCCCTGGCTGCAACAGCCTTTCACCACGCTGATCTGGTATCAGGGTGAACAGGATGCGATGGGCAAAGACGTCGCCCGCTATGCCGGCAAGCTGCAGCACTGGCTGCATAGTTGCCGCCAAAATGCCGGCTGGGAATTCCCGCTGTTGTTCGTGCAAATCGCCGGTTTTGGCCGGAGCGGTTGGCCAGCGCCTCAGCAGGGTTTTGTGCAGGTGCGGCTGGCGCAGCAGCAAGTTGCCGCCGCAAACCCGCAGTGTTGGCTGGTCAGTGCCGCCGATTTAGGCGCTGCAGATGATATACACCCGCCTTTTAAGGCAGAACTGGCGCGCCGGCTGGCACTTTGTATTCGTCATCAAAGCAACGGCTTGTTGCTGGCGCAGCTGCTGCCGTCCGACGCCGATGCACAACAGCGCGAGCTGGTGCTGCAATTACCCGTCGCCGACTGGCACAGCAGGCCCAGTGAAAAAGATGAGCCCATCGCAGGTTTTTATTTGGATGATGGCAATAACGGCTGGATAGCAGTGCCGGCAAGATTCAGTGCCGAACGCCGACAGCTGCGGCTTTTGCTGCCAGCACAGATATCGCAGCAGGCCCGACAGCTGGTGTATGGCCTGATACCGATGCCCGTTTTAACGCTGTATACAGAAGAAGGATTGCCACTGTTGCCGCAGCGCTGGCAGCTGGACACTTATTGAGGATTGGCGGACGCCTGCTGCTGTACGGCTTCCCAGTTTTGGCGTTGCGCGGCCAGATGTGCCCAAATCCTCTCACAAGCCTGAGCATTCGCCTGACAATAGTTTTTCGCAAAGGCGAAATACAGTGGCATCCGCAGCAAAGGCAATTCCAACTGGCGTACCTGCGCGAATTTAGGATGCTGTGAGAACTGCTGCGCCGTAGTCCCGGGCGGGATAACATAGCCGTCCACGCGATAATTGAGAAGCAAGTCAATGCCTTGCGTGATGTCTAAGTCCAGCGGCGACAAAGCATTCAGCTCACGCAGCCGCTGCTCTGCCAGATAACCTTTAAAAGTGATAAGACCATATTGCAGGCCGTGGAATTGCTGACCATCCCAGCGCACCGCACTGTTTTGCAGCACATAGATGAAATAAGGCACATCAAATAACGCCAGCTTGTCGTTTTGCTGCCCGGCGTCTGGCGGAAAAGCAAACCAGCTAGCGCGTTCTTCGGTCCAGCCAATCGACAATAAACCATGAATGCGACCGGCACGCACTTCATTCAGGCAGCGCTGCCAGGGTAATTCTACAAAGGTGGCCTGCGGTAATTGCTGCAGCACCCAGCCTGCAATGCGGGCTGTATGTTCACCATAGATACGCTGCCCGTCGACCAGTACAGGTTGTAGTGTGCTTTTGTCGCCCGGTGCGTCATAACAGAAGGTTTCTGCTGCTTGTAACGGCCCGGCACAGCAGACCCAAAGCATCAAAAACAAAAAACAGCTACGCATGATTCAAACCGCGATGGCTCAGCAAAAATTTACCATAGCACAGTTGTTAGCCGCAGTGCATTGAAGGCTGTTATAAGCGCCTCGTTAGCTCAGGCTCAGACCAGCAGTTGCCAGATAGCGGCGCCCCACACCAGCGCGACAATCGTCAGGCTTAACGTCACAGCCGCCGAGCCCATATCTTTAGCGCGGCCGGAGAGTTCATGGCGCTCAAGACTCACACGGTCAGTCAGCGCTTCAATGGCGGAATTGAGCAGTTCGACAATCAGCACCAGCAGCAACACGCCCACCAGCAAGGCCCAGTGCCCGACCGATTCTGCCAGTACAAACGACAGCGGGAACATCAGCATGGCGAGCACCGCTTCCTGCCGAAACGCTGCTTCAAATCGCCAGGCAGCGACAAAACCTTTACGCGAACATTCAGTGGCTTTGAGAATACGGCCAAAACCGCTGCCATTTGGTTTGTTGATCAACACAGACTCCGCTAAAAACAAGCAGGCCAGCAACGCTGGCCTTCAAAGCTGACAGAAGGGATGTACTTATCGCAGCTTAAACTTAACAATTCCTGAAGACAACCCGGCGGCTTAAACGCCAAACTCCGCGCGGTAGGCTTTGACTGCATCGAGGTGCTGCGCCAGTTCTGGTTTGCCTTCGAGGTATTGGATAAGGTCTTTCAGGCCAATGATCGACACCACTTTGGTGCCAAAGTCACGTTCCACTTCCTGAATGGCTGACAGTTCGCCTTTGCCGCGTTCCTGCCGGTCCAGTGCGATCAGCACACCAGCCAGTTCTGCGCCCTGCGCCTGGATGATTTCCATCGATTCGCGGATCGCAGTACCAGCGGTGATCACATCATCAACCAGCATAATGCGGCCTTTGAGTGGCGAACCAACCAGACTGCCGCCTTCACCGTGGGTTTTGGCTTCTTTGCGGTTAAAGCAATATGGCACGTCGCGGTTGTGATGTTCTGCCAGCGCCACAGCTGTGGTGGTGGCAATTGGAATCCCTTTATAAGCCGGGCCAAATAACACGTCGAAATCAATACCAGCATCCATCAGCGCGGCCGCGTAAAAACGGCCAAGTTTGGCCAAATCACCACCGGTATTAAACAAACCGGCGTTGAAGAAATACGGGCTGGTGCGGCCGGATTTCAGCGTAAATGAACCAAATTTCAGCACCTGACGCGACAGGGCAAATTCAATAAATTCTTGTTGAAAAGCTTTCATCGGAAGACCTTAAAGACAGATTTGTTATGCCAATACACGTTTTTGTTCGTCGACGATTTCGCGAATTGCGTCTTTCGCCAGCGCCAGCATCGCCTGCATTTCTTCAAAGCTGAATGGCTCAGCTTCAGCAGTGCCCTGAATTTCAATCAGTTTGCCGGTTTCGGTCATCACCACGTTCATGTCGGTATCGGCAGCGGAATCTTCAACATATTCCAAATCGGCGATAGGTTCGCCTTTATAAACACCAACAGACACAGCAGCGACCATATATTTCAGCGGGTTGGTTTTGATCAGGCCTTTGGCACGCATGAAGTTCAGCGCGTCACACAAAGCCACACAAGCACCGGTGATGGCTGCAGTGCGGGTGCCGCCGTCGGCCTGAATGACGTCACAGTCAAAAGTAATAGTATTTTCACCGAGCAGTTTTAAATCGACAGCGGCGCGCAGCGCGCGACCGATTAAGCGTTGAATTTCCATTGTGCGGCCGGCCTGTTTGCCTTTGGCAGCTTCGCGGTCGTTGCGGGTGTGGGTAGCGCGCGGCAGCATGCCGTATTCAGCGGTGATCCAGCCTTTGCCCTGGCCTTTCATAAAACGTGGCACGCCTTCTTCAACAGACGCAGTGCACAGCACTTTAGTGTTGCCAAACTCCACCAGCACCGAACCTTCGGCGTGGGCAGTAAATTGACGGGTGAAACTGATAGGACGGATCTGACTGGCTGTTCTGCCGCTTGGACGCATGGGAAACCTCGATGGCCATTGATTTGGCGAAAAATGATGCCGGCATTATAGGGCTTTCACCGCCATACCGCCATCTCTGCCACAGCCGGCGTTTTTCGCGCTGACAGCGGATTGGCCTTCTGCGCGGCTTTGTGGGTATACTCGGTTTTTCCATGTTTTTTGATGTACACAAGGATAATCGCATGATCCACAGCATGACCGCTTTTGCCCGTCACGAAATTAAAGCGACCTGGGGCAACGCCGTTTGGGAGATCCGCTCCGTTAACCAAAGATATCTCGAGAGTTATTTTCGGTTACCCGAGCAATTCCGGGGTTTGGAAAGCCTGCTGCGCGACAAACTGCGCCAGAGCCTGCAACGCGGCAAAGTGGAAGTGAACCTGCGCTATAACGCGGCGCAGCAAAGCGGCGATTTAAAAATCAACGAAGCCTTTGCTGGCCAGCTGATGAAAGCCGCCAGCGCTTTGGCCGCTCAAAGCCCGCAAGCGCAGCTCAATATCGCCGACATCCTGCGCTGGCCCGGCGTGATGGAAACCCAGGAAGAAGACATGGACTCCGTGCAGGCCGAATTACTGGCCGGTTTTGACATCGTGATGAAAGACTTCCTCGCCGGCCGCGGCCGCGAAGGTGTAGCGATTGAACAGCTGATCCGCGACCGCCTCGACCAAATCTCCACACACGTTGCCAACTTACGTGTGCACCTGCCACAAGCCCTGCAATGGCAACGCGACAAAATGCTGACCCGCTTACAGGAAATCAAAGCAGAGCTCGACCAAAACCGCCTCGAGCAGGAAATGGCCTTCCTGGCACAAAAATCCGACGTGGCTGAAGAACTCGACCGCCTCGACGCCCACATCAAAGAAACCCGCCATCATCTGAAACAAGGCGGCGCCATCGGCCGTCGCCTCGACTTTATGATGCAGGAATTTAACCGCGAATCGAATACCTTGTCGTCAAAAGCGATTTCGACGGAGATCACCAATACGGCGGTGGAATTGAAGGTGTTGATTGAGCAGATGCGGGAGCAGATCCAGAACGTGGAATAGCGTCCAGCAATGTTCAAAACAATCTACAAATCAATATTTATCAATGATTTATAATAATACATAGTCTACTGATGTCCATTATCACCCACCAATACCCACCACTTTACGGTGGGTAAAATGGTGGGTATGCTAGCTACCATACAAACCTCAGTGGTGGGTAAAAGCCAAAATGCTGCCAAACTACTGATTTATCTCTAAATAGAGGTGGGTAACTGATGGGTAAGCTAACAGCCAAACAGCTAGACAGCCTGTTAACCAAAGAACCAGCCAAACACTCGGATGGTGATGGACTGTACTTTGTAGTGCCAAGATCCGGCCAGGCCTATTGGATGCTGCGCTATACCAGCGCCGGTAAACGGCGAGAGATGACACTGGGTAATTACCCGGACTTATCCCTGAAAGATGCACGTCTCGCAGCGGCAACCAACGCCAAGCTGAGCCGGGATGGTTTAGACCCATTAATTGCCAAGCAACAAACTAAACTCACCAAGCTAGTTGTCGTCGACGATTTATTTGCGGATTGGCAAATTGGAAATGAGAAGCGTTTAAAACATCCGGGGATCCCTGCTCGGGTTTATCGACACGATATAGCCCCGGAGATAGGCAATCTGCCTATTATCGACGTGACACCGCGTCACATTCAGATGTTACTTCGCAAGATCACAGCATCGGGTCGCCCGACTATCGCCAACGATGCGTTGCTGTATTTAAAACAGATTTTTAATCACGGCATAAAACTCGACCTCACCAGCCACAACCCCGCAGCACCGTTCTCAGTGAACGATGCTGGCGGAGTGGAAGCAAGTAAAGACAGAGCGTTAAGCCTGGATGAAGTCAAACACGCATTTAAAGTATTTCGGGAAAACGCAGACAGCTTTACCCGGGATAACTACCTCGCCTGCTCTTTATTGATCTGCCTCGGCGTGCGTAAAACCGAGCTCACCGAAGCAAAATGGGCAGAATTCGATCTAGACAAAGCCATGTGGTCACTACCAAAAGAGCGCAGCAAAACCGGCGTAGGTATGGAGATCCCTTTACCACCACTGATCATCGAATGGTTGAATGAGTTAAAAGTACGGGCATTCGGCTCAGAATATGTCTTCCCCAATCGGCGCAGCAGCAAAAACGCTCATATGGGCTCTGACACTCTCAATCGGGCCATTTCAAAACTGTTCGGCCAAGAGCCCGGCAGAAAGGTACAACCGCACAACAAAATGGGCGACATGCCGCACTTCACCGTGCACGACCTGCGCCGCAGCTGCCGCACCTTGCTTGCCGAGATCGGCATCCCAGGCCATGTTGCCGAGCGCTGCCTCAATCACAAGCTAAAAGGTGTTGAGGGGATTTATAATAAGCATGATTATTTTGAGGAGCGGAAGGTGGCTTTGGTCAAACTAGCCGTGCATTTACAAGATTTTATAATCTGTAAACCAAAACCATAATGGCTATTAATTGAAATAATTGACGCAATTTTAAGGAATATCTATGTATCAAAACAACGAAATTCAGATCGGAGAATTTACGGTTTTTGTAGAACCATCTTTAGATCGATATAATCCCGGTTTCTGTTGGTCTGTTTGTAGGAACAATACTGAATTAGAATCTGGTCTCGCATTCTCAGAAGAGGCAGCGGTCAAGGAAGCAGAACAAGCTGCTCGAGAGCTATCACTACAACAGCATTCAGGCAATTAGAGTTTTTTGGAGCATCATGCGAAATCGAGTTATCCCAGTTGTTGACCTTTTTGCAGGCCCTGGTGGTCTAGGCGAGGGATTCTCAGCACTTAACGACGGTAAAGCTTTTCAGATTATCGTTTCAGCGGAGAAGGATCCTATCGCAAGGGAGACCTTGAGACTTCGTGCATTTTACCGCATGCTCAAAACCCAAATGCCTGATAAGTTGGGTGATTATTACGCCTATTGCCGTGGCGAATCAGAGTTTCCGTTTAGCAATAAAACACAGGCCATTTGGGACGCCGCCAGCGAAGAAGCACTCTGTATTGAATTAGGCACGGACGAAGGGAATAGTATTCTTGATCACGCTATCCAAAGTGGTCTCTCCGATTTTGATAAAGGTCAGCCTTGGGTGCTTATTGGTGGGCCACCATGCCAAGCGTATTCACTTGCTGGACGTTCCCGGAACAAAGGGATTAGCGATTATAGTGCTGAAAATGATAAAAGAAATTTCCTTTATAAGGAGTATTTACGGATTATCAACAGCTACAAACCAGCAATGTTCGTGATGGAAAATGTTAAAGGAATGCTTTCTGCTAAAGTAAATGGTGTACTAATATTCCATGAGATCCTGCAAGATTTAGCATCCCCTGATCGAGCTTTTCCAGAGGGTAAAGATCATCCTCGTTATGTAATCTTTTCTCTTGTTAAGGATACATCGTTCAGAGCCGGTGATGACCCGAAAAGTATTAACCCAACAGATTTCATTATTAAAGCGGAACAATACGGGGTTCCTCAGGCACGCCATCGAGTCATCTTAGTTGGCATACGTGAGGATATAATAAAGAACACACTCCCCTCTTTAACACGGAAACCACAGGTTTTTGTAAAAGACGTTATAGACGCACTACCCCCACTACGAAGCAAGTTAAGTAAAGAGAAAGATTCATTTAATGAGTGGGAAAGCCGCGTAGCTAGCGAGCTAACTACATTGTTAAGTCATATCAGAGCTGAAGGCGCAGCGGGTGTTGCGGTTAGATTAGACCAAGCTATTTCAAATCTAAAGAAGAATCAATCGACCGGTGGACTGCGAGTACCAAGAACAGATAGAGCTTCGACAGGCTCTGCAGAATTAGATGACTGGTATAAGGATAAGAATCTTGATATTTGGTTAAATCACGAGAGCCGCGGCCATCGAATTGATGACCTAGTCAGATATGCTTATGCCGCGTCATTTGCGAAAGTTAACGACCGCTCCCCAAAAGGATATAACGAATTCAATTATCCAGGACTGGCTCCTGCACATCAAAATTGGGAATCAGGTGACTTTTCTGACCGCTTCAGGGTACAGCTTGAAAACAGCCCAGCAACGACAGTTACAAGTCATATTTCTAAAGATGGGCATTATTTCATACACTATGATCCATCGCAGTGTAGGAGTCTGACTGTTCGGGAAGCTGCAAGATTACAAACGTTTCCTGATAACTATTTTTTCGAAGGTGGTAGAACACAACAATACCACCAAGTTGGCAATGCGGTTCCTCCATATCTTGCGTATCAGATTTCACAAATTATAAAAAACTATCTGTCTTGATTTAAAATTTGGGAGATTGAGTAGGATGTAATTCGATGAGCGGAATCCACTCAAATAAACTTAATACACAAGTAGAATTTTCTCGAAACATAAACGCAGGAAATTCTGTGCAAAATACAAAATTCACTGATGTAAAATATTTGCAATGCATTCATTGAAATAAAATCACAGAATTTCTCTGGCGTCTCAATTTCATAAAAAAGCCACTGTTCCAATTCTTGAATTATAAGAACTTATAAAATGTATCCAGCTCTGCAACATATTCTCTCTAATTCTGAATGATTTTTCCAAAGAATACATTTCTTCAGAAATTTTATTTTTTGAAAAAGAAATTATATGCTTGGCCGAGAAAATAATAATTTTAAATTCGTTGTCGTGAAAAATAGGCATTCCTATATTAGCAGCGGATTTTTTTAAAACGATATCTTCACTTATACAAGATTCTGGAATCAACAAACCAAGAACGAATGTATTTAAGAATTTTTTCCTATTTGAGAAATCACATAGCGGACTGATTTCTAGTAGCATAATCTGTGATCTATTTTTAGCATTTTTAAAAGGATCTATATATCTATTTTTAATATCTAATTTGATACTCGCCCTAATTTCTTCGTCAGCAGCTTGTTTTATTTTAGCTTCTAATTCAGATTTCCCGCTAGAAAAGGTAATTATGTTGCCTTTCAATCTATCAATGTTAGGTATCTTTTCGGCTTTGGTACAAAAGATGCTAAAAAAATTAGCTTCATTTTTCAATACCCATGTTTGCCCTGGACAAATTATATCGTCAATTATCGTATTGTCTAAATGAAGAGCTGCATTAAGTTTGCACTTTGACTCTTTATCAATTGTTAAGTCATAATTTTTAATAGCTTCTTTCCAGAGGCTGATAAGAAATGGATTTGTTTGTGATGAGTGACTTATTTTGTCACGAAGAACGTATAAGAGCGATTCATTGATTGCTGCGGACTCATTATCTTTTAAGTTATCTCCCGCAACTGCAATTCCAAGAGCCTCAATGATTGAAGTCAATTTTCCATTGGAGATCGAAATTATCTCGTCTGTAGTACTTTGTGCTGATTTAATAACTTGCTTTTCCCAAGCCATGAGCGCGCGCAACTCTTTTTGAGATTCAATAAATGATATAAATTTACTAAATATTTTTGAAGTATCAAACTCAGTTCCTGTTTTGCACTCTGTTTTATCTATTAGATCGAAAAATAAAGGTAAGCGTTGGTTATCTTTCTCCAAATATCTCGATACATACTTCTTTAGTGCACCAAAATAGTCGGTATTATCAGACCACGCCAAAACTATATATGGCCCACTGAAATTACCAATAAGTAGCTCAACACACTTTGCAACATTGGCATAGTCAGCGTTCGATGGCGTTGGATCAGTTGAGTTTATTTGAATATCTATGATTATGATCCTAGGATTAGATTTAGATATCCCTCTGCATAAATCAAATGCTTCTGCCGCACCTTGATAGTGAATTGGAAAACAGGAAATTCCATTTCTAGACATTGCGTTAGCAACAGCAATAACATGATGATGCTCGTTGTCTATAATTACAGCGTTCACGATCTCATGCATTTTTATTATCCTTGAAAACTAAAGCGATTACTGCGCCATCGGCTGCAGCTGGATGTTCGATATCTCCTGGATTAAGTATTACCATTTCTCCACCAAGCATTTCCATAATCGTATTTGCGTAATAAAGTCCTATACCCATTCCTCCTGGCTTAGTAGTCAAAAAAGGCTTTATTACTTCTGAAGGGCTAACTCCTTTCCATCCGGTTCCGTTGTCTGCAATTATTATTGCTGGTCCTTTATCAAATTCGTCACTAATACCAATGTAAATGAACTTTTTATTTTTTTGATTAAATCCCCAGCGTTGATCTAACCAATAAATGGAGTTATCGATTATGTTATTGATAACACTAGTCATTAGGTGTGGAGGAAGCTTTATAGTTACATCCGTTTGCTCTCCAACTAGCAAAGGACAACTTGCAACAATGTCATGCATTTTATATCTGACACCTGCGAGATCCATATTTCCTTGTAAAAGTTTTTTCAAACTATAATCCTGAATCTTTTCTTTTTTTAACATTTTGGCATATGTGTCAAGAAGTAGTTCAAATCTATCAAATTGAAGGATTATTTTTTCTTTATCAATATTGGCTGCTACAGCCGCTCGGGTATCTTTAATTCCGCGATGTATTTCATGAAAAGCTACGGTCATATTGAGACCTGCCATTCCGGCGTTTAGCATTATTTCTCTCATTTCATTATAACTTTTTTCAATTTTCACTAATTTGGGTTCAATTAGTTCTTCTATATTCTTATCAGTTGCAATTTTCCGTAGTTCTTCTATTGGGTTTTCGATAGAAGTTATACTATGTTTTGCTTCCTTTTCCGTAACAATTCGCAGTCTTTTTTTATCTATATCTCTTAGACTTTCAAATTTTGATATCGCAGATCCAACAACGTCAACTAATTTACGGAATGTGTTGTTTTCAATAAAACCTTCTCTATTAGTTTTTTCAATTAGCGTAGGTGTGCTGGCAATATTCAAAGACAATGCGCCTACAGTAATACTTCTATTTAGTCCACTACCGAGTTTATTCACTCGTCGTTGATCCATTTCCAGCCAATCATCTGAAGGCTCGCCATAGTTGTATACTCGAACACCATCTCTGTAAATTCGTATCCCTTTGTTTTCTTGCAAAAAATTCTTTACCAATCCAGTTTGAGGATAAAAATCTCTGACTTCTTTATCAAAATCAAAAACATAAACTTCGCAAAAAATTTCACCTAAATCGTCAAAGGTATCATTTTTATATTGTATTTCTTGACCTTTTGATGAAAATCTAAATGTTTCATCTGACCCTTCAATTTTATTTGTCGATATTTTTAATTCTTTTTTCAACTGCTCGTTCGGTGAAAATTCATATTGCCAAAACCATTTTCCACCTTCAAAAAAGAATATAAATTTGAAAATTGCTTGCTCTAAAATATTTTCTATATCGTATAGATCTTGAGTCCATTCAGGCTTTCCTTCTACAGATAGAGAAACATCAAAATTCGGAATACTACTTTCCAGTTTGAATGTTTTGTGTTCAAACGGTGATTTTATTGATTCTATATTTCGGTGTAAATTTCTAATGTCACCGCGAGTCAATGGCTCATATAATTTTGTTAAGGTGAGTTTTGTTCCTGTTTTTCCATCTATAAAAACTTCGGGTATATCGCGTTCTTTTATCTCTATTGAGAAATCTTCCATGTACCTAATATCTTCCATGTCATCCCAATCAATAGTTAGCGTTAGCTCTTTTTGATCTTTAGCTCTGGTCTCAAGAGTTATTTTTCGGCCAAGTTTATGAACAGCAAAACGACCAACACCTTTTTCACCTAGAGGCAGACGTTGATGTTTATTGGTTCTTTTTCCAAGTTCCTTTTCAGTTTTTCGATGATCTGCTCCCGGTTCAAGCCATATATTTTCAATTACATCTTTTGTCATTCCTGAACCATTAATATCAATCACTTCAATTGACGCAAGTGCAACATTTTCTGGATTTTTTATGATCACATTTACTTGATCTGCGTCAGCATCGTAGCCATTTTTGACTAACTCAAAGATCGCTAATTGAGGTGTCCCTATTAGTTGTTCGCCTAAGAGTTTTAAAAGGCGAGCTCTCGGTTTGAATTTAGCCATTTACTTTTCCTTTATTTGAATGCATCTACTTCTAGGTATCCACTTTTAGATTTTTAGAGCAAGGTCGGCTATAGCCTGAGCTCTATTTATATAGCAGGTGGCGTTGAGTAATTATTGCCAATACGGAAGACCCAGATTGGTCTAAATTTTCTCGTTATTAACTTGTATGCCCGATCTTCATCCAATCGCACAAGCTTCTACCATAGCCATGGCATGGGAAATACATTCTATCTACAGCCCGACTTCCAGTGCCTTTTCCAATATAGAAAGGCTGCGCTGGATTTGTCCGGGGGTCTTTTAATGAATAAATGTAATAAAAGTTAGAGACCACATGTTTTCTTTCTTCTTATTAATCGATAATGTAAATCTACTTATGATCTTATAAATAGAGCTCACCAACTGGTCATCACTTACTAATAATCAAAATTCAAGCTTGCGTACTTCCGGAATATTCATATCTGGTGGCGAAAAAGGCATTGAAAACATTTCTTCTTTGCATTCTGGACGCTTTGCCCATTCCGAAATCATCTTCCCTTTTGCAGTCCTATGAAGACGTTCATTTACTTCACGAGCCCATATCTCAACTTGGTCAAGGAACTCTTCCGATACTCCTTGCCGTAACCAAACTCTCTCAAAATCAAATCGATCACCATAGCTATTTGCGATAACAGCCATCGTATAAGCTGCGACGTTCGCCAAGAATGCAGAAACCAATGGGCGGGATGTTTTATGAACCATCTTGAACATGATACATTTTGCAACTAGTGCTTTAAAAAAAGCCGTATCGACAACTAATGGGGTACCGGCGGTTTCTGCTTCAGTCAAAAACGTCATAAATCGATCAAAACATTTTTGAGTACCTAGGCTTACAACATCAGGCTTCATGTCCCAAGCCATTACATATTTCGCTAGCTCCGTTTTGGTTATCTTTCGAGAAGATGGCATCGACTCTTTCAGAGCTCGAAGCCTTGCCGGTGTTGTACCCTCTCGGGTAAGAAGAGTATTGTAACTACCCGCAGCCCGCTCATAAAACCAACGCCCTACCCCGTCAGGACAGTACACCGTTGTTGATTGGCGCTCCACCTCAACATGGAAAGGCTTATTAGCCGAAAGATCAGATTGCCGAACTGAGTTTTGGGAGTTCGCGTAACGCGAAATGTCAGAGACTAACGCCTCTTCTTTTGACGGGTCATCCTCTTTCATTATTATAATTTTTGTTGGTACCCTCACTTTGCTTAGATCGGTGTCGGGATATTTTTTCTTGGCGAAATAAATAGATGCTGTAGTCTGTCCACCGTTTACTATTTGCATACCCCGTAACCAAATAATTCCGGGAGACCCGTCTTCGGCTCGCTCAAGTTTCATTTCATCCGCAACTAAGACAATACCATTGTTGAATGCCATGAACCGCTCGGGTGCTGAACGAAGTGTGCTTTGAATACCTGCATTCACCCCCTTTGATTTGACACTGAGAAAAGACCGCACATTGGCTTCCAAAAGTCTCGGACCAAACTTCTCATAAATAAAGCGGAGTGCCTCGCCAGGAATCGCGGTTAATGCGTAATCATAATCGCCAGTTTCTCCCGGAACATAAACACATGGTAATGGTGAACCTGACACTTCTTTGAAATCGATAACAAGCTCATCTCTTGGTTTACCTTCTGAACGATGCCGATACAATCGCTCAATGTCCATTACCTCGAGTTTTACTGTTTTTCCGCCGACATCGCGGGCTTTAAAGTTTTTGGATTTAGCTACGCCATCCGTTAATACAAAAATCCGAATCTGCTCTAGAGAGTTGTAAATTTCACCAATTGTTAATGCTAGTGAGTAGGCATCATGTGTTGGATCTATTTTTTCTTGAAGGCGACCTGTCGCACAAAGCTCCAAGAAGCGGATACATTGTTGAGCAGTAGTTTTAGTATCTTGATCTTGAATAGAAGTAATTGCTTCAAAACCTTCGTATAGACTCACGAATAGATCCAACTGCTCTGCATCTTCTGAAATTGAATAACCACTCAATTTCAGATTGGCGTTTCCTACTTTGCTCTGATAATGACAAACAACAGGCTCGAAAGTCATTCCTGCTTCATTCAGATGTTGCATTACAACTTCGCAAAATGTTTGTTCAGTGTAGGTAGTACCATCATTTAGTAGAGCCGCAATTTCGCTACGCGTTTCGACTAAAAAATCATCTAGGGTCATCCAGTTACTCCTAATTTGTTTAGTGCCACATCTATTTCGACAAGGAAATCCTTGGCATGATCTAAATTTATTTCATACATCGCGCGCGTAACCCCGCTAGGCACTGATCCAAGAGTCAAACGAGGAAACCTTTCTGAAACAGAGAAAACAACTTGCTCTTTAGGCTTAAACTTTCGAACATAATGATGCTCGTGAGATTCCAGATAGCCGGCGAGCATTAGACGTTCGTGCAACAAGTTAACAGAATCTAAGTCGTCTTTAAGGTACGTCTCAATACTTGCAACCATTTCCGATAAGGTTTCTCCATCGTCAGTAGCTGTAAATTTAACTGCGGCCAAATAAAGTGGCGTCGCTATAGCATCATCAAGTTGCTCCAAGTTACCTATCTTCACGGGGAAACCTGACGACGACATCGTAGCCTTCACTTCCAAAGCTCCAATTCCAATCAAAAAGTCTTGGGGGGCATCTTTCGGCCCAACCCAACTATTAAGAATATCGATGGAAGGCAGCGGAAGACTGAGAAAGATTCTTAAAAAGTGCAGCTCTCCCGCAAGGCCAAGCTCATCTTCAGAGCTCAGAGGACCTACTCTGTGAGACATGAATTGTTGCCATGTAAGAACACGTCTTATCAAAACTTGTAACAATTTAGCTTCTGGTTCATTTATTGCTGCAGAGTCCATAACACCAACAAGGTCGCAAACCATTGTTGTAAACAAGTCAAAGTTTCCTTCAGGTCGTCTTGTTATTGCGAGCCTGACTCCATCTCGATCCAAATCACCAAGACTCTCAACGGTAAAGCCTCTACTTTCAGGTAATCTAGATCCACGCATAAGCTTTGTATTCGGGAAATAGAACAAAACAGCTTCTTCCCTATTTGGCGAACGCAAACCCGCCTGAATTTCTAAAGACCCCGCACATGAAAGTGAGATAGCCTGCCATCCAGAATCTCCGACTTGGCATGATAGTGATGACCATGCGAGAACAAAATCGTCACTCGAGCGGGCCATATTCCTGCCTCCAATATAAATCGTTTACATCGTAAACTACTGAAATTGCTCTTTCACTTGACGGGAAAGCAATAGCAAAAGCCATAATAGGCTTAGTCCAACCGGGCACTATAAGCTGGTCTTTCAAGCCACCATTATCGTGATATGGGCTAAGGGGATATAAGAGCAACAAACCCCGGTCTATATCCCCCCCGATCCTTCCTCGTATTTCACGAATTGCTTTCCCGCTAGGAACAGATGGTGGCTTGTCGCGGCCACGCGAAGGGTCAACCTTCCAAGCTTCGATAGTCAAAGCTAATGCTTTTCTCCAAATATCATCATTTATATCGATGCCTTCGTCTTTTGGGTCTGTTAACACACCAATCGCAAACTTAGTAGGGTCCTGCAAATTGGCGTCTTCAGGATCCTCCGTTTTTCTAATGAAATAGCTCTCATAGGGCATTCCACCGGGGAAGGTGTGATGATCGCCTCTGCCTTTTCCCCCACTTAATAATGCAACTGTCCATTTTTTTAGCTGCCCGGTATCAACCATCTTCGTTATGAATTCCGACAATACAGTTGCATTTGCGCTTGTAGCTGCGGGGTGCGTGAGGTAATTGCTAAGATATTCAGTGACATATGACACATCGACATCCCGCCAAAGCCGTGAATTCTTCCAATTATCAGGGGTACCATCACGTTGGTATTTTTGTGGTTCCTCCCACAGATTCCCAAGCGAAGTTATTAAAGTATCGGTGGCATCAAGGTTACGTTGCTGTACCGTTTTATCTCGATGAAAGAGTATGGTCTGCGGCCTTGTACCACAATATGAAAGGGCTAACTTTTGGGAGTTTCGCATCTTCAGTGGCGATGTCACCATCATTACTTTATGGGAACGAACTTTTAATCCGTATAATTCTGGAGTGAGTTTTGCTGCGGCCATAAAGTCAAACTCTTCACGGAGCTCTTCAGAGGCATCTGCAATATGCCCAAACCATGTAACTAAATCAGATGATGTATAAAGACGACACAAATCTAAGTAACCAGGACGGTAGCCAAACCATCGTCCCATCTGCATTAAAGTGTCATACATCTTAGTAGTACGAACAAAGTAGCTAACACAAAGACCTTCGAGTGTGAGACCTCGAGATAATTTATCACCACCTACTGCAATAACTTTTAGAGCTGCTCCGGGTGTTGCATAATCGAGTGCATCTTTTGCTGTTCCATTGATAGCTCGCACCTCGATATCTTCAAGTACTTCAGGCAAGACTTCGAGGATCTCATTCCAGCTTGGCATTTCTGCAGGACGCTCTTCGTCTGGAGATAAAATTGCAACCTTATCTCTAGTTGGTAAAAAGTCACTTTCCCACTGTTGATGCAAATCACTTAACAATTCATCTGCATCTATACGTCGAACTATACGCTGACGCATGCGACGTATGGTGGTTTCGACCTGCTCATAAACGTGTTTTTGAACATCTACAAAACGTGTAACGTGTATCAACATTGAGCTATGTTGAGAACCTTGTCCTCTTAATTGTCTTGTCGAACATGCAAGGACAAATGCATAAATTGCCTCGCGTAATGATTTTGGAATTTCATATTCACCATCAATCATAGGAATATGAGTTTTCTTATGTGCTGGCGGCATCCATCCAACCATAGACCGCTCATCATAGACATCAAGAATTGAACGAGAAAGTGGCAAACCTTCCGTCCGACCATCATTTGTAAGTTTCCCAAACATACGAGTCGGCCCAACATAGTTGGAAGGCGCGGATAAATTTACAATAAAAGCTTTGGGGAATAGGTCAGGCCCCTCTTTTAACGTGGCGCCTTTATGGTGTATGAAAATATTTGCAAATGGTGTTGCTGTATATCCAACATAAGCCTTTCGGGTAAATGAATGCAAAATCTGTCTAATCAAGCTATTAATTGTCTTGGGTTGATGTTCAACATCAGGAGTCCCATCATCATTGAAAGCTTGTTCGCCGGTATCAACGGAACCATTGTCGGCTTCGTCATCGATCATAAGTAGAGGAATTTGATCAAGGGCCTGTCCGGCGGTATCCGTACCGACCTGGCGCAGTACCGTGAACT
>CAMLRA010000064.1 GCA_946482325.1 uncultured Chromatiaceae bacterium | reverse complement strand
TCAGCTGGATAGTTTGGACCTGCTGCCTTGCCATTTACCGCCGCACCGTGATTCTCCGAGCAGCAGCGCCCATCGCGCACAGATGGTTCGCTTAGCCATTGCACCTTATCCGCAGCTGCAGCTCAATCTACTGGAACTAGAGCGCGACACCCCGTCCTACACCGTCGATACGCTGACTGAACTACGCCGGCAATATCCAGCGGACATCCTGTGTTTTGTCATTGGCATGGACTCGTTGTGTTATTTCACCCGCTGGCATCGCTGGCCGGATATTCTGGCGCTCTGTCATCTGCTGGTACTTCAAAGACCGGGTTACAGCGCTGCTTCCGGCGATGCGCCTGGCCTTTTGCAGCAATTTGGCAGTCAGTCCGTCGCTGATTTGCGTGAGTCCAGCAACGGCAAAATTCTGCTGCTACAAAATCCGCCGGTTGATGTTTCTGCCACAGCTATCCGCAATGGTGCCGCCCCCGCCACACAGCAAATTGGCGCTGTGCAGGACTTCATCCGGCAGCATGGTCTTTACAGGCGCTGAAATTGGCGGAAATCGTTACAACAGAGCTTTTCCGACTTTGGCTTGCGCCACAGAAACTGTTAACATGCAGCCATTGTGATTGAAGGACCTGCCCAGTGCACAGCGAACAATTAGCCGCTTTTGTCGTGGATAAACTCGACGACATGAAAGGCCGCGATATCATCCAGTTAGACGTCAAAGGCAAATCTTCGGAAACCGAATTTATGGTGATTTGCTCCGGCACCTCCAACCGCCACACCCGTGCTGTCGCCGGTTATCTCATCAGTGAAGCCCGCAAAGCCGGCCTGCATATTATCGGTACCGAAGGCGGTCGCAGCGCGGAATGGGTCCTGATTGACCTTGGCGACGTTGTTGTGCATGTGATGCAGGAAGAAAGCCGGCAGTTTTATCAGCTGGAAAAGCTCTGGGCGGCCTGAACCATGAAACTGATTTTAATCGCTGTAGGCACCAAAATGCCGGGTTGGGTTACCACCGGTTTTGAAGAATATGCCCGGCGTTTTCCGCGTGATATGCCGTTTGAACTGATTGAAATTCCGGCCGGCAAACGCGGCAAAAATGCCGACATCAAACGTATTCTGGATATCGAAGGCGAAAAAATGCTGGCTGCTGTCCCCAAAGGCGCCCGCATCATCACGCTGGAAGTCGAAGGCGGTAACTGGTCCAGCCCGCAACTGTCACAAAAACTGGTGCAATGGCAACTCGATGGCCGCGATGTCTGTTTACTCGTTGGCGGGCCTGAAGGCCTGGCGCCGGCCTGTATCGCTGCCAGTGAAGGCAAATGGTCGTTATCTGCCCTGACTTTACCGCATCCGCTGGTGCGGGTGGTGCTGGCGGAAAGCCTGTATCGCGCCTGGAGTATCAGCACCAACCATCCTTATCATCGCGAGTAACGGATGCAAAAACGCCGTATTGCCATTGCCGATGTTGCTTTTGAAACGCTGCTGTTTAACCGGCGGGCGTTATTTGCTTTTGGCTTTATTCTGCTGTGTTTTGGCATTCTGATCGCCAATCTGTATAACCTGCAGGTACTGCGCTACGAGGAATACTCGACCCGCGCCGACGGCAACCGCATCAAGCTGGTGCCCTTATCGCCGAATCGCGGCATGATTTTCGACCGGCGCGGCACTTTACTGGCAGAAAATGCACCGGTGCATTCGATAGAACTGGTGCCGGAACAAGTGCCGGACCTGGCTGCCACGGTCGAACAAATCGCCGCAATCATCGAAATCACGCCAGAGCAAAAAAGCGACTTTTTCAAAGAAGTTAAAGCCCAGCGCCGTTTTAAAAGCATCGCGCTGAAAGAGCTGCTGACCGAACAGGAAGTGGCGCGTCTGGCTGTACATCTGCACAAGCTTAAAGGCGTCACCTTAGAAGCCCGTTTGACCCGGCATTATCCTTACGGCGATTTGCTGACGCATGGCCTCGGCTACATCGGCAAAATTAACGACAAAGAATTTAAACAGATTGAAGAAATCGGCCAAAGCCCGAACTACGCCGCTACGCGCGATATCGGCAAAATCGGTATTGAAAAATTTTATGAAGCGCAGCTGCACGGCACCGTCGGCTTTCAGGAAGTGGAAGTCAACAACCGCGGCCGGGTGATCCGTACACTGCGCGAGCAGCCTGCTATTTCCGGCGACGATTTATATCTGACGCTGGACTTAGGCCTGCAATTAAAAGCGCAGGAGGCACTGGGAGAAAACCGGGGGGCTATTGTCGCGCTGGACCCACGCACCGGTGGTATTCTGGCGTTTTATTCCAACCCTTCGTATGACCCGAATTTATTTGTCCACGGCATCAGCGGTAAAAACTACCGGATGCTACTGAACTCTCCGGACCGACCGTTAGTGAACCGGATGACACAAGGTGTTTATCCACCAGCCTCGACGGTGAAACCACTGATGGCGGTCGCAGGCCTCGAAGCCGGTATTGTCACCGAACATACCCGGGTGCCCGACCCCGGCTTTTACCGCTTACCCAAAGTCAGCCGGCCCTGGCGTGACCATATCAAATGGGGCCATGGCTATGTCGACGTTTATACCGGCATTACAAAAAGCTGTGACACCTATTTCTATGACCTTGCCTACAAGATGGGCGTCGATCGGATCTCTGACTTTATGCAAAAAGCCGGTTATGGCCACTTATCCGGCATTGATATCGGTGAAGAAACTGCGGGTTTGATGCCAAGCCGCGAATGGAAAAAAGTCCGGCGCAAACAAAACTGGGGACCTGGCGACACGATTAACATCGGCATTGGCCAGGGGTACTGGCAGTCAACGCCACTGCAAATCGCGCTGACCACTTCAACATTGATTAATGACGGTGCCCGTATTACGCCACGCCTCGGCGAAAGTTTTCGCAATACCAGTCAGCAAACCTCGTTATTACAGCCGCTGGAACAGGTTATTGAAGTCGTTAATCCGCAAAATTGGGCCATTGCGCGTGAGGCTATGTACCGCACTGTACTGGAAGGCGGCACTGCACACGGTGCTTTTATCGGCGCGCCCTACACCGCAGGCGGCAAAACCGGCACTGCGCAAGTGATCAATATTGCTGCCGGAGTGAAGTACAAGGCCAGCAACATTAACGAACGGCACCGCGATAACGCGCTGTTTGTTGGTTATGCCCCACATGACAAGCCTGAAATAGTCATCTCTGTTATCGTCGAAAACGTCGCCAGTGGCGGTGGCGGTACCAATGCCGCACCAGTTGCCCGCCAGCTGATGGATTATTATTTTTCTGAGCAGTACAACAATCCGACTTTGCCAGATCGCGCCACAGTACAAAAAATTCAGGCCGAACGTGCCGCAGCCATGATTGCGCGAGAACAACGTTATGCCGAAGAAGCGGCTCGGGAAAAGGCTGCCAAGGCTCTGGCTGCAGAAAAAGCCAATCAAAATAAAGTCGAAGCTGAAACTACAGCGCCTGTCAGTAGCGAAAACACTACAGATAATGTACCTGCCCGTGGTCAGCCGCAAAACGCTGCACCTGTCATAGAGACGCCGGAGCCAGAAGATTTGCCAGCACCACAGCTGGACGAGGAAGGCCAGCAGCAAGAAGGACAGCAGCAAAACCAACAGCAAACTGGCAATCCACCGACGGGCGCGACCAGCGGAGGCCGCAGATGAACAGTTTTATTGAGAGTACCAACGACCGCCTGCAACGCTGGCATATCGACCTGCCGTTACTGATTGGTATATTGGCCGCGACAATCCTTGGTCTGGTCACGCTGTATAGTGCCGATGGTCAGGATTTAATTAAGCTGGAACAGCAGACGGCACGGCTTGGTTTTGCTCTGGTCGTGATGCTGGCGCTCGCTCAGGTCAATCCGAAGACTTACCAGCATTGGTCCGTGCCTTTATACGGCTTTGGCGTCGTGATGCTGGTGCTGGTTGAACTCTTTGGTTATACCGCTAAAGGCTCTACCCGCTGGCTGGACCTGGGCTTTACCAAATTTCAGCCGTCCGAAGTGATGAAACTGGCGGTACCGATGGCAGTTGCCTGGTACATGGGCAATCAGCCCATTCCGCCACGCATCCGCGATATTTTGGTCGGCTTTGCCATCTGTCTGGTTCCGACGTTATTGATCGCCAAACAGCCTGACCTCGGCACTTCTATCCTGGTGTGTGTTGCCGGTGTTTTTGTGATTTTTTTCAGTGGCATGAGCTGGAAAATCATCGGTGTGATTGCTGGTCTTATCGCCGGTTTCATTCCGATTCTGTGGAACTTCCTGATGCATGATTACCAGCGTCAGCGCGTATTAACGCTGCTGGATGAGGAGCGTGATCCGCTTGGCAAAGGTTTTCAGATTATCCAGTCAAAAATTGCCATTGGCTCCGGTGGCATTGAAGGCAAAGGCTGGTTACATGGCACCCAGTCACAACTGGAATTTTTACCTGAGCGCCATACCGATTTTATTTTTGCGGTGTATTCCGAAGAATTTGGCCTGATGGGCGTGTTAGCGCTGCTGGCGATTTATCTGTTTATTCTCGGGCGTGGTCTTATCATCGCCAGCCAGGCGCAGGACAATTACAGCAAATTCCTCGCCGGCAGTATTACGCTGACGTTTTTTGTCTATGTGTTTGTTAATATCGGCATGGTATCTGGTATCCTGCCGGTAGTTGGCGTGCCATTGCCGCTTATCAGCTATGGTGGCACCTCTTTGGTCACTTTATTAGCCGGCTTTGGCATTCTGATGTCGATCAGTACCCACAAACGGATGTTAGCAAAACAATCATGAAGCACAGCGCCCGAATTTCTCATCTTCCATGCTCCGGCAAAACAGTTTCCGTTCTCGCTCTTGCCGTTTTTCTTGCTGCCTGTTCCAGCGCGCCGGAATCTACCGACAGTGGGCTGCGCGACAATATGGACCCGAATGCCGGCCGTTATTCGCAGGATAAAGACAGCATTCCACTGCGTCTGCCAACCGAAGACGAACTACGCGACCCGGAACCAACCGTTGAAGCGCTGAGTCGCGGTGGTAACAAGCCTTACAATATCTACGGGGTAAATTACTCACCACGAACCGACATCCTGCAATATGAAGAGGAAGGGATCGCATCCTGGTACGGCAGTAAGTTTCATGGCCATCTGACATCCAACGGCGAAGTGTACAATGTGTTTTCGATGACGGCGGCGCATAAAACGTTGCCGCTGCCCTCTTATGTGCGGGTGACTAATCTCGATAACTATCGCACGGCCATTGTGCGGGTTAATGACCGTGGTCCCTTCCATGACAACCGGATTATCGATTTGTCCTACTCGGCGGCCTACAAACTGGGCATTTTCCCGGGCGGCACCGGCCGGGTGAAGCTGGAACTGATTTCTTCGCCAGCAATGGCGTCGCAGGAAAGTTTTGCCACCCCTATCGCCAAACTGCCGGACATTCCTTACCAGCCAGTGACACCAAGCGAGCGTCCAAGTCGCAGCAACAATGAATTCGTCGAACGGCCTTATGTGCCGTCAGCAGCCGCACCTGCACGGGCACCTGCAACTAATACCGCTGCACCTGCACGCCAGGCTGCTGCGCCGCAGCTGGCCACTAGCAGTAGCACCGGAGGTTGTTTTATCCAACTGCTTGCAAGCAGCGATAAAGCCAAAGTGCAACGTTTAGGGAACGAATTACAACAGCAATTGTCCGTACCTACAGCTATTGAGAATGCCAATGGCTTATTCCGGTTGCTGGCTGGCCCGTTGCAGGGCAATGCGCAACATGTGCTGGACACAGTGCGTTCCGGTGAATATCCACAGGCATATTTCACCAATAAGAGTTTATGTGGCTGAAAAGCCCAATCCAATTAACCTGTTAGTACAATAAGAAAGAGTCTCATGAATCAGTATCGTCGTCTTTTACTCGCCAGCAGCCTGAGCTGCTTCAGTTTCTTCGCGCACAGCCAGGCTGTCCAAATCACCCCGACCCCACCGGAAGTGAATGCTAAAGGTTTTATCCTGATTGACTACCATACTGGCAAAGTGTTGGCGGAAGGCAATGCCGACACATCGCTAGCCCCCGCCAGTCTGACCAAGATGATGACCAGCTATGTCATCGGTACCGAAATTAAAAACGGCAATGTCAAACCAACCGATCAGGTCACGATCAGTGAAAATGCCTGGGCGAAAAAGTATACCGATTCATCCAAAATGTTTATCGAAGTGGGTAAAACCATTTCTGTCGAAGAATTAAACCGCGGCATTATCATCCAGTCCGGTAACGACGCCTGTGTGGCGATGGCAGAACATATCGCCGGTACTGAAGACGCTTTCGCCGAATTGATGAATGCCCATGCCAAACGTTTGGGCATGGAAAATACCCATTTCACCAACTCTCACGGTTATCCGGACCCTGAACTGAAAACCACTGCCCGCGATATGGCAAAGTTGTCGGTAGCACTAATCCGCGACGTACCGGAAGAATACAAAATCTACTCGGAAAAAGAGTACGTGTTTAACGGCATTAAACAATACAACCGCAATGGCTTGTTGTGGGATAAAAGCCTGAACGTCGACGGCATCAAAACCGGCCACACCTCAGAAGCCGGCTATAGTCTGATCACCTCAGCCACCAAAGACGGCATGCGGCTGATTTCGGTGGTCATGGGGACTGAAAGCGCTAAAGCCCGTGAAGCAGAAAACAGAAAATTACTGACTTATGGCTTCCGCTTTTTTGAGACTTTTTCGCCATACAAAGCCGGCGAAGAGTTTGCATCGCAACGTGTCTGGCAAGGTGTCAAAGAGAATATCAGCCTGGGAGTGTTAAGCGAAACGCCAATCACTCTGCAACGCGGCCAGCGTAAAAACCTCAAAGCCGACTTTAAACTGAACCAGCAACTGGTGGCACCTATTGCCAAAGGTCAGGTGGTCGGCACTGTGTATCTGAAATTAAATGATGCTGATGTTGCTGAGTATCCACTGGTTGCACTGGAAGATATTGAACAGGCAGGTATTTTTGGCCGATTGGTCGATTATGTGAAGATGCAGCTGCAATAACAATCCCTGGATATTTCCGCGTACTGACGAAAGTCCCGGCACAGCCCGGGACTTTTTGTTAGAATAGAGCCCGTTTTTTCGCTGTTCCCTGCTACAAGCAAGAGGTGTCCTGTGGTGACTGTGGTTAAAGATACCAAATTTGACGAATTTCTGGAGTTTCCCTGCGCATTTACCTTTAAGGTTTTGGGGCTGGCCCATGAAGATCTGGTGCCGCAGGTGATTGCGACTTTACATCAACATGCCGGTGCCAACGATTACGCACCGACAGTCAAACCGTCCAGTAAAGGCAACTACCACTCAGTATCAGTCTCTGTTGTGGTGCGGGACAAAGACCATATCGAACTGCTGTATACCGAACTTGGCAGGCTCGAACTGGTCCGCTATGTCATGTAACACTCGCGCAAGCCGGACGTTCCCTTATAATGCGCCGGCTTTGACACTCAGAATTCAGCCGAGGATTGCCGATTGCCCTGTTCTGATGCACTGATCATCCGTGATTTGGGTCTGGTAGACTACACCTCGACCTGGCAACGGATGCAGCAATTTACCGATCAACGCGACGACAACACTATCGACGAAATCTGGTTGCTGGAACATCCACCGGTGTTTACGCAAGGCCAGGCCGGAAAAGCCGAGCATTTGCTGTTTCCGGGCGATATTCCGGTGGTACAGGTTGACCGTGGCGGTCAGGTCACTTACCACGGCCCGGGGCAGCTGGTGGCTTATGTGCTGCTGAATATCAAACGCCGCAATCTAGGCGTACGACAGCTGGTAAACCTGATTGAACAGAGCATTATTGCGACCCTGGCGCAGAATGAAGTGACCGCTTATGCCAAAGCAGATGCGCCCGGCGTCTATGTTGATGAAAAAAAAGTGGCCTCATTAGGCCTTCGCGTGCGTAAAGGCTGTACCTTCCATGGTCTTGCGCTGAATGTTGATATGGATTTATCACCGTTTTCCCGCATTAACCCCTGCGGTTATGCCGGCATGCAAATGGTACAAAGTAAAGATTTGGGCGGGCCTGTCTCGATGCAACAGGCAAAACAGCAACTGAGCGCTCAGCTGATAAAACTGCTGAATGTCAGTGAAATTCAGGAATTAACAGGGTTTTAGTACAGATGACCAAAACTGCCCGTATGGAGCCTGGCGTCAAACTGCGTGACGCTGACAAAATGGCCTTAATCCCGGTAAAAGTATTGCCAACCGAACCAGCCGAAATGCTGCGCAAGCCGGCCTGGCTTAAAATCAAATTACCCAAAAGCTCTGAACGTATCGACGAAATCAAAGGTGCGCTGCGTAAACATGGCCTGCATTCGGTCTGTGAAGAAGCGTCCTGCCCGAATCTGACCGAATGTTTTAACCACGGCACTGCGACTTTTATGATTTTGGGCGCGATCTGCACCCGCCGTTGTCCATTTTGTGATGTGGCGCATGGCCGCCCACTGCCACCGAGCGCCGAAGAGCCGGAAAAACTGGCACTGACCATCAAAGATATGAAGCTAAAATACGTGGTGATCACGTCGGTCGACCGCGACGACCTGCGTGATGGCGGTGCCCAGCATTTTGCCGACTGTATCACGGCTATCCGCCGCGAAACCCCGACGATCAAAATTGAAGTGCTGGTGCCGGACTTCCGCGGCCGCATGGACACAGCGCTGGATATTTTGACGCAGACGCCACCGGACGTGTTTAACCATAACCTGGAAACCGCACCGCGCCTATACAAACTGGCAAGGCCGGGCGCGGACTACAAATGGTCGCTCGAGCTGTTACGCCGCTACAAAGAAGCGCATCCGGAAGTGTCGACTAAATCGGGTCTGATGGTAGGCCTTGGCGAAACCACCGAAGAAATCATCGAAGTGATGAAAGATTTACGCGCCCACAACGTTGATATGCTGACTGTTGGTCAATATCTGCAACCGAGCAAACACCATTTACCGGTCAAGCGTTATATGGCGCCGGAAGAGTTTGATGAAATCAAACGCATCGGTTATGAGATCGGCTTTAAGCACGTCGCCTCAGGGCCTTTTGTGCGTTCGAGCTATCATGCCGACCGCCAGGCCGCCGGTGAAGATATCAGCTAACCGCTGTTCAGTTTGAAGTGGTTCCAAAACAGGCTGTAGCACAACAGCCTGTTTTTTTTTGTTAAAACAGCTTATGCTTTTAACGTTTCTCAAGGAGCTGTCATGGACCATCGTAAGTTCAGCCGTATTTTGTATAACAATCAGGCCACTCTGCGTTTTCAGGGGCAGAACTTCTTCACTCAGGTGCTGGATCTGTCGTTAAAAGGTGCTCTGATACAACGTCCGGCCGACTTTCAGGGCTTAGTCGGCGAGCAGGCGCAATTACAGTTTCAGCTGGACCAGTCTGAACTGGTGTTAGAAATGGACGTCAGCATCGCCCACTTACACGATGCCACTATTGGTCTGCGCTGCGAGCGTATCGATATTGAAAGTGCCAGCCATCTGCGGCGGTTATTAGAGCTGAATCTCGGCGATGCCGAGATGCTTAGTCGGGAACTCAGCGAGCTGTCAAACTAGGCTCTGCGGCTTCCAGCGCAGCCACCGCGGCCGGATAACCAAATGCGGCCGCCCGCCCCATCAACAGCCGCCAACGTGGCATATCGTGCTGTTGGCGTGCCAGGTAAGCGAAATAATACTGCACCGGCATTAGCAAAGCGCTTTCTCTGAGCTGTCGTTGCATAATGTGCTGATATAACGCCGGCACATTCAATTCAAAATGCTGCATATGGCTATTGGCCTGCACTGTGCGCCACGCCTGAACTCCGGCCGCACGACAAGTCTCCACCGGCGTTAACTGCAATTCCTTCACATCAAGCTGCCAGTGGCTGGCATAACGGCCGGCATCAGCAGGATCCAGCAACAAATTCGCCAGTATGTCAGTACGCACACATTCTGCTGCTGCAGTTAACGCAGGCAGCTGATACTCATCGATAAATCCCAGCGCATGGCTAAATTCGTGCCGGAACAAGGCCGGCGAAAACTGCTCGGGCAATTGCAGCCAGCCATTGTTAAAACTCGCCTGACCACGGCCAGCGGCAACCAATAAAATTTGCGCAGGACTATGCAGCATGATGTCACTTAGACGGGCAGGATCACAGGCAATGCGCTGCTGAGGCTGCTCTGTGCAACGCAGGTCGCGGCTATCGACGAAAATCGGTGCTAAAAAACAGATTGGTAGCGGCGCGAAATCAGACTGTGGCCAGTCTTGCCGCAACTGTTGCCAGTGGTTGACCGACATTTGAGTGCTGAGTACAGGCTGTACAGTTAACTTACAACCCGTTGGCCCCGTACTCGCAGCCAGAGCTGGCGGCATCAAGATCGCGTCATGCCATAAGCCTAAACGCACCGCCTGTGCAGATGACAGCGGAGCCCTCGACCATGCCTGCAGCTGCTCGTATTGTTGTAACGGGCCAAGCTGCGGCTGTGTCAATTCCAGCCACAATAGGACAGCTTCAGGATGACCTTGCCGGATCGCTGTGGCCAATTGTTCAGCGGCTTTGATCGGCATACCAGCCTGTAAGGATTGTTTGGCTTTGCTAAATTCCAGTGCGCCTGGAGCAGGTACAGGCTGTGGTTGACAGCCCAACAGCACAAATAAAAAAAAGCCAGCAAGCCGGCTTTTTTTAATCTGACACCACAGCTTAATGCTGATGTTCATCCGTCTGTTCCTGCGTTTCACCATGACCCGAAGAATCGGCTTGCTCAATAACAGCCTGACGCAACCGATCCAGCTCGAGCCGGGCGTAACGATGTTCAACAAACTCATACACATTGGTCGCTAATGACTTTTTAAAGTACAAGGCAGCCTGTGTTGGATTGTGTTTGAGAGCATGCCAGCGCGCCAGATAAAAATACACTTCACATAGCTGTTCTGCGAGTTGCTTCGGATCTGTGGCATCAGTGCTGGCAAGCTTTAACAGCTCAGCCTCACTGATTTGACCCAGATAAAACGCCACAATCTGTGTTGACCAGGCTTTTTTATCGAGCGCCGCCTGTTGTTTCGCCAACAAAGCCAGGGCCTGCGGCTCCGACTGTTCGGCTCCCGCTAAGAATAACCAAAGGCTACGGTACGGATCATCCGGTTTTAACGCCTGAAACTGTTGAAAATCACTGATAGCCAGCGCCAGTTTTCCATCATACTGCAGAGCAATACCACGGTTTAAATAGGCGTACTGATACTTGGGTTCCAGTTCGAGCGCGGAATCAAAAGCGTCATAAGCGAGTTCATAATCACCGCTCAGCGTGTGCTGAATGCCCATAAAGTTATAGGCATCCGCCATATCAGGTTGCAGGCGCAAAGCACGCATAAAGTCATAACGCGCCAGTGCAGCAAGCCCAACACTGTCATACATCACACCGCGGTCATAGTGCAAACGGCCACGCTCAGCGTCCGACATTTTAGCGTTTTGCAACATTTCACTGATGCGCGCTATGGCGATTTCCGTGCGAAACGGTGCAGCAAGAGGTTCTGGTTCAAGCGGGTTTTCAACAAGGACTCCAACAGGCGCTTTCGGCGCCAGTTGGCAGGCAGGTAACGCCACTACTGCACTGAGCAGCAGTGGCACCAGCAGCAGCTTAGTTAACTGCTTCGGCATGGGCTTCGCCCGCTTTGCTATTGGCTTCTTTGATAGACAGACGGACACGGCCTTGTTTGTCTACTTCCAGTACCTTCACTTTAACTTTCTGACCCACTTGCAGGTGCTCGGCCACGTTGTTCACACGCTCATCTGAGATTTGTGAAATGTGGACCAGACCGTCTTTGCCAGGCAGTACGTTGACGAAAGCACCGAAATCAACGATACGAACCACTTCACCTTCGTACACTGCACCCACTTCGATCTCAGCAGTGATAGCTTCAATCTTCGCAATAGCAATACCAGCAGCAGCGCTGTTGGTGGCGGCGATTTTAACTGTACCGTCATCTTCGATTTCGATGGTGGTGCCTGACTCTTCGGTGATCTGACGGATCACAGCGCCGCCTTTACCGATCACATCACGGATTTTCTCCGGGTTGATGTGTAAGGTATAGATGCGTGGCGCGTGCTCAGACAGCTCAGAACGGTGCGTGCTGATCGCAGAATCCATCACACCCAGAATGTGGATACGGGCGGCTTTGGCTTGCTTCAGTGCGATCTGCATAATTTCTTTGGTGATACCTTCAATTTTGATATCCATCTGCAACGCAGTGATACCAGCTGTAGTACCGGCCACTTTAAAGTCCATATCACCCAGGTGATCTTCGTCGCCCAAAATGTCAGACAGTACGACAAATTTGTCACCCTCTTTGACCAGACCCATGGCGATACCAGCAACTGATGCTTTGATTGGTACACCAGCATCCATCAGCGCCAGTGAAGAACCACAGACTGACGCCATTGAGCTTGAGCCGTTTGATTCAGTGATTTCAGATACCATCCGTACTGTGTACGGGAAAGCTTCGAAATCAGGCATCACTGCAGCAACACCGCGTTTTGCCAGACGACCGTGACCGATTTCGCGGCGTTTTGGTGAACCGACCATGCCGGTTTCGCCAACCGAGAACGGAGGGAAGTTGTAGTGGAACAGGAAGTTGTCGGTTTTGTCAGACAGCAGATCGTCAACTGTTTGTGCGTCACGGGCCGTACCTAAAGTACAAGTGACCAGTGCTTGAGTTTCACCACGGGTGAACAGGGCTGAACCGTGTGTACGTGGCAGTAAACCGGTCATCACTGACAGACCACGGATCATTTCGTTATCGCGGCCATCAATACGTGGTTCGCCGGCAATAATGCGGCTACGGACGATTTTTGATTCCAGGTTATGGAAAATTTCGCCGGCTTCAGTGTCGTTGAAGCTCTCGCCCTCTGCCAGTTCAGCTTTGATTTGCGCAAAGACTTCAGCTTTGATAGCGCCGATGCGCTCGTAACGTTTAGCTTTTTCCGTGATACGGTATGCTTCGCCAACGGCAGCAGTCGACAGTGCTTCAATTTTGCTGATCAGCGTGTCATTTTTCGGCTTAGCAACCCAGTTCCAGGCTGGTTTGCCTGCTTCTGCAGCAAATTCAGCGATGGCTTTGATGGCAACCTGCATTTGGTCGTGACCGTAAACAACAGCACCTAACATCACGTCTTCTGACAGTACCTGGGCTTCAGATTCAACCATCAATACCGCGTTGGCAGTACCGGCGACAACCAGATCCAGCTTACTGGTTTTCAGTGCAGTTTCAGATGGGTTCAACACGTACTGGTCATTGATATAACCGACGCGGGCAGCACCAAGCGGACCACTGAACGGAATACCTGAAATCGCCAGCGCGGCAGAAGTACCAAGGATAGAGATGATGTCCGGCTGGATGTCCGGCTCAACAGAGACCACAGTTGCAATGACCTGAACTTCATTGGTGAAGCCTTCAGGGAACAGTGGGCGGATTGGACGGTCGATCAGACGTGAAGTTAAAGTTTCGCCTTCGCTCGGACGGCCTTCACGTTTAAAGAAGCCACCTGGGATACGGCCGGCAGCGTACATTTTTTCCTGATAGTTTACGGTCAGCGGGAAAAAGTCCTGACCTGGTTTTGGTTCTTTTTTACCAACGACTGTGACCAGAACAGCGGTATCGCCCATGCTGGCTAATACTGCGCCGTCAGCCTGACGGGCAATGACACCTGTTTCTAAAGTAACGGTATGCTGACCAAACTGGAATGATTTTACGATAGGATTCACTTGATATTTTTCCTTTGTCTTGTACGCGTGGATCAGGGCCCTGCTGGGCCTTTTACGCGGTATATTTTTGGCTCGATATTGCGCGGCACAGTATAGCTGTTTCACAGGCGGAAAAGATAGTTCAGTAGCAGGCAGCAACAGGAAAAAGCCGGGCTTTTTGTCGCAGTAAAATGGGGAAGGCAAAAGTTCGCCGCACTCTGGGTGGTTAAAATATTGCGGCCATAAAAAAAGGAGCTTTTAGCTCCTTTTTTTATTGGTTTGGCTGGTCGATTAACGACGCAGACCTAAACGCTCGATCAGTGTTGCATAACGTGCTGAGTCAGTGCGCTTCAGGTAGTCCAGCAGTTTACGACGCTGAGAAACCATCCGCAGCAGACCACGACGTGAGTGGAAGTCGTGTTTGTGTTCAGCGAAGTGTGGTTGCAGCTTGTTGATAGAACCAGTCAGCAGAGCGACCTGAACTTCAGTTGAACCTGAGTCGGCTGCGTTTGCACCGAAGTCAGCCAGGATTTTTGCTTTTTCAGCAGTAGTTAGTGACATAGTATCCTCCAGGATATGAAATACAGCCGCAGCCAGGCACTAATCCAGCCTACGACCAAAAATGAGCGCGCATTCTAACACAGCCTGCTCACAGCACAAGCATTATCTCAGCGATTCGCGGTATTCAGTAAACGACGCACTTTGAGTTCAGCCCCGTCCTGCATCCCGACACCGATAAAACTTTGCTGTTCGTCATAAAGCGCAATTGCATCGTTTGGCGCTGCCGGTAACAGTGTCAGCAATTCAGGCGTGAGCAAGACGGTCTGGCCGTGGCGAAGACGTTGCACTGCCGCAGGTTCTAATGTCAGACGCGGCAAACCGGCCAGCGCATAATCCATTGGCAATAACAAAGAATCCAACGCCGCCCAATCCTGTGCCTGATTCAGCGGTGCCAGAAACGCATCCGTCAGCATCTGACTGGCCTGAAAAGGTCCCACCTGGGTGCGGCGTAGCGCCGTGACATAAGCGCCGCTGCCCAGTGTTTCGCCGAGATCATCAATCAAGGTGCGGATATAAGTACCTTTGCTGCAATGCACGATAAAACGCGCATTCTGGCCATCAAAATCCAACAAATCAAAGCGGAAGATGTTGATAGGCCGGGCGTCGCGCGGCACTGTAATGCCCTGACGGGCATATTTGTACAGCGGCTGGCCCTGATACTTCAGCGCCGAAAACATCGTTGGCACCTGAAGCTGCGGTCCACGCATCTTTTCAACGGCCTGCTGTAACTGCGCTAAATCAAAGTTCACCGGTTTTTCGCTGATGATTTCACCGGCCGCATCTGAAGTGTCGGTGCGCACACCAAAACGCGCACTGACTTCATAGGTTTTGTCGGTATCGAGCAAAAACTGACTGAATTTGGTGGCTTCACCAAAACAGATTGGCAATAAACCAGACGCCAGCGGGTCTAAAGCACCGGTATGACCGGCCTTTTCTGCCTGATATAACCAGCGCACCCGCTGTAAAATGCCGTTACTCGACACTTCCAGCGGTTTATCCAACAGCAAAATGCCGTCAACGATACGACGCGCCATGCTTATTCTTCTTCGTCAGATTTGGTGTCAGCACCAGGCCTTGGATCCAATTCCTGCCCTGCTGCGACGCGCTTTTGTTCGTCACTTTTGCGCACATTTTCCACAAGATTCGCCATCCGGATGCCTTCATCCAGCGATTTATCAAAGTAAAAACGCACGGTTGGCACAATCCGCGCTTGAATGCGTTTGGCGATGAGGCTACGGATAAAACCACTGGCATCGTTCAGGATGTCGAGGTTTTGCTTCACTTTATCTGCTTCAAGGCCAAGGAAAGTCACATAAATTTTGGCATGTGACAGGTCTTTCGACACATCGACGTCAGACACTGTGATCATGGTATGTAACCGTGGATCTTTAATTTCCCGCTGCAAAATAAGCGCCATTTCCTGCTGCATTTGCTGGGCGAGCCGGTCAACCCGGCTGAATTCTTTTGCCATAATACTCACCTGAAATCAGAAACAAACAGGGGCCGCTGGCCCCTGCTTCATTCAATAATTTCTATTAACTCAATAGATTACAGTGTACGTTCAACCTGAACCACTTCGAATACTTCGATTTGGTCGCCTTCACGAACGTCATTGTAGTTCTTCACGCCGATACCACATTCGAAGCCGTTACGGACTTCAGAGACGTCGTCTTTGAAGCGGCGCAGCGATTCCAGTTCGCCTTCGTAAATAACCACGTTGTCACGCAGGACGCGGATTGGCGCATTGCGTTTGACGATACCTTCGGTGACCATACAACCGGCAACTGCACCGAATTTCGGTGAACGGAACACATCACGAACCTGCGCCAGACCGATGATCTGTTGTTTAAACTCAGGCGCCAGCATGCCGGTCATTGCCGCTTTTACTTCATCTAACAGTTCATAGATGATGCTGTAGTAGCGTAAGTCCAGATTCTCGTCTTCGATGATTTTCCGCGCATTGGCTTCAGCACGGACGTTAAAGCCGATAACGATAGCTGACGATGCTGCTGCAAGCGTGGCGTCGGTTTCAGTGATACCACCAACACCGCTACCGATGATGCGGATTTTCACTTCATCTGTAGACAGGCGTGACAGCGACTCGCTGATCGCTTCAACAGAACCCTGAACGTCAGCTTTGAGCACGATATTCAGCTCGGCCACATCGCCTTCGGTCATGTTGGCAAACATGTTTTCCAGCTTGGCTTTTTGCTGACGTGCCAGTTTTACGTCGCGGAATTTGCCCTGACGATACAGTGCAACTTCACGGGCTTTACGCTCGTCGCGCACCACTGTCACTTCATCACCGGCTGAAGGAACGCCTGACAGACCCAGAATTTCGACCGGAATCGACGGGCCGGCTTCTTTCACTTCATGACCATTTTCGTCACGCATCGCGCGCACACGGCCATATTCCAGACCACACAACACGATGTCGCCTTGGCTCAGCGTGCCTTCCTGTACCAGGATAGAGGCCACCGGACCACGGCCCTTGTCCAGACGGGACTCGATGACCACACCACGTGCCATACCTTCGCGTACTGCGGTCAGTTCCAGTAACTCAGACTGCACCAGCAAAGATTCCAGCAGGTCGTCGATACCTAAACCCGTTTTTGCAGAAACCTGCACGAACTGAGTATCTCCGCCCCATTCCTCTGAAATCACACCGTATTGCGACAGTTCGTTGCGTACGCGGTCTGGATCTGCATCTGGTTTATCGATTTTGTTGACGGCAACCACAATCGGCACACCGGCTGCTTTCGCATGCTGGATAGCTTCTTTCGTTTGTGGCATCACGCCGTCATCGGCTGCAACCACCAGTACAACGATATCCGTCGCTTTCGCACCGCGAGCACGCATTGAGGTAAACGCAGCGTGACCTGGCGTATCCAGGAAGGTGATCATGCCACGGTCAGTCTCAACGTGGTAAGCACCGATATGCTGAGTAATACCACCGGCTTCGCCCGCGGCCACTTTTGCTTTACGAATGTAATCGAGTAATGAAGTTTTACCGTGATCGACGTGACCCATAACGGTGACTACCGGTGCACGTGGCTCCAGAGCGCCTTCGCCTTCACGGTCTGCCATGACGGTTTCTTCTAACTCGTTTTCACGGGTCAATGTGAACTTGTGGCCCATTTCTTCACAGACAATTGCTGCAGTTTCCTGGTCAATCACCTGGTTAATCGTTGCCATCGCACCCATTTTCATCATCACTTTGATGACTTCAGAGGCTTTCACCGCCATTTTGGCAGCAAGTTCAGCAACAGTGATGGTTTCACCGATTTTTACTTCGCGTTCAACCGGCTGTGCTGGCTTGTTAAAACCGTGCAACATACTGGATGGAGTTTTCTTTTTCTTGTGACGATTGGCGCGGTTAAAAGCGTCTTTATCATCGGCGTCATCTTTTTTCTTGGCTTTGCCAACCGGCGCTTTTTTACCATGACGACGACCGCCACGCTCATCACGTGAATCTTCTTCATCTTCAGCTTGCTTAGCGAATACGTTGCTGGTCAGGTGGTAATCCCCAACTTCCACTGCCGGAGCAGCTTCCTGTGACCAACGTTCAGCATTTTCTTCAGCCAGACGACGCGCTTCTTCAGCCTGACGCTGTGCTTCTAACTCCAGCTTACGCAGACGTTCAGCATCTTGTTGCGCCTTGATGCGCTCAGCTTCTTTGCGGGCTTCTTCTTTCGCCGCGCGACGGGCCGCTTCTTCAGGATCGTCTTTGGCTAACTGCGCTCGCTCTGCTTCACGCTTTTTCGCGTCAGCAGCTTTACGCTCAGCTTCGGCTTTCCGTTCAGCTTCTTCACGGGCACGCTTTTCAGCGGCCTGACGTTCGGCTTCTAAACGTGCTTCTTCTTTGGCTTTTTCTTCTGCAAGGCGGGCTTCTTCTTCCGCTTTGATCGCAGCGTCGTCCATCAATGGACGCTTGACGTAAGTTTTTTGCTTCCGCACTTCAACCTGAATTTCACGGTTGCGGCCGGCCCCACCGCTGACACTCAGCGTGGTTTTTTCTTTGCGTTTCAGCGTCAGCCGTGACGGCTCGTTGCTGGCACCACCGTGTTGTTTACTCAGGTGCTCCAGCAGCGATTTTTTCTCATCTTCGCTAACCATTTGGCCAGCCTGCTTTGCAATACCTGCATCAGCAAATTGTTGAACCAACCGATCAACAGTCGTTCCTACATCACTGGCCAGTTTTTCTATCGTGACATCTGCCATGTAATAGTTTCCTCCGTTGACCTATCAGTTCTGCTCGCTAAACCAAACGATATTGCGTGCAGCCATAATTAATGCAGCAGCTTTATCTTCTGCCATTTTTTCAATTTCAATCAAATCATCGACACCTAATTCGGCCAGATCATCGAGCGTCACCACACCTTTACTGGCCAGGACATAAGCGGTGTGGGTTTCCATGCCTTCCAGGCTCAGCAGCGCTTCACTTGGCTGTGAACCTTCCAGTGACTCTTCACTGGCCAGCGCACGGGTCGTCAGAACGGCTTTGGCGCGGCGGCGTAATTCTTCAACAGTATCTTCATCCAGACCGTCGATGCTGAGCAGTTCAGAGACCGGCACGTATGCAACTTCTTCCAGCGTGGAGAAGCCTTCGTCGACCAGAATCGAAGCGAAATCTTCGTCGATTTCCAGCGCGTCCATAAACACACTGAGCACTTTCGACGTTTCTTCCTGATGCTTTTTCTTCATGTCAGACACTGACATCACATTCAGTTCCCACTGTGTCAGTTGGCTAGCCAAGCGCACGTTTTGACCAGCGCGACCAATGGCCATTGGCAGATTAGAATCTTCTACCGCGATATCCATCGCATGGGCATCTTCGTCGACGATGATCGAAGCTACTTCAGCCGGAGCCATAGCGTTGATCACATATTGTGCGGCATTGTCATCAAACAACACGATGTCTACACGCTCACCACCCAGTTCACCGGAAACCGCTTGTACACGTGAACCGCGCATCCCCACGCAAGCGCCGACCGGATCAATCCGGCGGTCATTGGTTTTGACGGCGATTTTAGCACGTGAACCCGGATCACGGGCTGCACCACGGATTTCGATCATCTCTTCACCAATCTCCGGCACTTCGATGCGGAACAGTTCGATCAGCATTTCCGGACGGGTACGGCTTAAGAATAACTGGGCACCACGGGCTTCAGGGTTGACAGCATAGAGCAACGCACGGATGCGGTCGCCAGGACGGAAGGTTTCACGTGGGATCATTTCTTCACGGGCTAGCATCGCTTCGGCGTTGTTACCCAAATCCACGATGACGCTTTCGCGATTAACTTTTTTCACCACACCGGTGACAAGTTCGCCGACCTGGTCAATGTAAGCCTCAACGACTTGTGAGCGTTCAGCTTCACGCACCTTTTGCACGATGACTTGCTTGGCCATTTGCGTGGTGATACGGTCAAACTGGATAGATTCAATTTGCTCTTCGACGTAATCGCCGACTTTCAGATTTGGCTCATCATATTGCGCCGCAGACAAGGTCATTTCGCGGAACGGATGTTCCTGCACCTGATCGTCCGGAATCACTAACCAGCGACGGAAAGTTTCATAAGCACCGGTTTTACGGTCGATTGCTACACGAACTTCAATATCGCCTTCATTTTTCTTTTTGGTGGCTGCAGCCAGCGCGAATTCCAGCGCCTGGAAGATTTTTTCACGCGGGACTGATTTCTCGTTCGATACCGCGTCAACAACTAATAATATTTCTTTTGCCATGATTTCTGCCTCACTCAGAGCCGTGGTTCTTATCAGAACACCGGAACTACGTTTGCTTTATCTACGTTATCCATAAGCAAACGATAAGGTTTGCCATCCACTTCGATGACTAACATGTCATCTTCTATTGCGTTGAGAAGCCCTTTGAAACGCCGGCGGCCATCTTGCGGGATAGCCAGTTTGACTTCAATTTTTTGTCCGACCACTTTGGCGAAATGAGCCGGGGTAAACAAAGGACGATCTAAACCCGGAGATGAAACCTCCAGATTGTATTCGTTGGGAATTGGGTCTTCGACATCAAGGATGGCACTGACTTCACGGCTGATCAGCGCACAGTGGTCAACATTAACCCCATCCGGATGATCAATAAATAAACGCAGGGTGGAATGCCGGCCTGCGGCCATGAACTCGATGCCCAGCAGTTCAAAGCCATTGGCTGCAACTGTGGGTGCCAACAGCTCAGTTAAACGCTGTTCTTGTTTAGTCAAAGAGACCTCCGGAAATAAAAAAAGGGCATATAGCCCAGAATAGTAGTACACCGTTACCCCAGATATAAAAACGCCCCGACAGATCGGGGCGACTTTACACCGGTAAAACAGGATATCGCCAATCCTGTTTTAAATCTGGTTGCGAACTGAAGTTTACACTTGCGGTTCGCGACAACGGCTGAATTCAGGGAAAACTGTCATTGTCGGTGAAAGTGGTTGCGGGAGCCGGATTTGAACCGACGACCTTCGGGTTATGAGCCCGACGAGC
>CAMLRA010000063.1 GCA_946482325.1 uncultured Chromatiaceae bacterium | reverse complement strand
GCAGCTGCGCAAAATCTGACGCCAGTCACGCTGGAACTGGGTGGTAAATCGCCAGTGTTGTTTGGACCGGATTTGCATCTAAATGACTATGCAGATCGCATTATCTTTGGCAAATGCGCCAATGGCGGTCAGACCTGCGTCGCACCGGATTATCTGTTAGTGCCCGCTGGCAAAGAACAGCGCGCGGCAGAAAAACTCAAAGCGCATTATCAGAAGATGTTTCCGCAAGGGCGGCTAAGCCAGGACTGGACTTCCGTGATTAACCAAAGACAGTGGCAACGCCTGCAACAAGGTTTGCAACAGGCTGCAGCTGCCGGCGCACAAATCGTCTCCTGCGGTGACGCTGTGGATGTCAACGACCCGCTGCGCCGGATGGATTTACAGTTAGTGCTGGGTGCCCCACTCGACTGCGCGCTCTGGCAGCAGGAAATTTTTGGCCCTGTATTGCCGATTTACGGCTATCGCAGTACCAAAGAGGCTATCGAATTTATTCAGGCGCGGCCGCGTCCGTTGGCATTTTATTTGTTCAGCAACGACAAAGAACTGCAACAACGTTGTCGTGAGCAAATCCACGCCGGCGGCGTCTGCATCAATGACACTTTAGTGCACGTTGGGCAGGATGATTTGCCATTTGGTGGCGTCGGTCCATCGGGTATTGGTCACTATCATGGTAAAGAAGGGTTTTTAACTTTCAGTCACGCCAAAGCCGTGCATCGTAAAGGCCGCTTCTCCAGTGGGGTCTTTGGTTACCCCATGTTGCGTGGCCGTTTGCTGGATAAAGTGTTAGACCTGTGGTTTGGGTACAGCGTCACTGATGCCGACCGGCCGGATGACACGCGGCAAGCCCTGCACCAACGCGAAGGCAACTAAACAGGCCACGGCAGCCCAGCTGAAACTGAGCTGACTGCCCGCACCGTCCTGCCAGGTCCAGCCGGCGATGTAAGCGCCCAAAGCGCCACCGCCACCGTAAATCAGACCGGCATACAGCGCCTGGCCACGGCCCCGCTGCGCTGGTGGGAAAAACTGCTGGATAAACTGCATGGCGCAGCTGTGTGCCACGGCAAAACTAAAAGCATGTAATAACATCGATGCTGCCAACACCCAAGGCTCATCGCCAAACCAACCGACCACAGCCCAGCGCAATGCCGTCAGCAGATAACAAAGCCCCAACAGCATGCTGTAACTGCGCTGGCCCAAAATCTTGCCGGCATAATAAAAAGCCACAATTTCAGCCGCCACCGCTAATGCAATCAGCAAACCTGACGCAGTGCCGCTATACCCCAGATCCCGGCAGTACAGCGTAAAAAAGCCATAAAAAGGTGCAAAGCTCAGCTGTAATAAAAACGCCGCCAGCATAAAGAGCACAAAAGGCCGGTGCAGCCACAAAGTGCGAAATTTAATGGCAATTTCTGCCGGCGCAGCCTTTAGCGAAAAGGCCGGTAATTGCCATAACGCCAACAGCATCAACAGTAAAAACAGCAAAGCACCGCCGGGTAAAAATCCGGGGCCTAATTGTTCCAGCGCCATACCACTGGCCACCACCAACAAAATGTAACCGACACTGCCCGCCGAGCGCACTTTGCTGTAGCGGCCTGTGTCATTGTTCAGATAAAAAAATGCAGCGGATTCCAGCTGCGGCAAAATCGCCGTCCAGCACAGACTGTACAGCACCAGCCCCAGTAGCAGCAGACTATAACCTGCGTCGATAAAAGTACTACACCAACCAAGCGCAGCCAGCACAGCCCCCAGACGCATCACCCCCACCGGATCGCCGCGCCGCGCCGCCAACAGGCTCCACAGATTAGGCCCAACTATGCGCATCGCGGTGACAATCGCCAGCAGCGTACCGATTTGCTGCGAATTGAGGCCCCGGTGGTCCAGGAAGATACCAATGTAAGGCACGAACACACCTAATACGGCGAAATAAGCCAGATAAGCCAGGCTCAGACTTTGGGTGGGTTGCATAGAAATCCCGGGTAAAACAAAAAAGCACCGCGACAACAGCGCAAAAAACACAACGGCTGAGTCTTCAGCCGTTGTCATTAACTAAGTTCAGCCTATCAAAGTATTAGTTGTCTTGCTGACGACTAATAGCTGCAATATCCGGCGTTGTGACCTGTACCTGATGATTCTGTGCATGGTGGCGCAGAAAATGATCCATCAGTACTATCGCCAGCATCGCTTCGGCAATAGGCACAGCGCGAATGCCCACACAGGGGTCGTGCCGGCCTTTGGTCACCAGCTCCACCGGCTCGCCGCTGGTATTGATGCTCTGTCCCGGGATACTGATGCTGGAGGTTGGTTTTAACGCCATACTGACGCGGATGTCCTGACCCGAAGAAATACCACCGAGAATGCCGCCAGCATGATTGGCGGTGAATCCCTGCGGTGTCAGCGCATCCCGATGGGTCGAGCCTTGTTGTTCGACCACGGCAAAACCATCGCCAATTTCCACTGCTTTGACCGCATTGATGCTCATCATCGCATGGGCTATATCGGCATCGAGCCGGTCAAACACCGGCTCGCCCCAGCCGACCGGCACATTGCTGGCCACCACATTGACGCGGGCGCCAACTGAATCCCCGGATTTTTTCAAATCACGCATGAAAGTATCCAGCGCCTCGATTTTATCCGGGTCCGGGCAAAAGAAATCGTTTTGCTCCACTTGCGACCAGTCGAGCTTTTCGGCTTTGACCGGGCCAAGCTGTGCCAGATAACCACGCACTTCAATGCCAAAACGTTGTTTTAAATATTGCTTGGCAATAGCACCTGCCGCCACCCGTACCGCGGTCTCCCGTGCCGACGAACGGCCGCCGCCACGATAATCGCGGATGCCGTATTTGTGGTGATAGGTGTAATCGGCATGGCCTGGCCGGAATAAATCTTTGATATTGGAGTAATCCTGCGAGCGCTGATCGGTGTTTTCAATCAACAGGCCGATAGAAGCACCCGTAGTCACTCCTTCAAACACGCCGGATAACAACTTCACCACATCGTCTTCACGTCGTTGCGTGGTGTAACGTGACGTACCGGGTTTACGCCGGTCCAGGTCGTGTTGGATTGCATCCAAATCCAGTTTTAAACCCGGCGGGCAGCCATCAACAATGCCGCCGATCGCCGGACCATGGCTTTCACCAAATGTGGTTAAACGAAACAATTCACCAATGCTATTGCCGGCCATGGCTTACTCCTGAAAAAAGGCCTGATACTGCATTAACTGGGATTTGGTCAGGGCAAATACGCCGTGACCGCCGTGTTCAAACTCAATCCAGTCAAAAGGAACCTGTGGGAAACGTTCACAGAGCGCGACCATGCTGTTACCGACTTCACAAATTAACACACCGTCATCATTCAGATGCGCTGCCGCGCCGGCCAGAATTCGCAGGGTCAACTCCAGCCCGTCTTCGCCGGATGCGAGGCCAAGTTCTGGCTCGTGACGGAATTCATCCGGCAAATCAGCCATATCTTCGGCATCGACATAAGGCGGATTCGTGACAATCAAATCATAGGTCTGGCCTGGAATGGCGTCGTAGCCATCAGACAGGATTGGGAACACCCGTTGATACAAGCCGTGCTGGTCGATATTGATGTCTGCCACGGTCAGCGCATCTTCGCTGATATCAATGGCATCTACTTCTGCCTCTGGCAAATAGTGCGCACAGGCAATAGCGATACAGCCTGAGCCGGTGCATAAATCCAGCACACGCGACGGCGGATTCTGCGGGAACCAGCGACTAAATTGTTGTTTAATCAGTTCACCAATCGGCGAGCGCGGTACCAGCACCCGTTCATCAACATAAAAAGGTAAATCAGCAAAATATGCCTGATGCGTCAGATAAGCCGCCGGAATGCGCTGTTCGATACGTTGTTGCAACAAAGCGGCAAACTGGCGCTTTTCGCTGCGGGTCAGCCGCGTGGCTAACAATACCGGGTCCGCGATATGGGTCATGTGCAGCGTGAAGGCCATCAACAAGCCGGCTTCGTCCCAGGGATTGTCGGTGCCGTGACCGAAATACAGGTCTGCAGCGTTGAATTGGCTGACCGCAAAACGCAGCCAGTCGTGAATACTGTGTAAATCGGCTACGGCTTCGTCGATTAATTCCGCGGTCAGCGGAGAAGTTTGTGCTTCAGTCATTTCTTTCAGTGTGCTCATTGGATAGACTTGCGCCATGCGAAAGACACCACCTTTGACCGACCAGGATATTCAGCTGTTCCGTGATGCGATCTCGGGTGCCCGCCCTATGGCGCAGGACAAGATAACGCTGACCCCGCCACGCAGCAAGAAAAAATCTGCCATCAAGACGTCTGAAAGTCAGCCGGCTGCCAGTTTATTCTATTTTTCTGATCAATACGAAGGTTATCAGTTCGACGGCGGCACTGTCAGTTATGTCCAGCCCGGCGAAGACCTGCATTTGGCAAAAAATTTAAAACGCGGTGAGTTTCAGCCCGGCGTCGTGCTGGACTTGCATGGCCTGAGTCAGCAAGATGCAAAACATGAACTGGCTGGTCTGCTGGATTATTGCCAACGGGAGCATTTTAATTGTGCTTGTGTGGTACACGGTAAAGGCAGTGGACTGTTGGCGCGCAAAGTGCCGAACTGGCTTATTCAACACCCGAATGTGCGCGCCTTTCACACTGCACCAACTCACTGGGGCCGGGACGGCGCTTTATTGGTATTACTAAAAACGCCAGACAAATAATCAAGAGCTGATGAACTGTAAATCGACCGGGGCGATTTTTTCTAGTAACACCCCCTGCCCACCCGGCGTGTATTCAATACAAGCCAGGGCCGCAGTATCAAAAATTGGCGTATTGCCGCTGCGGGTAAAAGTTTCCACCAAAAAACTGACCAGAGGCATGTGAGAGACTATCAGTATCCGTGCAGCCGGCGCTTCTGCCAATAAAGCATCCACGTAAAGCTGTACCTGATGGCAATCTCCCTCCGGCACCAGTTCAGGCAAAGTCTGTAATTGCGTCGTCGCACCTTGATGTGCCAACATCAAGGCAGCTGTTTGCTGAGTGCGGACGTAAGGACTTGCCAGAATAAAATCGAAATGCGCGTAAACTTTTGTCAGCCAGGCTGCCATCTGACTGACTTCAGCATCCCCGCGGGCATTCAGTTGCCGTTGACTATCCTGACTGCTTTGCGACACCGCTTCGCCGTGCCGCATGATAACCAGATTGACCATTATGTACACCATCAACAACTTCGCGCCCAACGCGAAAAGAGTGCGCTATGATAATGAAAGATCTTTGCCACAGTAACTGATAATAAAGCATAGATTTTATTCTTTATATTCCTTAATCGTATGATGAGCTGCAGTAAAACTCGTCGCATTTAGCCTGACAATGAGGCCTGATTTGAAAAAAACGCAACTCGTACAAAGCCCTGCCGACCATCGCCGTTATCAGACATTGACGCTGAATAATGGTCTGCGGGTGCTGTTAGTCGAACAAGCCGACGCGGAAAAAAGCGCGGCGGCGATGTCGGTCAATGTCGGGCATTTTGATGACCCGGCCGACCGTGAAGGTCTGGCTCATTTCCTCGAACACTTAGTATTTCTCGGCTCAGAAAAATTTCCCGACGCCGGCGACTATGCTCAGTTCATCAGCAGCCACGGCGGTAGCCATAATGCCTGGACAGGCACAGAACACAGCTGCTTTTATTTCGATATTGAAGATAACGCTTTCGCCGAAGGACTTGAGCGTTTTGCCGATATGCTCGGCGCCCCGCTTTTTGCCGAAGAGTCGGTGCAAAAAGAACGGCAGGCGATTGAAGCTGAGTTTTCGATGAAACTCAAAGACGATGGCCGGCGTATTTATCAGGCACACAAAGAAACCATCAATCCGGCGCATCCATTTGCGAAATTCTCGGTCGGCAATCTGCAGACGTTGGACGACCGGCCACAGCAAAGTGCCCGTGATGCAGTCCGGCAGTTTTATCAACAGCAGTATGCTACCAGCCGGATGTGTCTGGTATTGGTTTCGGCACTGCCACTCGCTCGTCAGCAGCAACTGGCTGAACAATATTTTATGCAGATGCCGGATCACTTACCGGCTAAAACAGCTTTAACTACACCGCTGTATCAGGCCGAACACCTTGGCATCCAGTTAAACATTCAGCCGCACAAACCAACCCAACGTTTGGTACTCAGCTTTGCCTTGCCCGATATTCAGCCCTGGTATCCATATAAAGTCGTTAGTTTTCTTGCCCATCTGATCGGGGATGAAGGGCCTGGCTCGTTATTAAGCGGCCTGAAACAGCAAGGTCTGGTCAATGCGCTCAGTGCCGGTGGTGGTATTGATGGCAGTAATTACAAAGACTTTACTCTTGCTTTTGAGTTGACTCACGCCGGTATGGCGCAGCGTGATTTAATCCTGCAAAGTTGTTTTGCATACTTTGCATTGTTGCGCAAAGAAGCCTTTCCACTATATCTGTTTCAGGAACGCCAGCGCCTGATCCAGTGGAGTTTCACCTATCAGGAACCACGCGCCAGCTTGCAACTGGCCAGTGACCTGGCCATTAACCTGCAACATTATCCTGAACATGACTACATCTTTGGCGACTACAGGATGGAAACGCCTTCCGAATCGCTGTATCGCCAGCTGCTCAGTTATTTCCGGGCCGACAATTTAAGGGTGATGCTGATTGCACCTGAAGTCAGTGCCAGCCGGCAAGCGCGCTGGTATCACACGCCCTATAGTGTCGAACCATTGGCAGCAGAACTGCTGGCCGGGCTGGCAGAACAGCAACCTATGCCAGGCTATCGGTTGCCGGAACCCAATCCTTACCTGGTTGGACAGTTGCAACTGATACCGCTCAGCGCACATCAACAGCAACCCGAGCATCTGGTTGATACCGAGCATTTATCGCTGTGGTTTAAAGCAGACACTGATTTCCATTCACCCAAAGGCCATATTTTTGTCCAGCTGACTTTGCCCAACACTGTGCAGGATTTAAACCAACTGGCTCTGACCAAACTCTGGCTGGAATTATTTCTCGATCGCATCAACGAACAATTTTACCCGGCAACGACGGCCGGACTGAGTTACAACCTGTATGTGCAGCAGCACGGCCTGACCCTGCACAGCAGTGGCTTGTCAGCCAACCAAATCGCGTTGTTGCAGGATTTGCTCAGTGAGCTCACTGACTTGCAGTTTAGCGAACAGCGCTTTGCGGAGTTGAAGTTTCAGCTGGTGCGACACTGGCGCAGTCAAATCAGTGGCAAACCGATCAGTCAGTTGTTCAGTCAATTGTCGTCCTTGCTGCAACCACTCAATCCGGATACGCAGCAGCTGGCAAAGCTGCTGGAGCAAGCTGATTTCGCAGCTTTTAACCAATTTTGCGCCACAGCTCTGCAACATGTGCATATTGACGCATTGATGCTCGGTAACTGGCAAAAAACCGATGCTTACTTGTTACAGCGCATGTTGACACCATGGCAACAGCAACTGGGGGCCGCTGGACAGCGCTTGCCACGGCAAAGCTTTTCCGTGCAGGGCAGCGGCCCGGTCTGGTTGCAACAGCAGCTGACGCATGACGACCAGGCGCTGGTGATTTATCTGCCGGCCAAGGACCGCAGCGCAGCGGCCATGGCCAAATTTATGCTGGCCAATCATTTGATTTCACCGGAATATTTTCATGCGCTTCGTACCGAACAGCAGCTCGGTTATCTGGTCGGGACTGGTTATGTGCCGATGAATTTAAAGCCAGGCATGGCGTTTTATGTGCAGTCGCCAAAAACCGCGGCTGCGGATTTGTATTACGCCACGTTAATTTTCTATCGCAAGTTTCTCGAAGAGTTACCGGAAATTCCGGCCGACGATTTTACGCAGATCAAATCCAGTCTGATCGCACAAATCCGTGAGCGCGACACCAGTCTTGCCAGCCGGGCCAAACGTCTGTGGCTGGCTATTGGTCAGGGCGATTATCAGTGCTCATTGTCGCAACGCATTCAGGACGAGTTGGAAGCCTTGTCACTGCAAGATTTCTGCAATTTTTGTTATGAGTTACTGGCACCTGATTACGATGCCATTTTTATGGCAACAGGTCCGGCGCCCGAGCATAGTCTGATGCGTAGTATGACAAGTGCGGAACTAGCGTCACAGCTGGCCTTGCAGACAGATTGGCTTTGACAGCTCCGGAGATTTTCTATAAGTTAACCAAAAGCCCAAAAGCTGCGTAGATGTGTGAAAAATAATAATAATTACAGAAATTCCCGGCTCTTGCTGTTGCCGGCTTTACTGAGCATGCCGGCCCATGCGGTTGATTTCGACCATGCCATGCCTTATGTGTTGTCGTCGATTTTATTGTTTTCATTTGGCGCTTTGCTGCTGGCACATTTGTCGATTTTAAAAATGCGGCGCTATCAAAGCCGGCTCGAACAAAGTGAAGAGCGCCTGCGTTTGTCTTTGTGGGGCAGCGGCGATGAGCTTTGGGACTGGAACATCGCTTCCGGTAGTTTATACCGCTCCAGTTCCTGGCAACATCCGGTCGAACTCAAACCTGAAACCAATCAGTTTCCACCAAACCGTGACCAAATCCATCCGCGTGACATTGAGCGGGTCACAGAACAGCTGTATCAACACCTTGCCGGTGAAACTCCCTATTTTGAAGCCGCCTACCGTCTGCGGGCCTCCGATGGTGGCTGGGTTTGGGTACTGGACCGCGGCAAAGTCGTATCCACTGATGCTGAAGGTGTTGCAACCCGAATGACCGGCACACTGAAAAACATTCAGTTACTGAAACAAACCGAAGAACGACTTGAACTGTTTGCCCGCTGTCTGGAGAACATCTCAGACGCAGTGGTGATTTGTGACACCAATTTTATTGTACTGGAAGTGAATCATTCATTCAGCACCATTACCGGTAAAAGCCGGGATCAAGTGATTAAAAAACCATTTGATTTATCGATGTACCCCAGCCGCTTTTTGCAGGAAATCGGCCACGCGCTCCAGACCAGTGGGAACTGGCAAGGCGAAATTCAGGACCAGCGCATCAGTGGTGAGGTGTATCAGGCCGAGCTTAATTTTGACATAGTGCGGGATGACCACGGCGTTCTCACTCAATATGTGGCCGTGTTTTCTGATATTTCCGAACGGAAAAAGCGCGAAGCCGAACTGAGCCGGCTGGCCAATTCTGATACTCTGACCGGCTTGCCTAACCGTGCAATGTTTTCTGCGGAACTTGGTCGACTGGTCGACCGTGAAGTCAAACACGCACTGCTGGTGTTTGATTTGGATAACTTTAAGAAAATCAATGACTCGTTAGGCCATCAGCTGGGTGATTCTTTGCTGATTAAACTGGCGGAACGGTTAAGCCAGCTGACCCGGCAAAAAGAACGCCTGTACCGGCTTGGCGGCGATGAATTTGCCATCCTGCTGGAAAACACCAACGATATTCACACCATCACAACGATGGCGAAAGAGCTGATTAAACAAATCAACCTGCCATTTTTTATCAACCAGCACGAACTGGTGGTGACCAGCAGTATCGGTATTGTGTTGTACCCGGAAGATGGCCGAGACCCGGAAGCATTGCTGCGAAACGCCGACACTGCGATGTACCATGCGAAAAACGACGGCGCCAATCGCTATCTGTTTTTTAATGACAGCATGAATAAACTGGCCGTCAAACGCCTGCAGCTGGAAAACCTGATTCGCCATGGTCTGAAAGAAGATTTTTTTACCGTTTATTACCAGCCAAAAATGGATATTCTCAGCGGCCAACTGGTTGGGATGGAAGCGTTGGTGCGATTTATCACACCTAAACGCGGTCTGATAAGCCCGGCGTCATTTATTCCGGTGTCTGAAGAGACGGGGCAGATTGTAGAAATCGGCGAAGTGGTGCTGCGTAAAGCCTGTCTCGACGTGAAACGCTGGATTGATCAGGGCTTGTTCCATGGCCGGGTTGCGGTCAACCTGTCGGTCAAACAGTTTATGCTGCCTTATCTATGTGAGCAGATTGACGACGTCCTACAGCAAACCGAGCTGCCGTCTTATCACCTGGAACTTGAGATCACCGAAGGCACAGTCATGCAATCGCCAAAAATGGCGATTGATACGATGAAAAAACTACGTGCCCGCGGTATTCATCTGGCGATGGACGACTTTGGTACCGGCTATTCATCGTTGGCTTACTTAAAACAATTCCCGCTCAACACTCTGAAAATTGATAAAGCTTTTATCGACGACATGAATACCGCCCGTGGCCGAAATATGGTGGATACTATTGTCACCATCGCTCACAACCTGAGCTTGACTGTTGTGGCCGAAGGTGTTGAACAGGCAGAACAATTGCAGCAACTGAAACAATTGCGTTGCGAGATTATTCAGGGCTATTACTACAGCAAACCGTTATCCGCCGCTGATTTCACCCAATTCCTGCTCGACCAGAAGCAAAACAAACCGCGGTTGGCAGCGGTGCCAGCATCGGTATAAGCATTGGTTGAAAAACGACTAATCACTGCGGATAGCTGGGCCAGCAGTGCAATGCTGCGAAACCTGCATGCTAAGAGTCGCACTATTGCCTGACCGTTTAAACTGTTGGCGACTCAACTTTTGTAAGAGATTTATCTTTTTAAAGTTGCATCGCGCTGGCTGCACAGCTACCCCCCCCAATTTGTTACTCATAAAAAAAGCGCCTTTCGGCGCTTTTTGCGATCATCAACTTCATCACGGTTCACGACAGCAGATTAGTCACGGCGGGCGTCAGGATCTATACCCTGCCGAATTTTTTCCATCCGCTCCTGATGATTTAACCACATTTTCAGTCCACCGATTCCAATACCGGCTAACGGGATTAAAAACACCAGCACTGCCGGGTTTAGTAAATTTTGAATAAATCCGTCCACACCAAATTCCCTCTGTCGCGACCGGTGAATCCGGTTCTGTTAATCGTTATCAGTTTCGACGTAAGAAAAATCATCGCTGCCATCAGCAATGCGCTTTTTGCCGAAAACTGTATGAAACTTGCGCTTTTCCTGAACCCGCTGTTTATATTTCAGCCAGGCTTTTTCATAGACGGTTTCTGCTTCTGCTTCACCGCGCATAACTTGTAAAAAGCGTTGCTCTTCTTCGTTCACCGGCTGGCGCTGGCCTTCGTCCAGTTCCTGCATCGATGCCCCATGCTTCTCCAGCAGGTTGCCCTCTGCTAAGGTGAAGCGTCCTGACCGGGTAAACCCTTTCGGGAAATTACGGTCATCAAAAAAGCGACGTTTAGCCACAAAACTTTGCTGCATCACTTTTTTCCCCTGATCTCGTTGAATCTAAAGCTATCCCAATTAAACTGTGCGGAGTATGGTAAACAAAATTCCGCACGTAAAACAAATATTTTTTATCATCACAATTAAAAAAATTAGGGTCAATCTTTGGACACTGAACTACTGAAAACCTTTCTGGAAGTGCAGAAAACCCGCCATTTTGGCAAAGCCGCTGAACATCTTTATTTGACGCAGTCAGCAGTCAGCTTTCGCATTCGGCAGCTAGAACAAAGTCTTGGCGTTGCACTGTTCAGTCGCCACCGCAATAACATTCAGCTGACCGAAGCCGGCGAACTGCTGCTTCCCCATGCTCAGGCGGTGATCAGCGCTCTACAGGCTGCTAAGACACAATTACAGCAGCAAAGTAGCCTCGCACAGCGCCTTACCGTGGCGGTAGAACCTGGCCTGCAGTTTCTGGCAGCTGAGTTGCTGGAAATGTTAGTCGTCAATGTCGAGACTGCTGTGCATTTGCAGGTCAGTGACGCAATCGTCGCGCTGAACCGACACGCTGATGTGATTTTAACCACCAGTGCCGACAAACCGGCGGAATCTGGTTATGTGCCGCAGCTATGGCGCTGTTTAACGTTGGCGGCAGTAGGGCCGGTCAGCAGTACCGCCCAAGCGGAAGGACGACTGGACTGGGCCGGCAAATTACCCCAGTTATCCAAAGCACCGCTGGCCTTTTGCTGCAGCGACCCGCGGTTGTTGCGGCAATGGCTGCTGCGCAGTAATGGCACTGCATTTTTGCCAACGGCTTTTAGTCAGGAATTATGTCAGTCCGGCTTATATCAATTGCTGGCATTGCCCGAGCAACAGGTGCCGGTCCAGCTTTGGATTGCTGAAAGTGCGCCGGTGCACTGGCAGCAACCGGAAAAAATAACATAAAAAGCTTTTTTTTCAGATGGCACTCACAGAAGTCAGGAGAGAAACCGGCCTGAATGACGCCCGGAGTTTTTCAACAAAACCATACGCCGGTGATTCAGAAACAGCGGTACTGTTACAGGGCCGGTCAATAACGCCAGCATGACCCAAGGCCAGCTGCGTAATCCGGCTTGTTTGGCCTTGAGAAAACACCACACACTAATCATTGGATGAAGCAGTAACCACAACACAACTTAGCTCCGTCATGTAAAAGACGCCGGATTATATATAAAAAATGACCAGGGGCAATTTTAAACAACACAAAGAGTGCTGCATCATGGATGCTGCGCACAAAAAAACCGCAGCACGCTGCGGTTTTTTCTTCACGAGCCTTGCGAAACACAAACCTTAATAAAAGGTTTTTTCCTGCTCGGCCATCGCCAACAACAGCGGCGCCGGTGTAAAACGACTGCCAAATTGTGCTTCAAAGCGGCGTAAATCCGCCACCAGATTACCAGCACCCAAGCTGTCGATATAACGGAACGGGCCACCAAGGAACGGCGGGAAGCCGATACCAAAAATTGCGCCGATGTCGCCGTCACGCGCCGAGGCAATAATGCCCTCCTCCAAACAACGCACCGCTTCGTTCAGCATCTGCACCATACAACGTTTGCTGATTTGCTCGCTGCTCAGGCGGCCATTGGGTTGCACACCCAGCAGGCCGTAAACGCTGCTGTCGACTTCTTTGCGGCCTTTTTTGGCATTTTTGCCGTACAGGTAAAAGCCTTTTTCAACCTTTTTGCCTTTGCGGCCATCAGCGATTAACTTGTCAAAAGCGGCTGGCGCCTGGAAGCGCTCACCGAGTTCTTTTTGCAGAATAGGCGAAATCTTGGCGCCAACGTCGATGCCGACTTCATCCAAAAGCGTAATAGGGCCAACCGGAAAACCAAAGCGGGTCAGTGCTTTATCCAGTTTCTCCACTGACTCGCCTTCGAGCAGCAGATTCGCGGCTTCGTTCATGTACAGCGCTAAAATCCGGTTTACATAAAAACCGGCACCGTCTTTGACGACGATCGGCGTTTTACCTTGTTTACGGGCAAAAGCCACAGTGGTCGCGATGGTCTCGGCCGAAGTTTTTTCGTGCGCAATCACTTCGACCAGCGGCATTTTGTCGACCGGCGAGAAATAATGCAGGCCGATGACATTTTCCGGCCGCGCTGCTTTGGCCGCGATCTGCCCAATTGGCAGCGAACTGGTATTGGAGGCAAACACCGTATGTTCGCTGCAATGCTGTTCGATATCCGCCACCATTTGTTGTTTCAGCGCTAAATCTTCAAACACCGCTTCAACGACCAGGTCCACATCGTGGAAACCGGAATAGTCCGTGGTGCCGGTCAGCAGTGACATTTGTTTTTGCAGTTCGGTTTTGCTGATAAAACGCTTTTTGTACTTTTTATTCAGCAGGCTGAAGCTGTATTTCAGCGCATTACCAATACCGGTCTGGTTAATGTCTTTGATGCGCACCGGCACGCCGGCTTTACCCGCCGTGACATTGGCGATACCGCCGCCCATCAGGCCGCCGCCCAGCACCGCCGCTTTTTTCACTTTGCGCGGTTTGGCATCGCCGGCACCACTTTCTTTTTTCATCTGGGTGGTGGCAAAGAACAAATTGCGTAAGTTCGCCGACACCGGCGTCATGCAAAGTTCGCCAAAATGCTGCGCTTCGACCTCCAGGCCTTTTTGCATGCCGCCAAACACACCCGTTTTTATCGCATCAATGATTTTCAGCGGCGCCGGATAATGGCCCTGGGTTTTCGCCAGTGTTTGTTTTTGCGCCTGACTGAACAAAATGCCGCGGCCAATGGACGTAAACTCCAGCAGCTGACCGACCAATGGCAATTTGACTGGCTTAGAGCGATCCGGTTTACCCGCCAAAGCCATTTTCACGGCAGCTTCCAATAAGATACTACGCGGCACCACCACATCGACTAACCCGGCTTTTTTCGCCTGTACCGCACGCAACTGTTTACCGGTCAACATCATATCCAGCGCTTTTTGCAGGCCAACCAGTTTGGGCAACCGCTGTGTACCGCCACTGCCCGGTAACAAACCAAGCTGAACTTCCGGCAGTCCTAATACAGTTTTCGCATCATCAGTCGCGATACGGCCGTGACAGGCCATCGCCAGCTCCAGACCACCACCTAAACAAGGGCCATGAATTGCGGCAATCAGCGGGACATGCAGCTTTTCCAGCTCGTTGAACATTTGCTGGCCCATCCGGGCGATGGCAGTGGCCTCAGCGGCTGTTGTGCATTTATCCAGCATGCTGATGTCAGCACCGGCGATAAATGAATCAGGCTTACCGCTGATGATCACCACGCCTTTGATGCCCTTATTGCTGCGGATCTGCTCCAGTACCACGTTAATTTCATCAGCAAATTCGGCTTTGAGCACGTTCATGCTTTCGCCAGCGATATCCATGGTAATGACCGCAACACCATCATCTCGTTGGCTTAAGGTAAAAGTCGGCTGCATTATTCAGTCTCCACAATCATCGCGGCGCCAAGACCACCGGCAGCGCAGGCCGTAGTCAGACCAACACCGCCGCCGCGGCGTTTTAATTCATGTAATGTTTGGGTAATCAAGCGCGTGCCGGTCGCAGCAAACGGGTGACCATATGCCAGCGAACCGCCATTGACGTTAAATTTCGTCATGTCGATGTCACCAATGGCTTCAGTGCGGCCCAGTTTCTCTTCGGCGAATTTTTTCGAGCCAAACATTTTCATGTTAGCCAGCGCCTGTGCGGCAAAAGCTTCGTGCATTTCGATTAAAGTCAGATCTGAGAGCTTCATACCGGCCCGGTCCAGCGCCAAAGGTGTCGCATACGACGGCCCCATCAGCATGTCCTCCCACACATCAATCGCGGCAAACGCATAGCTGCGCACATAACCCAAAATTTCATACCCCAACGCCTTCGCACGACTTTCGGTCATCATCAGCACGGCAGACGCCCCATCAGTCAAAGGCGTTGAAGTGGCTGCAGTGACAGTGCCGTAGGTCCGGTCAAAGACTGGCTTTAACTTGCTGTAGGATTCGAGTTTGGAATCAAGCCGGATGTTATTGTCGATATCGAGGAATTTGTTGTACGGCTCGACGTGCGCGGCCATCACTTCTTCTTTCATCAGGCCATTTTGCCAGGCCTGAGCAGCCAGTGAATGCGAGCGATGCGCCATGGCGTCCTGATCGGCGCGGCTGATGCCGTGGGTCTTGGCCATTTGCTCGGCAGTATCCCCCATCGACAAACCGGTGGTGTACTCGGCAACTGCTGGTGGTACCGGTAATAGATCTTTCAGGCCTAAGCGGCGGAAGATCGCCAGTTTCTGACCAAAGGTTTTGGCTTTATTCACATCAACCAGCGCACGGGCCAGCGCTTTACTGACGCCAATCGGCAATACTGAACTGGAATCGGCGCCGCCGGCGATGGCGATTTCGGTGATGCCGGCCATCATACTTTCAGTGACGCTGACGACTGACTGAAAGCTGGTGGCACAAGCACGGGTCACGCTGAATGCGTCGGTGTGCACGTTCATGCCGGTGCCTAACACGATTTCGCGGGCGATGTTTGGTGCTTCCGGCATCTGCACAACTTGACCATAAACAACCTGATCAATTAACTTGGGGTCCAGTTCACTGCGGATCAGCAGTTCGTTCACGACCAGTTTGCCTAACTCCAGCGCCGAAACCCCGTGGAATTCGGTGGCCTGCTTGGCAAATGGCGTACGTAAGCCGCGGACGATAGCGATACGATCGCCCTGCCGGGTCCTGAGTTGAATTGGGTTGGCCATATAAGTCCTCTGTTGCTGCTCATTACAGGTCTGACCTGTGTTTTTCCCGATTGTAGCGAGAGTCAGACGAAATTAAAACAGTTGTTTTAATCAGCGCCGCCCATATATCCGCGAAGCTGGTCTTAGCCTAGCCGCATTTCATCGGATACGCCTGTGAAATCCTTCGAGATTTCATATAAATAACGCTGTTTAACCAGAGCCAGAGAGTATTGTTTGTGAACGCATTTAACCGGTTAAAATCCTATCTTGACAGCCAGGTGGTTGGCCAACCCGCCCTGACTGAAGGCATTCTGCTGGCGCTGTTGGCCAATGGCCATTTGCTGGTCGAGGGCCCGCCAGGCCTTGCGAAAACCCGAGCGGTCAATGCGCTGGCCCATGGGGTTGAAGGCAGTTTTCACCGCATTCAGTTTACGCCGGATTTATTACCTGCCGACTTGACTGGTACCGACATATACCGGCCGGAAACGGGCAAATTTGAATTCCAAAGCGGCCCACTGTTTCACCACATCATTCTGGCTGATGAAATCAACCGCGCACCAGCCAAAGTGCAATCCGCGCTGCTTGAAGCGATGGCAGAAAAACAAATCACTGTGGGCCGCCACAGCTATAAATTGCCTGAACTGTTTCTGGTGATGGCGACACAAAACCCACTGGAACAAGAAGGAACTTACCCGCTACCGGAAGCCCAGCTCGACCGTTTTCTGCTGCATTTAAAAGTCGACTATCCGGATGCGGCGACAGAGCTGCAGATCTTGCGCTTAACCCGTGGTGAAGCTTTATCACAACAAAGCGAAACCCCGCCCCGCATGACTCAGGCGGATATCTTTGCCGCCCGCCAGACTATTCTGCAGCTGCATATCGCCGAAAGTCTGGAGCAATACATAGTACAGCTGGTGATGGCAACACGACATGCCGGTAACTATGGTGCTGAACTTGGCCGATATATCGCTTATGGTGCCAGCCCGCGTGCCACTATTGCGCTGGAGCGCTGTGCCCGTGCTAAAGCCTGGCTCAGCGGTCGCGATTTTGTCACGCCGGATGATGTCCAGGCCGTGTTTCATAACGTGCTGCGCCACCGGCTGATTTTAAGTTACGAAGCGGAAGCCGAAGGCGTTAGTACCGATCAGGTGCTAACAGAGCTGCTCAAACGCGTACCGGTTGCCTGATGCCCACCTTGCAAAACAAACCAACTGCCGCGGACCTGCTCAAAGCGCTGGGGACCGATGGTGTTCATCTGGATTTGGCGCAATTGCTGCAATATCAGCATCACACCTATTTGCTTGATATGGCACCGAAGCAGGTGATCCAGAGCAAACTGGCTGGTAGTTATCTGGCGCGCAGCAAAGGCCGCGGCATGGAATTTGATGAAGTACGCCACTACCAACCGGGCGACGATGTGCGCACCATCGACTGGCGCGTGACAGCCCGAACCGGCAAAGTCCACACCAAGTTATTTCGCGAAGAAAAAGAGCGGCCGGTGTTTGTGCTGACGGATTTAAGCCCCGGCATGCACTTTGGCTCTGTGCTGCTGACCAAAGCCGTGCAGGCAGCGCATCTGGCAGCCCTGGTCGGTTGGCATGCCAAAAATCGTGGCGACAAATTTGGTGGCATTTTACTGAGCGGCAGCCAAATTCGCGAGTTAAAGCCTGCCAGTCGCAGCGTGGCCGTGCTGCGTTATCTGCAGCAATTGCTTGAGCTTGGTACGCCGGCGCCTGCAGCTGCCACTCCACTGACTCTGGCCGACGCGGTGGGCCAGCTGCGCCGTCTGGTGCGACCCGGCAGTCTGATTTATATCATCTCGGATTTTTTCGCGCTGGACGCCAATGTGTTGCGTCATCTGCAGTCGATGCGACAGCATAATGAGATCCGGCTCTGCCAAATCCTTGACCCGCTGGAGCAACAACTGCCAATGCAGGTGCAGGGACAACTTGCAGTACAGAACACGCAGGAAGTATTGCAACTTGATGTAACCCCGCAACTGCTGAAGCAGCAATATCAGCAACAACAGCAACAACTGCTGCAACAACAACAGACGTTTTGGCGAAGCCTGGGCTTACGTCATGTGCACATCAGCACAGCTCTGCCGCTGCGCCACCAATTAAGCAGTACCGACACGCTGGCGGGCACTCTGACGCAGGGAGCCGGACATGGCTGAGACGCCGTCAATGACTGACAATTTAAAAGCCGCGCTGGCCGATATTCAACAGCCGCCACTGCCGGACGAGTTTTATCTGGCTCCGGGTTATCTGCTGCTCGGCGTGCTGTTACTGGCACTGTTCAGCTGGTTCGGCTGGCGCCTGTTGCAACAATACCGGCGTAACAGTGCCCGCCGCCTGGCATTGCAGCTGCTGGCGCAAATCAATCTGCAGCACCAAGACGCTGCCAATCAGATTCTACTGCTGTTAAAACAGTATCTGCAGACCAAAAGGCCCGGCCACCCGGCGCTTGCTATGCGAAGTGCGCAGTTTGTCGAGTTTTTACAGCGCAGCGCGGCACTGGACACAGCGCCACCTGAGCTCGACGCTCTGTTATACAGCCCTGCCCGCGAGCCAGAGCTCGTCAGCGCCTGGCTGCAATACGCCAGACAATGGCTCATCAAACATCAGGAGCTCTCACTGTATGTTTGAATTTGCCCTGCCCTGGATATTTTTACTGGCTCCGCTGCCGTGGCTGCTGCGTCGTCGCGCACCACAAATCGGCAATCCGCTATATTTCCCGCCGCTGGCTAAGTTGGCTGAACAGCAAGCTCACAGCCAGCCGCGTACACAATGGCGGCGCCCGCCTTTGTTGCCATTAATATTCTGGTTGTGTTTGCTGGCTGCAGCAGCAGAGCCACGTTGGCTCGGTGAGCCCGTTACTTTGCCTCAGCAGGGCCGCGACATGATGCTGGCGGTGGACTTGTCCGGCTCGATGAATATCAATGACATGGTCATTGAAGGTCAATCCTTTAACCGGCTGGACGCGGTTAAACATGTACTGGGACAATTTATTGCCAAACGTCAGGGGGACCGGCTTGGCCTGGTGTTGTTTGCCGACGCCGCTTATCAGCAGACGCCGCTGACGTTTGACCGCACCACAGTGCAAAAGATGCTGGACGATGCAGTGTTAGGTTTAGTTGGTCAACGCACAGCAATCGGCGAGGCCATTGGTCTTAGCGTCAAGCGTTTTAATACCTATCAGAGTTCCAACAAAGTGCTGATTCTGTTAAGCGATGGCGCAAACACCGCCGGTAATATTCAGCCGCGTGAAGCGTTGGCACTCGCAAAGGCCGCCGGCGTGAAGATTTATGCTGTCGGGGTTGGTGCTGAACAAATGGTGCAGCAGGGTATTTTTGGTCCGCAAGTGGTTAATCCCTCAGCTGATCTGGATGAAAAATTGCTGACCGAGCTCGCCAGTGAAACCGGCGGTCGTTATTTCCGCGCCCGTAATCTGCAGGAACTCAGCGAAATTTATCAGTTACTGGACCAGCTTGAACCTATTGAACGTGATCAGCTGAACTACCGGCCACAACAAAGCCTGCTGCACTGGCCACTCGCTGGCGCACTGCTGTTGCTTGGTTTGGCATTATGGCGCCGGAGTCGTTATGCCCTTTGATATCCATTTTTTAAGACCCTACATCCTGCTGCTGTTACCGCTGGTGGTCTTGTGCTGGTACCTGTTACGCCGGCTGCCGCTGACTGACGCCTGGCAGCAAATGCTGGCACCGCATCTGTATCAGCAACTGCTGAGTGTACAAACGACGAAAAAACCTCAACTCTGGTTGTGGCCGCTGTTGGTGTTGATTGGCATTCTGGCCGCAGCAGGTCCAAGCTGGCAGAAACTGCCGCAACCGGCTTTTCAGCTCAAGCGCGCGACCGTGCTGGTGCTGGATATGTCCATGTCGATGCGTGCGACGGATATCAAACCCAACAGGGTGACGCAGGCGAGGTTTAAAGCACTGGATTATGCCAAAGCACAGCTTGAAGGTGAGATGGCACTGCTGGCTTTTGCCGGCGACGCCTATGTCATTTCGCCGCTGACGCCCGACCACAATAATATCAGCTTGCTTCTGCCAGACCTAAAACCGGAAATCATGCCGGTACAAGGCTCTGATTTTGCTGGTGCGCTGAAACTGGCTGACCAGCTGTTGCAACAGGCCGGGTATGTCAAAGGCGATATTATCTTTTTCACTGATGGTTTTGATAGCCAGCAATTTACACAAATTCGAGACATGCTCAATGGCTTTCGCCATCGTGTTTCTGTGCTGGCGTTTGGTCAGACAGACGGCGCCCCTATCCAACTGGAAAACGGCGAGCTGCTCAAAGATGCCCGTGGCAGTATTGTGCTGCCTAAAGTGCCGCTGAGCCAACTGCGTGAGTTGAGTGCATTAACCGGCGGCGCCTTTGCCCAGAGTAGTTTTGACGACAGCGACATCAATAAGTTACTGGCGCTGCCGGCGTTGACTTTAAATGAAGATGCCGCCCCCTCAGCCATGCAGGGCGATCAATGGCAGGATGCCGGCATCTACCTGTGTTATCTGCTACTGATATTGGCCCTGTTGGCATTGCGTCAGCAGCAGTTATTGGTGTTGCCGTTGTTACTGCTGCTGTGGCCGCAACCGGTTCCGGCAGCAGATGCGCCAAATGCGGTCAATCAGCAACACGTGACAGCAGCAGGCCCAACCTCAACATCCGGCTGGCAGTGGCAGGACTTATGGCAAAGCAGAAATGAGCAAGCCCGCGAGGCTTATGCGGCGGGTGATTACCCGGCTGCGCAGGCAAAGTTCAAAGACCCGCTGTGGCAAGGCAATGCAGCCTATCGCGCCGGCGACTACGCTGCGGCAGCCAGTTTGTTCCGACAGGACCAATCC
>CAMLRA010000062.1 GCA_946482325.1 uncultured Chromatiaceae bacterium | reverse complement strand
TACCGGCCATGTTGCTGCTGTGGCAGCGCCGTCAAATCACTCAGCACATCTCCTACCGCCAGCTCGTAAGCAATGGCGACATAATGGGTCGATGGATGCTCACCAAACACAGAATCCTGGTAGAAATGATCAAAAGGCCGTAACAACTGTGCGTCTGTCAGCGCAAAGCCGATGCCAAGCTCTTCACGGGTTAGCCGCTCAAAGGCACTGCTAATGCTTTCCATTTTGCGGATCCGGCCGCCGGGCACAAACCAATACCCTTGTGCCGGCCGGTTCATCCGCTCCCCGAGCAAGATCTGGCCCTGACTATTGCGCACAATCAAATCAAGCGACACCAGCGGCGTCGCGTCGATCACAGTACTAAACAGGCTGTCGGATAAAAACATCAGCGCCTCCGTCAGGCCCGGAACGAATCCTGATTGGCTAAAAACCACTGATAGGTGCTGGCAAGGCCTTGCTCCAGCGAAGTCCCGGCTTTCCAGCCAAGCGCCGCCAGGCGGCTAACGTTCATCAGCTTACGCGGCGCACCATCAGGCTTACTGGCATCAAAAGCGATGCGCCCCTGGTAACCCACTACTTTTGCCACAGTCTCCACCAGTTCGCGGATAGTACAGTCGACACCGGTACCGACGTTAATGTGGCTCAGCATGGCTTCGGTGTGCTGCTGATAAACCTCATCAGCCAAATTCATCACAAACACACTGGCCGCAGCCATGTCATCCACGTGCAGGAACTCCCGCATTGGTTTGCCACTGCCCCAGGCCACCACTTCGTCGGCCCCCGCCAGTTTAGCTTCGTGAAAGCGCCGTAACAGCGCCGGGATCACATGGCTGTTTTGCGGGTGGAAATTGTCATTCGGGCCATAGAGGTTGGTGGGCATCACTGAGCGATAATCGCGGCCAAACTGGCGGTTATAGCTTTCACACAGCTTAATGCCGGCAATTTTTGCCACCGCATACGGCTCGTTGGTTGGCTCCAGCGTGCCGGTCAGCAGCGCCTGCTCTGTCATCGGTTGCTCCGCCAGCTTGGGGTAAATACAACTGGAACCGAGGAACAACAACTTTTGTACACCGGCCTGATGCGCGCTGTGGATGATGTTGCACTGGATCATCAGGTTTTCGTAGATAAAATCCGCCGGATACGTGTTGTTGGCAACAATACCGCCCACTTTTGCTGCGGCCAGATACACCTGATCGATTTGTTCTGTGGCAAAAAAAGCGCTGACCTGCGCCTGCGAAGTTAAATCCAGCTCTCGGCGGCTACGCAGCACCAGCTCATTGTGCGGGTTTTGCTGCAATTGCCGTACAATGGCAGAACCCACCATGCCGTTGTGACCGGCGACAAAAATTCGGTTTTTCTTCACTGTCATATGTAATTCCATCGGGCCACCTTCATCAGCTGGCCCCGCAAAGCAAAATAGCGGCGTCGCGCCTGTATCAGACCAGCTTATTCCAGCGACACGCTGACGTCATAACCATGTTGTTTTAACAAAGCGTGTTGTTTGGCTTTGTTCAGGTCGTGCGCCACCATTTCTGCGCACATGTCCTCGACGGTAATTTCCGGTACCCATCCCAGTTTTTGTTTGGCTTTGGTCGGGTCGCCTAGCAGCGTTTCCACTTCCGCCGGGCGGAAATAACGCGGGTCAACTTTGACGATGACATCACCGACCTTCACTTTCGGCGCGAGCGTGCTGTCCACCGCCGTCACTGTGGCAATTTCATTGACGCCTTCCCCACTAAACGCCAGTGTGATGCCGGCCTGCTGCGCGGTCATCCGGACAAATTCGCGCACCGAAATTTGTTTGCCGGTCGCAATGACAAAATCTTCGGCATGGTCTTGCTGCAACATCAGCCACTGCATCCTCACATAGTCTTTGGCATGGCCCCAGTCGCGCAGCGCGTCCATATTGCCAAGGTACAGGCACGGCTCTAAACCGTAAGCAATATTGGCAATGGCGCGGGTAATTTTACGCGTCACAAAAGTTTCGCCGCGGCGTGGCGATTCGTGGTTAAACAAAATGCCGTTGCAGGCATACATGCCATAAGATTCGCGGTAGTTCACCGTGATCCAATAAGCGTACAGTTTGGCCACGGCATAAGGCGAACGCGGATAAAACGGCGTGGTTTCTTTTTGCGGTATTTCCTGCACTAAACCATAAAGTTCCGACGTAGACGCCTGATAAAAGCGGGTTTTCTTCTCAAGGCCCAGTAACCGAATGGCTTCGAGTAAACGCAGAGTCCCCATCGCATCGACATCAGCAGTGTACTCAGGGCTTTCAAACGACACCGCGACATGCGACTGCGCCCCCAGGTTGTACACTTCGTCCGGCTGTACTTGTTGCAAAATGCGGGTCAGGTTTGACGAGTCGGTCAAATCTCCGTAATGCAGGATAAAGTTTTTGTTTTCGATGTGCGGGTCCTGATAAATGTGGTCCACACGCTGGGTATTAAAAGAAGATGCGCGGCGTTTAATGCCGTGCACGATATAACCTTTCTCCAGCAGAAACTCTGCCAGATAAGAGCCGTCCTGGCCGGTGACACCGGTGATTAAGGCAACTTTTTGCGTCATCGTATATTTTCCTTACTGACTAACTCGAAAAGATCTTGGGCAAAGCGGGCAAGCACTTGCTCACAATTGATATGGTCGACGGCGTATTGCCGTGCGATGGTATTGGTGCTTTGCGTGTCCTGCGCCAAACACTGCCGAAGGCCGCTGATAAAAGCGTTGCTGTCTTCCGGTTCGATGCAGTGGTAAATGCCCGGCACACGCCGCGCCAGCTCACCCAGTTCGGTATTGTGCTCTGCTGTCACCAGCGCATGGCCGCCAGCGGCCAGAATATTGGTCAGCTTTGACGGTAACACGGCATCGGCCACGCCTTTTTTTTGCACCACTAAATGCACGTCGGTCATCACCAGAATTTGCGGGACTAATTCCCACGCCTGCAGCGGTTTAAATTCAAGGTTGGTTAGCCCCCGGCGGGCGGCCTCCAACGCAAGAGTGTCCCGATAAGCGCCATTGCCAATAATGACAAACTTCACCTGCGGCTGGTCGGCCAGTGCCGCTGCTGCGTCCAACACAATTTCAAGCCCTTGTTTTTGGCCGATATTGCCGGAGTACAGCACTATTTTATCATCTGGCGCATAGCCCCACTGCGCTCGTAACGCGCTGCTATCCACCGCCGGATTAACAAACCCTGTGTCTGACCAATTTGGGAAAAACAGCAGTTTCTCCTTCGCGACGCCCTTCTGACTGGCTTTAGCCAGCATGCTGTGCGAAATCGAAGATACTTTGTCAAAGCGGTTCATCAACCAGCGTTCAATGCCCAGAATAAGGCGTTTTTTCAGCGATGGCTGAGAAGTGACACCTGAGGTGGGTGCCACACTGTCCTTGCCAGCCATACCAAGGCCAAACATCGCGTCGACCTCAAAATCCTGGATGTGCAAAATGGTTTTGGCGCCGGTCAAAGCGCTGTAAATCAGCGCACCTGGTGCACAGAATAAAGTAGGCTGCACCAGCATCACCACATCAGGCTTTTCCCGCAGTAAAGTGAGCAAACGGCCAAAAGAACTGAGCGCAAAACTGGCCAGATGCACTAAGCGCTTTAATGTTGTGACTTTCTTCGGCACATACAGCGGATTACGCAGCACCCGCACCTTGCCTTGTTGTTCCGTGCTGTACGCATTACCAAAACCGGCATGCAGCTGCCACTCCGGATAATAAGGCGGCGCTGTCACGACCAGACAGTCAATCCCCTGCTGCGCCAGCACCTGCACCATCTCGCCATTGTATTTACCAATCCCGGTCAGTTCCGGAGCGTGATTGATGCTGTAGAGTAGAAATTTCACGGCAACCTCTGATTAAATCCTGAATAACCTTACCAATTCTTCCCTGAATGACGCAGCTGAAAAATTTTGACTTCTCTCAAACGCTTTGTGCTGTAACCACCTCAGTTGATTGCGATCGGCATCCAGCAATTGCAATCCGGCGAACAGACTATCTATCGATTTGGCTTCAATAAATAACGCTGCGTCACCAACAGTTTCTGGTATACCGTTATGTCGGGTAGTGACGATGGCACAACCACATGACATGGCCTCCAGAATGGTCAGCGGAACCCCCTCTGTCGGATAGTGTGTTTGCAACACAAAAATGTCAGCATCTTTTAGCAACTGCTGTTTTGCTTCACCGTCAATCAAACCAGGGAATGTTAAAAGCCCTTGCTGCGCCAACGCCTTAGCACTGGCAGTAATGGTTTCATTCCCTGCACCGCACAACACAAATTCAAATTGCTGCGTCTTTGCCGCTAATTCTAAAAAGGTGTCAACGCCTTTTTCTGGCATTAATCCGCCAAGAAAAACTACTTTGAGCTTTTGTCTATCAGACTTGGGCACTGGTATCAGCGGGGGTAATTCGCTGAAATTGCCAAGCACTTTAATGTTCTTTACTTGAAAACCCAACTGCTGAAGCTTTTCCCGCAGGTCCTCGGTCAACACAATATTTAAAACCGCAGGCGACAAATAACAGCGGGCTAAACGAGGATATTTAGCAAATGAACTGAGCACGCCATAACCATGCCAGTGCAGAATGATTTTCTTTTTCGCTAAGCGCGCTATCAATAACAGCGGTAAGAAACGTAATAAGCCCATCAGAGTCTGCCCTGGTGTCATGTACAGCACACCAATTCCTACCTGTAGCCAAAGCCCTTGCCACAGTAGTTTCAGCATTCGGATTAGCTTTACAACATTAACCTGGCCGACGTCGTTGACACTATCCACGATACAACTATTAAGCACTGACACTTCAAAACCGGCTTGCTGCAGCATGCCTTGCACTTGCAGATTCATTTTCCCTTCACCGGTTACCGGCGGCGGAAACTGGCCAATCATCAGCACTTTTTCAGCCATGCTGGCGCACCTCATCAATCAAAGCCAGATAACCACGTGCCATAGCCTCGTAAGTGTATTTTTCTAAAACCTGTGCTGAAAGTTCGGCAGATTTCGTTGCCCATAACTGACGCTCAAGATAAAAAGCCAACAAATGCCGGGCCAAATCCTCCGCGTCGTCAGTGTGGAAAAAACGCCCATTGAAACCAGGTATAAAAGCCTCGATTTCCGGCGCATGAGGCTCATGCTCAGAGATCAGCATTGGCCGGCCAAACGACAGCGACTGCGTGATCGACAGTCCGACATAACCCGGCGACACTGAGCACACCGAACTTTTATAGAGCTCGCGCAAAAATGCGTAATCATTGTTATGACCATGTAGTAAAACACGATCACGAAACGGGCTTTGACCAAGCCGTTGCTGCAAAGCCTCCAGTTGATCGCCCGCGCCGACAAAATGCAAACGTGAGTCACCAAGCCCCTGTTCGCAAGCCAGCAAAAATGCGTTGAGCAGCACCAATGGCTTTTTCTCTGCAACTAAGCGTCCGACGTATAAAAAGTCACGCCCAGCCTCGCTGAAATGCGTGACCTGATCGGCATAAACCACCGAATTTGGCGCATAACCGCTAATCGTTGATTGGCCAATTGACGTAGTCCTGAATGCGTCCATTTGGCCTTTGGTATAAAACAGCGCACCGTTGGCCAGTTTAAGCATGAGCTGTCTGGCACTAAAACGCTTTTGCTCACCAGCACGATTTAACAGGTGGCCCCATACCACCGTCTTACCACGCTTAAACACACGGCTGCTCAATAAAGACAACCAACTGGTGATACAACGAGGATTGAGTTCCACCACTCTGATGTTTTTTGCCACAAGGGTTTTAATATAACCGGGCCACACCTGCCAAAGACATTTGCGATTTAGCAAATAGATATTGTTCGACTTTTGTACATTTTCATCATCAAAAATCTCAGGGGCGGATAAAACCGATGAAAAATATTCATTACCGCAGATGAGCTTGATATTAACCTGATGAAATAAACTCTTAAACAGTCCGACTCTGTAATCTGGAGCTACAGCTTGGACTATTACAATAGGCATATTCAAACACGTCTCCTAAAGTATAAATAGTCAAACAAAAACAAAATAATAATTAGATGATAAAACCATTGTATGGTCCTAAGGTTGTACTGAAACATCATGACGCTGGTCATTAGAAAAACCGCAAGCGCAAATAGCTTTAGGGTGTTTATTTTAATTCCATCAACAAACTTTGCTAGGCAACCTACTATAAAAAAATAAAAATACATAGCATACTGAGACACTCTGAACACTTCACTAACCGCCCCCATGGGTCGGAATTCATCCGCACGCCAATTGTCGTAGTCTGGAACATTTCCCCAAAAAAAAGATGGAACTGGCACTATTGAGTATATCAAATCATAAAATGTATAGTCCCCCAAGGCATCCCTAGTTACATAAGCGAACTGAAAAATGCTAAAAGCCGTGAAGTAACTCACAACCCATACAAGAACCTCATCAAACCCAGTAATTGTAGTATTTACAATTTCCCCCAGAGCTCCATAACCAATTCTATCCACATAAGATCGCCCAACTATAGCCATCATGTAAAAAAGTATAAGCAGCGCAAAATAAAAAGAAAAATGAATATATTTTTTCTTTTTGTAGAAAATATAAACTACACCTACAAGAGGAAGCACTGCAGCCCGACTAGCGTCTATCCAGGCAAACATAAATGAAATTACTAGTGAGCATGATATAACCAACACCCTATCCCTAGCATGCTTAGATAAAAAAACCACTAAAGCAGATTGAATAAGCAACAATAACGAACTAATTTTATCACCAAGCGGTCTATAGTTTTTTACGTACTGCTCTCCATTTTCGTATTCAATACCTACAAACAACTTAGAAACAAAATAAAAAACAATAAGCAGCTGAGCAGATATAAATAATTTGCGATACTTGTGAAGTCTATCAATGGCAGAATCAAAAGAAACGCTACTAATTGTAGTAGTTTGCAATCTAACGCAGTGATAACCTATTAAGAAAAAAAACACACCCACTAGAAGGTAAGCTGAATAATGAAATATCTCAGAAATTTCAAAAATTTGCTCATAACTAAACGGCATTTGATAAGTTTTCACATAAGTGAAAAACACACAAAGTATTAAAGAGATAAAAAAATACAGTAAAAAAACAGCCCTAGCCATTATATCTCCAGATAACGCTCAGTTGTATTTTTGAAATCGCTCTACCATCTGAACCAAGTAAAAAATTAGCAAAGAATCCAGTAATCATTTGAGCAGCGAGTGATGAAAATGCGGCACCAATGGCACCATACTTCGGAATCAGCAAAAAATTTAGCATTAAATTAGTAGCAAGACCAAAGATCGATCTGTAAAGGACTCCAAATCCGTTGCCACTATCCACATACAACCGAGACGAAATAGCACCAAGATACACAAACGGAACACAGAATATAGTAATGGAAAGAACAATCGATGAATAAATGTAGTTATTGCCATACAAAAACAAAATAAGCTCTTTAGAGAAAACAAAAGTAAAAAAAGCAAGTGCAATTGCTGACCAAAAAAGAATTCTCACCAATAGTACTAAGTGTTTAGTGTATTTTATAAAATTACTACTTTTGATTTTCATCAGCTTCGGATAATACGCTGCAATCAAAGTCAGCCCCACAAAATACCAGGCTTCACTCAGCCGGGTCGCTGCCACGTAGTAAGCCACCTCTGATTCTGATGACAAATACCCCAGCATCACCTGATCAATCTTCATATATAACAGGATCACTGCACCGGAGATCATTAGCGGAAATGCTTCGCGCGTCAGATTTTCCATGCGCTGTAGCGACATCAGTTTGGGTTTGCTGAGCCGTTCCTGTTTGGCCATTAGCAAATAAACTGCAGCAGTGACTGCGACTTCGAGTACATACGCCGAGGCGAAAAGCAGTAAATCCGGCTGGTAGAAAATGGCATAAAGCCGCACGCACAGACCAAAAACCTGCCCGAGGATTAAACCGATTGCAGCGCGGTCACTGCGCCCTTCGGCCTGATAAAACCATTCGAAAGTGCTAAATGGTAAAAACAGATGGTACAAAGAGATGCAAAGCAAGATAGTTCTGTGTTGTGGTTCAACCAGCCAAAGCCCGAGCAAATTGACCAACAACACACAAAGCACAGCCGCCAGCAACCGGGCGCTGAACGCATGCCAAAGCAATGAGGTTTTCTTGCGCCACTGGTCGATAAATTTTTTCACCAATAAGGTGTCGAGACCTAATTGATTTAAAAACAAAAAAATCGATGCCAAGGCAAAGCAATACATCAGCTGGCCAAGTTCCTGTGGCGGCAAAACTCGCGCCATCAGCACCAGTACCAGCAACTGAGAAGCCATTTTAAACAGCTTCTCCGCCAGCATGAAGACTGCGCCTTTGTGATAGTTGGCCAACAACAATTCCCTTTTGTTCAGGCGGTTTAATAACGGAACTTCGTTGAACCGTGCGCTATCGGTGAATACTGTGTCCGGAGCGGTTTAATCACTACCAAACAAATCCCGCGTATAAATCTTGTCTTTTACATCATCCAGCTCTGGCACCATGCGGTTGGTGACGATGACATCGCTTTTTGCCTTAAATTCGGCTAAATCGCGAATGACCTTGGAGTTGTAAAAGCTGTCTTCGGTCAGCACCGGCTCATAAATGATCACTTCCACGCCCTTGGCTTTAATACGTTTCATAATGCCCTGGATGCTGGAGGCGCGGAAATTGTCGGAGCCGGCTTTCATAATCAACCGGTACACGCCCACTACTTTGGGCTGACGGTTTAAGATGGCAAAAGCGATATGGTCTTTGCGTGTGGTGTTGGCGTCGACAATGGCCTGGATCAGGTTGTTCGGCACATCGTCAAAGTTACGCAGCAATTGCTTGGTGTCTTTGGGTAAACAATAACCGCCATAACCAAAAGACGGGTTGTTGTAGTGGTTACCGATGCGTGGGTCTAAGCCGACGCCTTCAATGATTTGGCGGCTGTTTAAGCCATGCGTTTCGGCGTAAGTGTCCAGTTCATTAAAAAACGACACCCGCATCGCTAAGTAGGTGTTGGAAAACAGCTTCACCGCTTCAGCTTCAGTGCTGTCGACCAATAAGGTTGGAATATTTTGTTTGATAGCGCCCTGGGCTAACAAGTCGGCAAACTGCTGAGCGCGGGCTGATTTTTCACCCACGATAATGCGTGACGGATGCAGGTTGTCGTACAGAGCCCGGCCTTCGCGTAAAAATTCGGGCGAAAACATCAGGTTATTGCAGCACAGCTTTTGCTTCACTTTTTTGGTGTAGCCAACCGGCACCGTCGATTTAATTACCATCACCGCGGTTGGGTTTATCGCCATCACGTCGTTGATGACTGACTCAACCGAGCTGGTATCAAACTTGTTCGTATCCGGGTCGTAATCGGTCGGCGTCGCGATAATGACAAAGGCCGCGTCTTTGTATGCATCGGTTTTGTCGGTGGTTGCGCGAAAATTCAGCGGCTTGTTGGCCAGATAATCTTCGATTTCAGTGTCGACAATCGGTGATTGTTTTTGATTGAGTTTGTCGACTTTGCTCTGGAGGATATCCAGGGCGACCACTTCATTGTGCTGGGCCAGTAAAATCGCGTTGGATAAACCAACATACCCGGTACCTGCAATTGCTATTTTCATCCGCGATACAAACCTGTTTAAGTCATTGCCAGTTATTGGCTGAATTTATGCCGTATGACGGGCTGCGTTTGTTGGTGCTGATTGGCTGTCTGCTGCCAATCCGGTAACTCAGTCTGCGCTGACGAGCGTGAAACGGCATCCCTTCAGTAGCGACCCAACTGTTATAGTCGTCACTTCGGCACCGAAACGTTCCCAATCTTACTGACCGTTTAACAGCTCCAGCAATCTGGCTTTATATTCCGCACCAAAAGGCGCATTCAGCGCATATTCGGCGTTCGCCATGGCATATCCGAGTTTGCTGCCGCAATCATGGGATTTGCCTTTGATATGATAAGCCTCGATGGTTTCCAGTAACCGTAACTGATGCAAACCGTCTGTCAGCTGAATTTCGTCGCCGGCGCCTGGTGGAGTGAATTCAAGTAAGTCCCAAATGGCCGGCGATAACACATAACGGCCGGTGATAGACAAATTGCTTGGCGCTTCGTCGATATCGGGTTTTTCAACCATATCGCTGACCTGAATGCTGTCACCCGGTGCCAGTGCGGCCCCACCGACATTCACAATACCGTATTGATTAACCATGTTGGCTGGCACTGGCTCCACCATGATTTGGCTGTGGCCGGTCGCTTCATAGCGTTTAATCATTTCGGCCAGATTGTCTTTTTTCAGATTGCTTTGGTACTGATTGATAATGACGTCCGGCAGTAACACTGCAAACGGGTGATTTCGCACCACTGGCCGGGCACATAAAATCGCGTGGCCCAAGCCCAGCGCATGTGGCTGACGGACAGAAATAACGGTGACATTTTTTGGCGTAATATTACGAACTTCATCCAGCAGCTGGCGCTTGACGCGTTTTTCCAGCGTGGCTTCGAGTTCAAACGAAGTATCAAAATGGTTTTCGATGCTGTTTTTCGAGGAATGAGTGACCAGCACTATTTCAGTAATGCCCGCAGCGACGGCTTCTTGTACGACATACTGAATCAATGGCTTATCAACAATCGGCAGCATTTCTTTTGGCATAGCTTTCGTGGCCGGAAGCATTCGGGTGCCAAGGCCTGCCACGGGGATCACTGCGCGCGTTACAGCGCGATCTTCAATCAGACGGGTCGTTGCAGATACAGCTTTATTTGATTCCATGAAACACTCTTCTGTTGATTTAAACCCTGATCTTCCCTATCAGACTGCAGCGAAGTAGAAAACCAACAACACCATCCGGGTGTGTTTCAGGCTTTGAAAAACGGCTGCAATAAGCCTGATCAGGCAGAATTTATACCGTATTTAACGGTACTTAGGCAATGAAAACCGGCCCTTAAGGACGCATTACGGATGAATTTTATTGCATTGGTGCGACTGAAGCATGCGCTTTATGCATTTGTTTTCGCTTTTGCTGATAAAACAACCAACTCAGGCTTGTTCTGCAGCGGTTTTTGCCTAAAACCGGAGTATTTTCACTAGGTTGCTGCAAGGGCCGGTCATTGCTGCCCTCTTCGCCGTTATGCTAATCTTTGCCACTTATCCCTTGCAATTAGCCGTCATTGCGCAGTCCAGCACCGACGTTGAGAAGGAAACCGGTTATCAGCCGTCTTGCTCTGTGGTTACCTCTGGTGTTTCAGACGCTGGTCCCTTCACCGCCCGGCGCCGTCTATACATTGCCGGACACTACGCTGCAACAAGCCCGCCAGCAATATAACGCCGATGGCTATGAGCGCGTAGTCGCCCTGCGCGACTTTATCAGCGAACACCAACACGAGTCGGACTGGAATAAACTGCATCAGGTGAATCAGTTTGCCAACCGTCAGGTCCGGTTTGTCAGTGACCAGCAGCACTGGGGCCAGACAGACTATTGGGCCTCTCCGCTTGAATCTCTCGGCACCGGTGCCGGCGACTGCGAGGACTACAGCATCCTGAAGTATTTTATGCTGCGCGCCCTTGGCATCCCCGATGACAAATTAAGACTGATGTACGTGCGGGCCCTGCGGCAAAATGAACCGCATATGGTGCTGGTCTATTTTGAAAATCCACAGGATTACCCGCTCGTACTGGACAACCTTGACACGGAGATCCGCTCTGCGTCTGAACGCACGGATTTAAAACCAGTGTATAGCTTTAACGCCAGTGGCTTGTGGTTGGCACGGGCCGGTGGACTTGGTCATAAAGTACAAAATCATAAAGGCAACAGCCACTGGCTAGCCGTTTTAGAAAAAATTGAACGGGGCCAGTAAAAAAATGTTTGCTGCCTATGCACTTATTGATATAACAACAAAAAAGACGGCCACAGCCGCTAAGGCACTAACCTCATGACCGATCAGCAAAATCCACCTTCGGCCGAAAGCCAGGCGCCAAGCCGCGGCATTTCCCTGAATCTGCAACTCAGCGTGTTACTGGTTTTACTGGCGTTGTTAACCTTTGTCAGTTCAGTGCTGGTCAGTACCAGCAATATGCGCAGTTATCTCGACACGCAGTTATCACAATCCGCCAAAGACACCGCTAACAGCCTGGGATTATCGATTTCACCTTATGTGGGGGGGGCTGACATTACCGTGGCAGAAACTATGGTGTCGGCGATTTTTGACTCCGGTGCTTATCTGAAAATGAAATACACCAACACCCAACAACAAGTGGTGTTTGACCGGACGGCACGGTTAGAACTGGACGAAGTACCGGCCTGGTTTATTCATTGGTTTCATCTCGACCCGCCCGTGATGACTTCCGAAGTCAACGATGGCTGGCGCATCGCCGGCAGTCTGCAGGTTCAGGCGCATCCGGGTTACGCCTATCAAAGCCTGTGGCGTCACACCAAGGCGGTGTTCTGGAACAGTCTGCTGATTTGTTTGCTGGCCCTGGTTGCTGTGCACGTGTTGCTGATCGCGGTGTTAAAACCACTGAAAGATATTGAAAAACAAGCACAAAACCTGGCCGAAAAACGCTTTGAATTACTGGACTATATGCCGATGACCACGGAGTTGCAGGCCGTAGTCCGCGCGCTGAACCGGATGGTTGCGCATGTGCGGCGTAATTTCGATGAAATGAACGACCGCGCCGAGCAGCTCAATCAACAGGTTTATCTGGACCCCCTGACCACGTTGCCAAACCGCCGCGCCCTGATGCAGTCGTTCACCGCCCTGAACCAACTGAGCGGCAATCAAGATGACCAGCACTATATGATGCTGGTGGCGTTGAGTTCACTGAAGCATGTGAACGACCAGCAGGGTTATGCCGCCGGCGATTTGTACGTGCAAAAGGCCTCAGATTTACTGCTGCACCACGTGCGCGGCCAAGACTCTGCCCAGCTGTTCCGCATTTCCGGTTCTGAATTTGCTGTATTGTTGCGGGCTGGCCAAAGCAGCGCAGACGACTTCCGCCGTGGCTTACAACAAACCTTCGAAATTGCCCGTATCGACCAGTATCCAAGTGGTTTTGCTGCTGTCGTGATGCGCAAACTAAATGCCGGTGAAGATCTCAGCACTACGCTCAGCCGGCTCGACAGCGAACAGGCACGCCAGCAGCTGCATCCGGCAGAGACCAGTCAGGGACTTAATGCTGAGCTGCCATTGAGCCGCAGTAACTGGCAAGACATTTTGCATCAATTCACCCGCTCGGTTGTGTCAGACACATCAGCAGGATTCTCTGATACCAGTCTGCAGGTATCAGGCGACATGGCACAGATGTTTAGCCTCGAAGTGCAACCGGTGTATCAACAGCAAGAGCTGGTGTATATCGAAACTTTTGTGCGTTTTTCCAGTCATGGCCAGCAACTGGCGTCTGCCGATGTTTTTGCGATGGCAGAGCGGCTTGGAGTGTCCTTGTTGCTCGATAAAGCGCTGGTCAGTTATATCCTCAGCCAGCTCCGTGGTTTAACCGGCCGCTTTGCGATTAACCTCAGTAAAAGTGCCCTGCATGACGAGCAGTTTACGCTGTGGCTGGTCAACACCATCAGCAGTAATCAGGCGCAATTGCCGCAACTGGTGTTTGAGGTCAATGAACAAGCAACATTAGGCGCTATTGGTTCGGCTAAACAATTCTTCGACAAGGTCAAAGCCGTCGGAGCTGCAGTCACGATTGAACGCTTCGGCGCCAGTTTCAGTTCATTCCGGTACCTGCAAGGGCTGAATGTCGATTTCATAAAAATCGATGGCAGTTTTATCCGGGCACTGGAAGAAGCGGATACCCGTTTCTTTGTTGAAACTATGACGCATATTTGTCATGGCATCGGCATACGGGTCATTGCGGCACAAGTGGAAACACAGGCACAAATCGCCCATTGTCAGCGGCTTCGCGTAGATGCATTGCAGGGCCGCGCTTTACATCACCCTATCAGTTTTCAACAATTTAGCGAAAAAAACGGCTGCAATTTCAACAATAGTCAGTTATAGTGCAAAAAGATTTTTGTTCAGTATTTGTGCGGGGTCGCATATGAAGGTTGTAAAGATCGCGTTAGTCGCCGCTGTAACACAGGTTCTGTCATTTCAGGCCTTGGCTCAGCAGGCAGATGTGTCAGCGATGTACGCCAGTGCACAAGCCGAAGGCAAAACTGCCGGTGAGTTTGTTGCGCAGATGACAGATTTAAAAACCTGTAATCCGCAGCTGGCAGAAAAAGTTATCGAGTTCGCGCTGGAACAGGCTGGCAATGACCCGGTAAAAGCAGAGGAAGTTTTACGTGCAGTCAACACCGCCTGTGTTGATCAGGACACGTTAACAACCTTAGCTATTGCGGCAAACCTTGACCCGGCACTGATTAACAGTGCGACCGCTGCAGGCCCTGCAGCTGGTGCTCCGGCGGCATTGGCGCTGGCTCCAGCCCCGGGTGGTGTCGGTGCTGGTGGTGGTACCGGTACTGGTAATGCCACACTGGCTTCAGGCAACTAAAGCGCTATACAGATCAGTAAAAAGCCCCGTTCAGCGGGGCTTTTTTTATGTGCAGAATAAGACGACATCATGAAAATGTCGGTGCAATTTCACTTGATGACTTCGGCTGCAAATATTTCTGTACTGCCAACACGGGCTTGTTACAATCAGTTTGTTTATCCGGTTAAGAGTCTAATTTGCAATGCAAAACAACGTGTTAAGCCGAATCATTTTTGTTGTACTCTGTGGCATTCTGCTCTGGGCGCCAATACCACTCGGTTCAAATCGGGCCTGGGCATGGAGTTTTTTGCAGGTTTTGATCGGTAGCGCTTTTTTTCTGCATTTAGTCCATTGCTGGCAAACTAATACTGCGCTGTTTGCCGCCAGAAAATTCTGGTTAGCACTGGCTCCACTGGTTATTTTACTGGGCTGGTTACTGCTGCAAAGCTGGCAAATATTACCCAGTGCAGACCGCTATCAGACCAGTATTATGGCCACCAAAACGCTGTTCTTTTTGCTCTGGTGTTCATTGTTACTGAATCACTGCACCGGACATAAACGCATCCGTTTACTGGCTTTGGTTATTGTGATCTCCGGCGCCCTGCAAGCTTTTTACGGCGTGGTGGTGCAACTGGCCAATATTGAAGCCTCCCCGGTGATTGGCATGAGTGAAGGCTCCCGAGCGCGCGGTTCCTTTGTTTACCAAAATCACTTTGCAAACTTTCTGGCCTTGTCTTTGTCAGTAGCCATTGGCCTGTTGTTGTCACAATTATCCAGTGAAAGGACCCAGCGCAACTGGCGTCAGCTGTTCCGTGATGTGTTAAGCACAATGTTAAGCGCCAAAATGATGTTACGTCTGGCGATGATCCTGATGGTCATTGGCTTAGTGATGTCGCGCTCGCGGATGGGTAATGCTGCATTTTTTACGTCTTTAATTCTGGTTGCAGTGCTCGCGCTGTGGTTCTACAAAAGGCCACCGGCACTATTAAAACCACTAGTCGTCAGTATTTTGCTGTTGGATATGGTGTTGGTCAGTTCAATGTTTGGGCTGGATAAACTGCAGGAACGCTATCAGGACACTTCTTTTGTCAGCGAAGCGCGCGACAATGTGGTCCGGGATGCACTGCCATTACTCAGTGCGCACGCCTGGACCGGTTCAGGTGGCGGGACGTTTTACACGGTATTCCCTGGGGTGCAACCCAGTGCTTACAGTGGATTTTATGACCATGCCCACAACGACTACCTGCAATTTTCCATTGAACTGGGTATCCCGATGACCAGCCTGCTGCTGATCTGGTTGCTCTGGTTGAGTTATCTCGCTATGCAAGTGATGCGGACCCATGATCATAAACTGGAACGCGGTCTGAGTTTTGCTGCGTTGATGGCGATTTTGCATATGGGCTTGCATAGCACCGTCGATTTCAGCTTGCAGGCACCAGCCAATGCGCTGTTATTCCTGACCATTTTGATGTTGGTCCTGATCTGCCATGCGCAACCGGCAAAACTAAGCCGTCGCCGTTCAGCTAGTGTGTCTGCAGAATGATGCCGCCCCGGTGCCGGTTATTCGGCTTTAATCACCGCGGTCAGATTCATCTTTGATTGAAATCAGCAAAGCGTTGCCCTAACAAAGCAGCGCTGTGGTGCGCGCCTGCATAGCGCCATAACAATTGGCATAACTCCGCCGTACACCAACCCTGTTGTTTTTGGTTACGCCGGAGCGCATACACTGAGGGCTGTGCCGACTGAATTTGCCATTTTGGCAGATGATGCAAATAAGGGCTTTGGTTATACATTTTTTGTGCTTGCTGCCAGGTAGCATCCAACAGAATAAAACCAGCAGGAAATTCGGGTACCTTGTCCGATGGGCAATAAGGCGTGTCAACAGCAACAACATATGCATCTGGTGCCGGAAACAGCAGCACATAAGGTTGCTGTGGATGAGCAGCCGCTGCTTCGATGCTTGCAATTAAAGCGGCATCAGGGCATCGCCGTTGCCACAACGGCGCACGCACTACCCAGCTCATGCTGTCAGGGTTAGAGTGCGCAATCCGCTGAGCATTTGCAGTCTGCAGCACCAAACGACCGGTATTGGTCGGTCGCGTGAATTCAGTGGCGTGGGTCAGCAGGACCAGTTCCGGCAATGCGGGAGGTGCTTAGCGTTGCAGCAACGGCACCAGATAATCTGGTGTCTGGCTAAAACTGATGCTGGCCGCGGTATTGACATCAAGCCCTGTCAAATCGATATGGCATTGTTTGCCTTCACATTTAACACGACTTAACAATGCAGGCGATACTTCCTGCACCAGCGCATCACTACTGAATAACACAGTGACGCCTATCATATCCGGCAGAAAATATTTGCCTAAACCAGCCAGATCTTTTAACAAAGCGTCAAACTGTTGCTGAGTTTTGTGCAGTTGTGCCAACTGCAGAGTTTTATCCAACGGCAAGCGGCTACGTAGACGGAAGTTCAAGTCACAAGGTACAGCATCCGGCTGTTGTTTCAGCAGAATCAGGGCCTTACGGCTATTGAGCAGTTCATTGTATGGCAGGATAAGTTCACCATTGGCCGCGTACGTCAGCGGCTCTGAACTGATATCTGTGGTGATCGCTGCCGAATCGATTTGACAGCGCTCCGTAGTGCCGGTTTTTTGCAGCAAAAAACTCAGTGTGATATCGCTATACTCCGGCTTTTCACTTTTCTTCATCCGCGCGTAAAAGCCATCGTAGTTAAACACGGTGTCAGCGATGGCCGGGGTTAACGCAGACATAAACATCAGTGCCACAACACTGCTGACGGTCAGGCTTCTCATGAAACTTTGCATTAACTTTGTCCAATCATTTTGCGGGTCGCAATGATCATCGCCGTGATCTCTTCGACATATTGCTGACCCCGTTCCGAATACCTTGCCAAGCCGGCGGCCAGCTTTTCCGCAACCACATGGCCATGCTCGCGGCGTGTTTTCGCCCGGATGGCTCGCAGCTCTTCATAAACATAAAAGGTGTTGAGGTTATAGAAGTATGCATTGACGCTGTCTCCGGCGTGCTCAAAAACCGCTACTTCATGATATTTGCCCTGACCTCGTTTGGACGGCACTACGCCACAACCGGATTTGAAGCACCACTGACCGAAAAAATTGTAACCTTCAATGGCAAAACGACTGCTGCCCCACCCCGATTCTTTCGCGGCTTGAGTTAACACTAGACTTGCCGGGATCACATCAACGCGGGCGAGTAATTCACGCACGCCATCGAGATCGGCATCCATCATATCGATTTTGAATTCATCGAACAGGCTGTAAATAAAGGCATATTCTTCGACAGTCAGCTGTTGCTGCTTGTGCAGCTTGCTTTCCAGCTCTTCAATTTGGCTGCGCAGTTTGATAATGCGGGCGTTTTCCCGATCGATAAATGGGGTCAGATAATCAAAAAAAGCTTTTTTCCGGCTATCGGTATCTTTGATCGCGGAGAAATCAGGGACAGCTTTCAGTGCTGGCATCGTATCGGGATAAGTCAGACGGGATAACAATTTCAGCTGATCTTCAGATTCCAGTGCTGACAATTTACTCGGCATCTGCCATTCAGCCAGTTGTTGCGCGTCTGCGCGTGGATCAGCCTGCATAAAGGGATAAACCGCAGCACAGCCTACCAGGATGGTAGCCAGGCCAAGGCCGCTCAGTTTAAGCAAGTTGTTCATCGGTAGTTCCTCGTTATCGGAGTCTGCAGTGCAACCGGAGCCTTGCTGAAAAATCAGCACTCGAGCTCAGTTCGACACCACAAAACCCCTGGGTCTGACCGGCAAAAAACACCGGTTTCAGGCGCCTGCGTACCAAAACGCAGTTGCATAACTCTGACGCAAAGGGGGCGTATTCTAGCTGCTTCCGACGCTTTTTTCGACTAAAAATTCCCAATCCGCACGGAATGATTCGGCGTCAAAATATTATCCAATTGTTTTTATTAGTTATTTTTCACTGCATTATCGATGCAGCGAAACCTTTTCGAAGCGAATTTGCTGCCGTAATTGTTGTTCCAGTACTTGTTTAAGATCGAAAAAACTAGTGACAGGCCAACTACGGCCAGTCAGGCAATGCCCGCAAAAGCGGTGGCAATTATTGCTCAGCAGATCGTAATTCTGGAAAGTAAAAATCTGACTGACAGCGCGCTCAGCGGCTGCGGTATTGGCAAATGGTTTACCGCTGCGGTCACAAGCAACCAGTAGTTCTTCGCCACTGCGGTTATGCATAAAACGGCCGGTTGAGACGCTGCGGATCAGCCCCGTGCCCTGCAGTTCAACAATCTGACCATCGCCAATATAAATGCCGGTATGCTCAAACAAATGGAAAATCTCGCAAACCATTAAAGCGCCGGCCGGAACTTCTGACAATTTAACCATCCAGACTCCCGAATGCTGGTTTTTTCTGGCAGTATGGGGGTGAACAGTGCAGGACACTGTTTCGAGGTGTAAGCAAAAGCTACAGATTATTTAGACTCATGCTGCGGAGGCTGTAAAGTAAGGGTTATGAAACCAATTGAGCGATCGACCAAGTTAGATGGAGTTTGTTATGACATTCGCGGCCCGGTAGCCCGCGAAGCGAAGCGGATGGAAGAAGAAGGCCACCGCATTCTAAAGCTCAATATCGGTAATCCCGCCCCTTTCGGTTTTGAGGCGCCGGACGAGATCCTCAAACATGTGATCCATAATCTGCCTACAGCGCAAGGTTATAGCGATTCTCAGGGTATTTATCCGGCCCGGGTCGCAGTGGCGCAATATTATCAGTCGCGTGGTATTCGCGGTGCTGACGCTGATGACGTTTATATCGGTAATGGTGTATCAGAACTTATTCTGATGGCATTGCAAGGCTTGTTAAATAATGGCGACGAAGTGCTGATCCCATCGCCGGATTACCCGCTGTGGACTGCGGCCGTCAATCTGGCCGGTGGCAAAGCGGTGCATTACCGCTGTGACGAAGCCGCTGACTGGTATCCGGATATTGCTGATATCCGCGCCAAAATCACCAGTAATACCAAAGCCATAGTGTTGATTAACCCGAATAACCCAACCGGAGCCGTGTATAACGACGCGCTGTTGCTGGATATTTTGAGCATTGCCCGTGAACATGGCCTGGTCGTGCTGAGCGACGAAATCTACGACAAAATTCTGTATGACGGCGCCACGCACACACCAACCGCGGCTCTTGCCGATGATTTAGTGATCCTGACTTTTGGCGGGCTGTCGAAAAACTATCGTATCGCCGGTTTTCGTGTCGGCTGGTTGTTTATCTCCGGCGCTAAACAGCGCGCCCGGCCTTATATTGAAGGTCTGAACATTCTCGCTTCGATGCGGCTTTGTGCAAACGTACCAGTGCAACATGCAGTGCAGACGGCACTAGGTGGCTATCAGAGTATTAATGAGCTGGTGGTCCCCGGCGGTCGTTTATACGACCAGATGGATGTCGCGCACCGTCTGGTGAATGAAATCGACGGCCTGAGCTGTGTCAGACCCAAAGGCGCGATGTATTTGTTCCCGAAAATTGATCGAAAAAAATTCCCGATCAAAGACGATGAACTGATGGTGCTGGATTTCCTGCGCCAGCATAAAGTGTTGCTGGTACATGGCCGCGCCTTTAACTGGCCGGAGCCGGACCACTTCCGCATTGTCCTGCTGCCACACAAAGAAGTGCTGGAGCAAGCTATCGGCAAGCTGGCGCAGTTCCTGCCAGGTTACCAGCAGCTGTGAAGTTGACTAAGCACCGGAGTGCGATATGACCGTCCATAGCCACTTTTTCGCGCATCTGTTCCGGATGAAGCTGATTAACCGTTGGCCACTGATGCGTAACATCAACACTGAAAACGTCGCAGAACATAGCCATCAGGTGGCCTTAGTGGCGCATATGCTGGCGGTGATTGACCGCCAGTATTTCGCCGGCAAACTCGACCCGGAGCGTGTAGCTACGCTGGCTTTGTTTCACGATGCCAGCGAAGTACTGACCGGTGATTTACCGACGCCGGTCAAATACTTCAATCCGCAAATTGCCGATGAGTACAAAAAGATTGAAGCCATTGCCGAGCAGAAGCTGTTGTCGATGTTGCCGCCAGAGCTGCAAAACGTCTATCGCGAATATTTGCTGGGTGAATGCTACAGTGCGGACGAAAAACTACTGGTCAAAGCCGCGGACAATCTTTGCGCTTATTTAAAAACACTGGAAGAAATTACCGCCGGCAATCGGGAGTTCACCATTGCCAAACGCCGGCTGGAGAAAATGCTGACCGCGACGCAGTCGCCGGCCGTGCAGTATTTTCTGGATACCTTTGTACCAAGTTTCGCCTTATCCCTGGACGAGATCAGCCTGGAGCAGGAAGGTTTGCTGTAAGTCTGTTTGAGATCGGATTGAAAAACAGGGCACTGCGGTGCCCTGCTTTATTTTGGCGTTAATCTGACAGCAGCATTAATGCCGGTGCGGGTCCGACCCGCCGTGCCGGTGACCGCAGCCCTGATGGTCGTGGTCGTGGTCGTGGTCGTGGTCGTGGTCGTGGTCGTGGTCGTGGTCGT
>CAMLRA010000061.1 GCA_946482325.1 uncultured Chromatiaceae bacterium | reverse complement strand
GAAATTCAGCATATCAATCAGTTACTGCTGAACTTCCTGGTCAAACCCGACACCGACACCCGCACGCTGGAACGGTTTTATTTGCCGGCGAAACAAGTAGCGGATTTAGACCTGCAAAGCAAAAAAGTGCAGGATTTCATTAAATTACTCAAAGACAACAACCTGTCAGTCGACCCGACCCTGGCGACTTTTGATTTCCTGAAAAAAGTTGACGGCAGCGTCGGCGAACCCTGGCGTGCCATCGTGAAAAACCTGCCGCCGGATGTACAGCGCCGTTATGCCCGCGCCGAACTGGATATTCCGGACGATGCCACAGCCCAGCGCTACGCCAAGTCCTATGCCAAAATGGTCGAGTTTGTGGGCATGATGTACAAAGCCGGTATTCCGGTAGTCGCCGGCACGGACGAACTGGCCGGCTTCACCTTACAAGGCGAGCTGGAGCTGCTGGTCAAAGCCGGTTTAACCCCGGCGCAGGCGCTGCAGGTTGCCACGTTAAACGGCGCGAAATTCAGTAAAGTCGCGGAAAGCAAAGGCCAGATTAAACCGGGCTTTGATGCCGATTTATTACTGGTCGACGGTGACCCGACAAAAAATATCGCCGACATCCGCCAGCTGGCGTTGGTGGTGACGCAGGGCAAAGCCATGGTGCCATCGCAGATTTATCAGCGTATCGGCGTGCAGCCTTTTGTCAAAACCACAGTGAGCATCCGCGATTTCGCTGAACCTGCCAGCAAAGCAGCCAGCGGCGGCGCCAGAACCGGCCACCGGCATATGCATTGATCACTTGAAAAACCGCAATTAAAAAACCCGGCATTTGCCGGGTTTGTTTTTTCTGCAGGACCTGCGGTACGCCAACTTTGCGGCAGCCCAGTTTTGGCGCTTACATCAGCAAAAACACCAGCAAAGCGGCGTGGCAAGCCACCACGACCGCTGTCAGTTGTTTGCGTAACTGCAGATAAGCCGGGTGATATTGTTGGTCCAGTTCAAACCAGCGCTCACCGAGCCTGAGCGCAATAAACAGTAGCAATTCGACGGTTAAAGTCGCGGCCTGTGGCAGAAATCCGGCCAGAAAGGTCAGCACCGGTAAACTGACAGCGAACACTGCTAAAGGCCAGACCGACAGCCGCTGCGACCAAACCGGCCACAACACGCCGGCCATAAAACCTAAAATAATAGCGCTGTAACGTTGGAACATGGCTAAGGCATCAAAGCCCGGCACCGGGAAAAAGGTCAACAGGCTTAAAGCCAGAAACGGCAATAAACCGAGATAACCAAGAATATGTAAAGCGGGCATAGGGGTATCAGCATTTTGGTGATGTTGCATAACAAAACCTTACGGGACTGTGTGGCAATTGGATCGCATCACCATACCATCAGTTGATGACAACATGCAGCGAAGTCGTTCAACTGCCGGAAAAACACCACCACGGCGTAATGGCTACACCATCACTGTCCCAACACAATACCGGCAAAAACCACAGCGCCGACATAATGATTGTGTAAAAAGGCGCGGAAACAGCCTTCCCGGCCCTGCCGTGCCAATCGGTGCTGATAAAAAAACAGCAGCAGCACTGCGAGCAGCGCGTAGCTGTAGGCTTCACCCAGGCCAGCCAGCTGGCCGGCCCATTCCAGCAACGCCAGCGTCCCAAGTTGTAACAACCCGATGATCCAAAACCCATATCGACCAAATAACCGAGCTGTGGATTTAACGCCAATCTTGACGTCGTCGTCCTGATCGACCATCGCATAAAAGGTGTCGTAGGCCACAGTCCACAACAAATTGGCGCCATATAACACCCAGACCAACAACGGCAGCTGGCCCTGGATCGCCATAAAACTCATTGGCATCCCCCAGCTGAATGCTGCACCCAGCACCACCTGCGGCAAGTTTGTTACCCGCTTCATAAGTGGGTAAATCGCCGCGAGTAGCACAGCGACGCCACTGAGCAGTACAGTTTGCCAGTTCAGAAACAATAACAGGCTGGCTGACAACAACAGTAACAGCCCAAATAGCTGTAGCGCTTCTGTGCTGCTGACCCGCCCCGCTGCCAGCGGCCGGAGTTTGGTGCGCTCTACCGCACCGTCAAAATTGCGGTCGGCATAGTCGTTAATCACACAACCGGCGGAGCGCATCAGCACCACACCCAGACCAAATACCAGCAACATAGCCCAGCCAGGAAAACCATCGGCCGCCAGCCACAAAGCCCAGGCGGTTGGCCACAGCAGCAGGTAGATGCCAATAGGTTTATCCAGCCGCATCAGCTGTTTGTATTCAGGCCAGTGTGCCAGAGTCAGTTGCCGGTTCATGCTCAGATAAACTCCGCTAACGCAGGCAAATACAGTTCCTGCACTAATAATTCGTGATGTGACAAAGTGAAATATGAACGCCGGCCCCACAGCTGCGGCAAAATACCGACAGACCGCAGCCGCAGTCCCGCACCAAACAAGGCCAGTTCAATCGCGCTGCGCTCTAAATCGGCTTGGGTAAAAATATAATGACCCAGTGGCATAGTGCCGAGATCGGCCAGTGGTTGCAAAGCCGCGACTGTATGATCCGGCAAAAAACTCTGGGCATAGATACAAGGCTGTTGGTCCAACAATAACGCGACTTCCCGGACTAAGCCATGCCGGGTTTGCCAACGCTGTTGCAGAAATTCTGGCAATTCAATGTGTTGCTGTAACAACAACTGCAAACTAAAAGCATGCCCCGTACCCTGCAGGCGCGCGGTCAGCGAGCCTGGTTCCAGCAACCAATCCAGCCACAACGGTGCTATACCCTGGGGCTGTTGCGCCGACCAATCCGCCTGCCAAATGGGCGCTACATCCACATCTTTCAAACCAACACCTGATAACACGGTTTTATCGAGCACACATCATACCAAGTTCTGCCGGCTGTTTTCACCCACATGGACCGCGGGCAGACAAACGCCTTTGACAGCGACGGAAAAATCGATCATAGATAGTCCAGGCGGTGCAACAAAGGCTGCTGATTTTTTTCATCATTCACCCGCATGCACAGGATAGTGTTCTGCCATGCTCTCGGGTAAACTTGTTAACAAACCAATTAAGCGGACTCAGCAGTGTTAGCCAACAAGACTCTTCTCGGCCTTTTCCTTTTGTTGTTAGTCCCTGTCGCCTTTGCGCAGGAGCCCGCACCAGCAGCACCAGCCAAACCTAAAGTGGTTTATCATGGTTTTGATCCGGATATTGTGACTAACTACGTCACTGACGGACAGAAATCTTTAGGGTACGTGCGGGTGACGATGGAGCTGATGATCAAAGACGAAAAATATCTGCCTTTGATTGAGCACCATGAACCGTTGATCCTTGACGCTATTGTTGGTGTGTTTGGTAAAGAAGCGGACACGACGATTAAATCTCTGCAGGGCCGCGAAGAAGTGCGGATGAAAATTCTGCAGAAAATCAATGAACTGATGAAAAAAGAGACAGGGACAGAGCTGGTACAGGACGTGTTATTTACTAAATACCTGTACCAGTAATCAATCGGACTAATCCGGCTGGCGCACCGGGCTTCGGGCCAGTGTCGCCAGAGCCATGCCGCAGATAAATCCGCTCAGGTGTGCCCAGTTTGCGGTGTTGACCCACAATAAATCAGCAAAGCCTAAACCCAGAAAGCCCAGCGCCAGCACCAGATCTGGTTTGGACAACTGCAGCGGTTGCTGTGGAAACCGCCAACCGTAGACCCAGACAAAACCAAAAATCGCATAAACCACACCGGATAATCCGCCAAAATTCGGGCCGGTCAGCAGGAACTGGCTCAGGTTACTGACCAAGCCGGCTATCAGCGCCAACAGCAATAACTGCCGGCTGCCCAACCAGACTTCAAGCCGGCCACCATAAATCCATAACGCCAGTAAATTAAACATCAGATGCCCGGCAGAAAAGTGCAGCAGCACCGGACTCCACCAGCGATAACTCAGCAACTCTGGCGCATCAGCGCTAAAAAAACGCAGAGTATCAAATACTTGTTGTGGCCAGATCTGCAAACATACAAACACCAGCAGCGCCGGAATAGTCAGTAACCACACGACAGGCCCGGTTTGTTGTAAAAAACCCTGACCTAAAGCACCAAGCCCGCTGCTGCCGGAATTCTCTGCCGGCTGACTGCGCTGCCAGGCCGCGGCGCTGTATTTGTCATGCCCGGGTTGTTGTAAAAACTGTTGCAACTCTGCGGCAACTTGCGGTTCATCCGCCGCCTCACAGAAAATTTCCGCATGTTGTGCGCTATGCACGACCACACTGACCGACCAGCCCTGCGTCAGGCAATAATCAGCGAAGGTCTGCGCGGCGGCGGCAGAATTCAGCACGGCCAGCTGTTGCATGCCGCTTACTCCTGCGAGCTGCTGAACGGATAAGCCAGACGCCAGCTTTCAAAACCACCGTCCATGCTGTACACAGTGTCAAAACCCTGTTCAGCCAGATATTGCGCCGCGCCCTGACTGGAACGACCGTGATAACACACCACCACTACCGGCTGATCCAGTGGTGTTTGCTGCATAAACTGATGCAAAGTGCCATTGGTCAGGTGATAAGCGCCGTTGATATGAGCGCTGGCAAAGCTTTGGTCGTCACGGATATCGGCGATCACCACTTCACCGGCATTTAAAGCGGCAAAAGTGTCACTGGTGGAAATATGTTTAAATTCGGACATGCTTGATTCTCCCGTCAAAGACCCGCCGCATGTTAGCCCAGTCCCGGCAAAAGATCAGCTGTAGTTCAGGTGAAAGGCGCTGTTGCTGCAAATTTATGCTTCTGCAACCGGACAGCCTTAGGTACAATACGCGGCCTGTTGTGTTTTGAGTACCTGCCATGTCTGACAATCGCCTGTTTTTAGTATATGACCCTGCCTTTGACGATATGGACGCAGAAGGCTGTCCGGCCTTTGGTTATGTACTGTTGTTCAGCGAAGCGGATGCTGCAGCCTATAAATCTGGTGAAAACCCGCCATTTGCAGCAGTTTCACTGTTATTCACCGACCATGCCGACGAAAGCATCAGTGGCGATTTACTCGGCTGGGCACAGCTGGACGCGCCGGAGCTGCAAAATTTCCCGCTGGGTTATTTCTTTATGCTGATGGAGCAGGCGGCGCAAGTGGCGATCAATGCCTATCGCCAGGTTGGCCATGTGCCGGACCGGCTGATCGCACTGAATATGCCGGAAGATGATTTAATTCAGTTTGATGTGCAGTTCGCCAACCTGCAGCTGGAAGACAAAGACGCAGAAATTCAGCTGGCACAAAAAATGATGGCCGGTAGGCCATATCTAGACTCGTAACGTCAGCTCCTGCCAATTTCATTACGACACATCCACAAACTGAGCTGAACCGTATTCCGGTTTCCCCGGCATACTTTCAGTTCAGGAGCGATTCAGTTGGCCCACCACAAATTACATCTACCTGAAAAAATCTGCCCGGTTTGCCTGCGTCCGTTCCTATGGCGCAAAAAATGGCAACGTGATTGGGCAACGGTGAAATATTGTTCCGAACGCTGTAGGCGCAGCAGTAAAGGTCAGACCTGACACGCGTCTGTTTGCACAAATTGTAACCATCAGGTTAATATCCATTGATAACTTACTTACAAGGATAGACCGATGAAAACCGCTTTATTGTTCTGCGCTTCGATCTTCTCTGGTTTATTACACAGTCAGACTGAAATCAACGCGACACAAATCCAGCAGTGGCTGGAAAAAGACCAGTTCAAAAATATTGAAAAACATGTCACTACCCTGCCAACCTTCGCCTCTGATGTGACCTTACAACAGGCCCATGCTCAGGCACTGATCGGACTTGAGCAAACCGAAGCAGCGGCGGAGTTTCTGCAACAATCCAGCAAATCCTTTCCTAAAGATGCTGACTTGCTACAGCTGGCAGCGATGAATCAGTTCACTTTGGCACAACAAGCCAGCATATTTTCCGCCGCTGGCCATGCCAAAGACGGGCTGGCACTGCTGAAACAAGCCGTTCGTCTGGCGCCGGACGATGCCGATCTGCAGCTGAACCTGATTGGCTTTTATCTGCAGGCGCCCGGCATTGCCGGCGGTGATGAAGACGAAGCCAAACGAATGGCACAGACTTTATCCGGCAAAGATCCGGTTGCAGGCCCACTGGCTCAGGCCATGGTGCTGAACAACGATGAAAAAACCGATGAAGCACTGAAAGTCATCGACGAAGCCATCAAGCAACAGCCGCAACAAGCCCGTTTACTGGCACAAAAAGCCGTGTTGCTGCTGAGCAAAAAACAAATGGCTGAAGCCGCTGCGCTGTATCAGCAGGCCGCACAACTGGCAGAAAAACCGCAGCAAAAATACAGCTACCTGTATCAGGTAGGCCGTCTGGCCGCAGTCGAACAACAGGACAAAGCAGCAGGTAAAGCCGCATTGCAGCAGTTCATTGATTTTTATAAAGACGGTGAAAATCAACAACTGTCCTGGGCCCGGGTCCGCTTAGCGCAAATCCATTTATTGGAACAAAATAAAACCGACGCCGAGCAAACGCTGCAACCAGTGCTGGCCTTAACCGACAAGCCAGAAAAGCTGGAAAAAGAACTGAAATCACTGCAAAAACAACTGAAAAAGCTGAAAAGCTAAGCCATCTGCATACAAATCCGGCGCGGTGACCGCCACGCCGGATTTCCCCAAACAGACACTGCAGTTCGCCCTCAGAGCGGATATACTAGGCACTTATTCAATTGAGTCCTTGCCTTCCGGAGTCTGGCTTTATGGTCAAACCTATTGATATGAAAGCGGTTGAAAATGCATTGGCCGGTTTCACCATTCCCCCGCAACCTGAAGTGCTGCTGCGGATCAAACAGGAAATTGAACTGGAAGATCCGAATATCAATACCATTGCGACGCTGATTAACATGGATATTGGTATCGCCGGCTTTACGCTGAAAGTCGTCAACTCCGCCTACTTTGGCCTGCGCCGTAAAATCAGTTCGATTGAGCATGCCTGTAAATTTCTTGGCTTAAACCGTGTGGTGAAACTGGTATCGAGCGTGGTGCTGCGTTTTACCCTCAGCGATGGCAAAGCCGACCCTTTTACGCTGCGGCAGTGGAACAGCGCGATGGATGTTGGCAGTGCCGCCATGCTGATTGCCCAGCATTTGCGCCTCGGCTCGGACTGCGCCGACGATTGTTATTCGATTGGTTTGTTCCATAACGCCGGTATGGCATTAATCCATGCGCAATTCCCGGATTATCCGAAAGTGCTGAAAGTCGGCCTTCGTCAGCAGATGAGTTTTGGCGATATCGAACAACGTTATTTTAATACCACCCATGAAATGCTGGGATTTATGATTGCGCAAAGCTGGGGTCTGGCACCGGAGATTAGTAACGTCATCGCTTATCACCATCAGCCCGAATTGCTGTTCCACTCTACCGATATGTATGAAAAACGCCTCTGTGCGATTTTAAAGCTGGCTGAGCATATGGTCGGTGAGCAACAGACTTTGTTTGACCTCCCGGACGACACGCAGTGGCAGGCAATTGCCGATGCCGTGCTCGACACGCTGGAACTGGACGAGATGCATTTGCTTGACCTCGGCGATTTTCTGCTGGAAAACGGCGTCGAAAACCAGTTCCACCGCTGATCGGCACGACAGTCAGCACGACAAACAGCACCCACCGCGGAGCAACCAGGCCCGCTGCTGCACCAGTACTTTTCAGACCGGCCTGTCAAAGCCGGTTTTTTGTTACAGCCTGGTGCAATCGGCGCGCGTCTTGCCGCGGACTGCCCCATTTCGCCGCATCCGGTCTGGTTTGAATACGTATTCATGTTGTTGTTGCCGGCAAAGCGCGATATCAAGAAGCTCTGGTTATCTGTCTGCAAGTGCCACATCCCTTGCAGACCGGGTCCCACAGTTTCCTGGAGACACAATTGCGGGGAGTTTATGCTCCCCTTTTTTCTGGGTGTTTCCCGGGCAAACAGCAGAAAATCATTGTATAAACAGCACTCTGCTATGCTCTGAAGGGCTGCCACTGCCAGTAGCGGCCGCTATTGTGGGCAAGGACTCAAGACTCAAAAATAAAAATACGGGGAATCATTATGCAGCAGGCCAAACCGAATCTGAGTTTCTGGCAAATCTGGAATATGTGCTTCGGCTTCCTGGGGATCCAGTTTGGTTTTGCCCTGCAAAACGGTAACGTCAGCCGGATTTTCCAAACCTTAGGCGCCAGTATCGATGAACTGCCAATTTTATGGATCGCGGGGCCGCTGACCGGTTTGTTGGTGCAGCCTGTGGTCGGTTATTTCTCAGACCGCACCTGGAACCGCTTAGGCCGCCGCCGGCCGTATTTTTTCTACGGCGCTGTGCTGACCACCATGGCGCTGTTTTTCCTACCCAATTCGCCAACCTTGTGGATGGCAGCCGGTATGCTGTGGATCCTCGATGCGTCCATCAATATCACTATGGAACCCTTCCGTGCTTTTGTCGGCGACAACCTGAACGAGCAACAACGACCACTGGGTTTTTCGATGCAGAGCTTTTTTATCGGTATCGGTGCTGTGGTGGCCTCGGCCCTGCCCTATATGCTGACTAACTGGTTTGACGTCGCCAACACTGCGGCACCGGGTGAAATTCCGGATTCGGTTCGGTATTCATTTTATTGCGGCGGCGTGGTGCTGTTTATCGCAGTGCTATGGACCGTGATGCGTTCCACCGAATACAGCCCGCAGCAACTGGCGGCCTTTGGCGAAGCACATGAAGAGAGTCTGCCCGGCAGCAATCAACGCCAGTACTGGCGTGAAGGTATGATCGCCGCGCTGATTGGTGCGGTGTCGCTGGGATTAGTCTGGCAATTTAAGCTGGACCAACAGCTGTATATTCTGGGCGGCGCGCTGCTGGCCTTTGGTTTGCTGCAATTCCAGGTGTCCCGCAGCAAAACGCAGGGGAGCAACGGCATGGTGGTACAAATTGTCGATGACCTCTATACGATGCCAGGCCGTATGCGCCAGCTCGCTGTAGTGCAGTTCTTCTCCTGGTTCGCGTTGTTTGCCATGTGGATTTACACCACCGCAGCAGTGACATCGGTGCATTACGGCAGTTCAGATCCAACTTCTGCCGCTTATAACGATGGTGCCGACTGGGTTGGGATGCTGTTCGCGTTTTATAACGGTTTTGCGGCGCTGGCTGCTTTAGTGATCCCATACATTGTGCGCCGCACCTCGTTGCAGGTGGCGCATTGCATCAATCTGGTGCTGGGCGCAGCTGGTTATCTGTCCTTTTTAGTGATTAAAGACCCGGCGCTGTTATGGCTGTCGATGATCGGTGTGGGCTTCGCCTGGGCGTCGATTCTGTCGCTGCCTTACGCCATGTTAGCGGACTCATTACCGGCCAATAAAATGGGCGTGTACATGGGCATGTTTAACTTCTTTATCGTGTTACCGCAGCTGTTGGCGGCAACCATTCTTGGTTCCCTGATCAATCATTTATTTAACGCCGAAGCCATTTATGCACTGGCGCTGGGTGCAGCCAGCCTGATGATCGCGGCCGGCTATGTCCTGACCGTAAAAACTGAGCGCAGCTAAGTAACCGCCGCTACGCAAGGAGAAATTGTTGATGAACGCTGTTTTTCGTCTGTCGGCGCTGAGTGTCGCCTTCATGTTGTCGGCCTGTCAGCCGCAGCAGGAACTTGTAGCCGCGACGGCGCCAGGCGCACCGGGTCAGCCTTCCACCTGGTCTTATGCCGGTAAAACCGGTATCGGTACCTCCTACGAGCAATATCAGGATGGCCGTTATGCCGACAACGCCGGTACTGGCGTAGTGTCCAAGGTCTGGTTTTCGCTGGCACAAGGTATTCTGACCGAAACTATGGCCGGCCTGATCCATGAAGCCCAGCTGCGCGAATTACAGTTGGTGGTACAAGGCCAGGGGTTTGTCGACGAAGAAAAGACCGCCACCAACAGTCAGACCGATTACCTGCTCAAAGACGCAGCCGGCCGGCCATTGGCGCTGTCCTACCGGGTGACCAACACTGCCAAAAACGGCCAATATGCAATTGAGAAACAGTATTTTACTGACCCTGCAGCGCAATCGATGGTGGTACGGACCACGTTTAAGGCACTGGCCGATGGCCTGACGGTCTACTCCTATATTGACCCAGCTCTGGCCAATACCGGCAGCCATGACAGCGCGAGTGTCAAAGATGGCATGCTGCAGGCACAGGATGACAACAGCAGCCTGACGCTCTTGACGGTACCGGCACCAGTGCAGGCCACTGTCGGCTTCGTCGGTGTGTCGGACGGTCTGACCGAGCTGAAGCAATCTGGCAAAATGCCAGCTTATCAAAGCACCGGTGAGACAGCCGGCAACGTGGCGGCTTTGTTGACTCATGCCACGCTGAAAAAAGGTGAAACGGCGAGCTGGGACCAGGTGATTGGCTTTGGCAGTGACGCGGCACAAAGTCAGGCACAAGCGCAACAGACGCTGGCTCGTGGCCTGGATACAGTATTGGCGCAGTATCAGGGCGACGGTGATGCTATCGGCTGGCAGGATTATCTGGCACAACTGCCGGCGCTGGCGAAACTGACCGACCAAAGCACGGATCAGGGCAAACTGCTGTATGCCAGTGCGCTGGTATTAAAAGCACAAGAAGATAAAACGCACGCCGGCGCATTTATCGCCTCGTTATCCAATCCATGGGGCGAAGCCAAATCTGCTGAACAGGCACAGACCGGTTATAAAGCTGTCTGGCCACGGGATTTTTATCAGGTGGCGATGGCGCTGTTAGCGCTGGGCGATAAAGAAAGCCCTAAAGTGGCGTTCCAATACCTGCAAAAAGTGCAGGTCACTGACAAAACACCGGGTTATAGCGGTACACCGGGCTGGTTCCTGCAAAAAACCCATGTCGATGGCACGTTGGAATGGGTTGGTATCCAGATGGATCAGACCGCCATGCCGGTGATGCTCGGCTGGCGACTGTGGCAAGACGGCGTGTTGTCGGACGCCGAGATCACCAGCTGGTATCACAGCATGCTAAAACCGGCAGCGGATTTCCTCGCGCACGGCGGCAAAGTCAAACTGGACTGGAACGACATCGATTTAAAATCGCCGGCGACCCAACAAGAGCGCTGGGAAGAACAATATGGTTATTCGCCGTCGAGCATGGCTGCCATCATCAGCGGTCTGGTCAGCGCGGCTGATATCGCAGCCAAGGCCGGTGACAGTACCAATGCTGCTTTATATCAGCAAAAAGCCGACGAGTTTGCCGGTAAGCTTGAAGCCCTGACCTATACCGAGCAAGGCCAGCTGAAAACCGCCAATAGTGATGGCAAATATTACCTGCGGATCAACAGCAACGAAGATCCAAACGACAACAGTGTGCTGGAACTGCGTAACGGCCAGGCCGATACCCGCGAAGGCAATGTGGTGGACGGCGGTTTCCTCGAACTGGTGCGTTATGGCGTGCGTAAAGCCGACCATCCGGCGGTCCTCGCCACTTTGGGCGAAATGGACGACATGACGTTGCCGGACCTGACGCGGGTGCGTTATGAGTTTAAAACCGCCAGCGGTCAGACCGTTTCCGGCTGGCGCCGCTACGGCATTGATGGATATGGCGAAGATATCGTCAGCGGCGAAGCGTACGCCAACGGACCTGGCCAAACGAACACAGCAGGCCAACGCGGCCGTGTCTGGCCGTTTTTTTCCGGTGAGCGCGGTCACTATGAGCTGGCGCGGGCGCTGCTGCAAAAACCGCAATTAGGGGAAGCCGAGCTGGCACCGCTACGGGCGCAATATGTCGGCGCAATGGAACATTTTGCCAATGCTGGCCTGATGTTACCTGAGCAGGTGTTTGATGGCGTCGGCAATAACAGCCATTACCAATATCAGCCGGGCGAAGGCACCAATGGCGCGACACCGCTGGCTTGGACCCATGCAGAATATATCAAGCTGTTACGGTCGCTGCAGGACCAGAAAGTCTGGGACCGTTATCCGCTGGTAGAACAGCGTTACGCCAAATAAAACGCAGCGTTGCGCTAAATAACGCACTACGGCGGGCTGGTTTACCGGTCCCGCACGTCTCTCCCGCTCCCGGTTTGTTGTCGCGATGCAGCAGGCCGGGAGTTTTTCTTTGTCGGGGTTATCTTGAGCGTAATTTTCAGGCTGCGTGAACGACACAACGGCAGGAAATTAACGGCGCCGCCAGCGGTGTTGCTGCCATAAAGCCGTGAGCTCCGGCGTCAGAAAACTCCAGGCCAAAATCCGGCTTTGTTTGTTGCCCTGCGCCATCGAAATCACCTGCACTTGCGTCGCGCCTAACTGCTGTAATTGCTGCTGCAGCTTTGGCAGGTGCTGCTGTTTCGACACCAGCGTGCTGAACCAATACACCTGATGGGCAAAATCTTTACTCTCCGCCAGCATACGGCGTAAAAAGGCCGGCTCGCCGCCTTCACACCACAGCTCATTCGCCTGTCCGGCAAAATTCAACGGCGCCGTGCTCTCCAGCCCTAAATTGCGTTGTTTACGCGCACTGCCGGCGGCAGCAGCGTCCGGGCTGTCATGAAACGGCGGATTACACAACGTCAGGTCCAGATAATCACCTGGCTGAATCACACCATGGAAAATGGCCTGCGGATTAGCTTGCTGACGCAATGACAGCTGACGTTGCAGCCCATTTTGTTCGATAAGTATTGCCGCATTTTGTAATGCGTTTGCATCGATGTCAGAGCCTATCGCCTGCCAGCGTAGCGCTTTGGCCGCCAGCAAGGCGTAAATCAGGTTCGCGCCGCAGCCAATGTCCAACATCTGCACCGCAGCCGCCGGAACCTTTTTGCCTTGAAAACTGGTGGTTAATAAGTCCTGTAAATACAACAGGTAATCCAACCGCCCCGGCACTGCCGGACACAGATAACCAGATGGAATTTGATAATGCGCCAGACCAAATTGCCATTGCAATAACGCGGTATTGAGTAGGGTCACAGCTTCCGGCTCGGCAAAATTCAGCGATAGCCGGCCATCTGGCGTCGTTTTTAAAAATGCCGCTAGTGCAGGTTGTAGCTGAACCAACTCAGTGAGCGGATAAGGCGCGGCAAAAGGGTTCTGCGGATGCAGAGTGGTTTTATTGGCTGTCATTTGCCGATGAGTGCAGTTTGAGGGCTACCGCAAGAACGGCGCACAATCATTTTCGGTTCAATTTCAGTCTGACTGATACTTTCCTGCGCAATCAGTTTCAACAGATTCACCACCAGCATCTCGCCGGCTAACGTCGTATTTTGCTGAATGGTGGTCAGCGGCGGCGCACAGAAACTGGCCATCGGGATGTCATCAAAGCCGACGACAGCAACATCTTCCGGTACCCGCAAACCAGCAGCCTGGACCGCGCGGATCACACCAATCGCAATCAGGTCACTGGCGGTAAAAATAGCGCGGGGTCTGTGGCCAGCGGCGAACAACTGCTGGGTAGCACTGTAGCCAGCCTGTTCAGTGGAAATGGCATCAAACTGCGGCACTTGTTCTGACGGGATACCATGTTCAGCCAGCACTTCAAGATAACCCTGAAACCGCTGGAAAAACTCTGGTGCATGGTCTGACGCAATACCGATAAACGCAAAACTGCGATAGCCGAGACTTAACAGATGGGCGGCTGCCTGGCGTCCACCTTCGCGGTTATTACTGCGAATAGTAAATTCCGGATGGCCTTCGACCTGCGCGCCCCAACAGACAAAATGGGTTTGTTGCGCTAACAGCTGCTGCAGTTTTTCTTCATAATCGATGTAGTCGCCATAACCGAGCAGGATAATACCATCGGCCTTTTTGCTGTCTTCGTAGTCAGCATGCCAGTCGTTACTGAGCTGCTGGAACGAAATCAGCAAATCATGACCACGTTTGGTACAGGCGCGGGTAATACTGCCGAGCATCGACAGAAAAAACGGGTTAATTTGCGAATCATCGACTGTCGGGTCTTCAAACAACAACAAAGCCAAAGTACCGCTGCGCTGTTTACGCAGGTTACTGGCATTTTTGTCGACTTTATAATTCAGTTGTTTGGCGATCGCGAAGATCTTGTCTTTGGTTTCCTGGTTCACCGCCGGACTGTCACGTAAAGCACGGGATACCGTTGATTGCGACACTCCAGCCAGGTAGGCAATATCAAACGAAGTGGCTTTTCCTTTCATACTGCAAAATTCCCCATCGGCCTGCAACGCCTGCTCCTATTTTGCCCCGCCATACGGCCAGGGGGCTGTTGACGGGCGGGCAGACTTTTTATCAGGCGGATAAGGTGCCACAACAGGCTGCTGTGGGCAAGCAAACCAACGGGCGAGAACTGGAATTCGCGGTGTTTAGAGCTGTGCCGGTGCGACGGTCGCCGTTTTACTGACCAGCTGCGCAGTTGCCTGCTGGTCTGCTGGAGTGGACTTCGATGTCTGCACTGGCACATGGACACAAGACCCCAACAAATTCAGCACCAGAAATGCCAGAATTTGCAGCCGGCAAAAACGGCCCGGGGCTGGTGCATTAAAATCATTTTGCACAATAATTCTCCATCTCCACAATCTCGGCTTAGTCTAAAGAGCGGGTTGCGACGCTTCTGTGACAATTCCCAGGCCAATTTGTGAAACAATGTTATTTTTGCTGCCTGCCTTGGGCCACGATGCTAAAGTGCCGACATTTACAGCAGCACAGGCTCAGATCATGATGTTACGGGCATTGTACTTCATTCTTGTAGTGCTCGGTGTAGCAACACCGGTACACGCCGACTGCACGGACAGCAACACGCAGGCCCCCTGCGTCGCCACAGCACAGTGGCAAATCAATCTGGCCATAGGCGCCGGATTTCGTTCAAATCCACTCTATGGCGGCCACAATTTCCCGTTATGGTTAATGCCAGACATCAGCTACTACGGCGAACACTGGTTTTTCGACAATGCCACGCTGGGCTACAGCTGGCAGTTGCACGACGACATCCAGCTCAGCCTGGTCAGTCGTTTGAACGAAGAACAAGGGTATTTCCGCAGACGCTCAGCAGTCAATCTGTTTGAAACACAGTTTATCTCCGACATGGGCGTCGCTGGCCCGGTACAAAAAGTTGCGATGAAACAAGAACTTTCAGTTGCAGAGGCAGACAAACGACCATTGGCGCTGGATGGCGGATTGCAGCTGGACTGGTTTTTACCCGGATTACAGCTGAAACTGAACTGGTGGCATGATATCAGCCAGCAATATGACGGGCAGCATCTGCGTCTGGCGGCAAGCTCAGGCTGGCAAAGTCGGATTGGGCACTGGCAACTGGGTGTGGCCCTGGCATGGAAGGATCAGCACTTAATGAATACCTATTATGGTCTGAACGCCAGTGAGGGTGAAGGTTTGGAATATCGCGCTCTGGCCAGCTGGCAACCGGAGCTCAGTCTGCAATGGCAGTATCCGCTGACTGAACGCTGGCAACTACTGAGTTTGGGGCGACTCCGCTGGCTCAACACCGATGTTGAAGTGCCGGCCGGTGTCGGTCGGATCCAAAGCCCGCTGTTGCAGGAGTCTACCGCACACAGCTGGTTTATCGGCTTCAGCTACCGGTTTCTCTGATGCGTTCTGCGCTGTGGCTGATGTTACTGGTTCAAACCGTCGCACAAGCTGCGCCGGCGGATAAGCAATGTGACCAGACGTTGTGCTGGCAAATCGCCCCCGTCGTCTGTGTCGCGGACCAGAAATCAGATAGCTGCCGGCTCGATTTTCGCCTGTCGTGGCAACACCCCAAACCTATCTCGTTGTGTGCTGAGCTGGAGGGGCTGTCGCTACATTGCTGGCAGCAACAAACTTCTGGCGAGCTGAGTTATCAGGCCCAGCTCGAAGGCTCTGCGTTGTTGCTGCTACGTGCAGAGGGCCAACCACGGTTGTCCCGTCAATTGTCCGTGTTAAGTCGCCAGCCTGCGCGTAAACGCCGGCTAGTCGCCCCCTGGAGTGTGTTCTGATGAGTAAAATTCTGTTAGTTGAAGATGATCAACGGCTGGCGAGCCTGGTGCAGAGTTTTTTGCAACAACACGGCTTTACGGTGCAGGTCTGTGACAATGGTCTGCAGGCAGAACAGCAATGCAAAGAGTTTGGCCCTGAGCTGGTCGTGCTGGATCTGATGCTGCCTGGACTCGACGGTTTTGCCGTTTGTCGCGCGCTGCGTGGTTGGTACAAACAGCCGGTGCTGATGCTGACCGCCAAACAAAGCGATATAGATCAGGTGCTTGGCCTTGAACTTGGCGCCGACGATTACGTGATTAAGCCGGTCGAACCCCGGGTTTTGCTGGCCCGTATCAATGCATTGTTGCGCCGGACTCAAGGTGGCAATGCGGCAGATCAGCAGCGGCTGGAATTTGGCAAACTGAAGCTCAATCAGTCCGCCCGTGAAGCCTATTATGATAACCAGCTGGTCGAACTGACCAGTTACGAGTTTGATTTGTTGTGGATGCTGGCCCGACATGCCGGCCAGACCGTCCGACGCGAAGCCATCCACAAACAAATCATCGGCCGCGAGTATGACGGGCTGGATCGCACTGTCGATGTGCGGGTGTCCCATTTGCGCCGCAAACTGGGTGATAACGCCGAAACGCCGTTCAGGATCAAAACAGTCTGGGGCAAAGGTTATTTGTTTGTTGCGGATGCCTGGAACTGACCATGCGCCGTTTGTTCCTGCGCTTTTATCTGTTTATTCTGCTGGTGTTATTCGCGGTCGGCTGGTCAGTCGAGCGCTTGTGGGAGCAGAGTCAAAGCCCGGAATTGCCGGGCTGGGTGGAGCTGTTAGGTCAAAGTCTGGCCTACCAGCTGGCCGCACCGGAACAAAGTGCCGAACAAGTAGCCGCACAACTGAATCTCGGGCTGCAAACTCTGCCGCCACAAAGTATTGCCTGGTCCGACGCCGAACATCAGGCGCTGGAACGCGGCCAGTTGGTGCCGTTGTTTAGTGACGAACAGGTCTATTTTTATCAGATGCAGCAGGATGAGCTGCTGCAGTTTGGCCCGGTGCAGGTTGAAGTCCCCGCGCACAATACTTATCTGTTTACCCTATTATTTTTTCTGTTGCTGGGTATAGCCCTGGCCGGATTTTTATGGCCGGTCGCCCGAGATATCGAAACACTGCAGCGCCAGCTACGCCAGTTTGGTCAAGGGATGCAGTTACCGGACCCGCCTCTGCCGGAACATTCTTTGCTGGCACCTATCGCCGGTAGTGTGCAGCAGATGGCCAGGCAAATCCTGCGCTTGATGTCACTGCAACGCGAGATGACCCATGCGGTGTCCCATGAACTACGCACGCCGTTGGCCCGGCTGAAGTTTGCGCTGGAACTCCAACAACTGCCGGACGCTGAAAAACGCGCAATGCAGCAAGATTTAACCGAACTAGACCAGTTGGTCGATGAGATGCTCGACTATGCCCGGCTGGAAGCGCAGACGGTGCGGCTAACTTTTGAAGACGTCAATCTGGTGGAGTTACTGGAAAACCTGCTGGAAAAACTGGCACCGCTGCCGGGTGCACCGATTCTGCTGCAGAGGCCCGCTCAGCTGCATTGGACCTGCGATGGCCATTACCTGGAACGGGCGTTGCAAAACCTGTTACTGAACGCCAAACGTTATGCCCGCAGTCAGGTCTTGCTGTCGGTACAACAACAAGGTGAGTCGCTGAACTTTATCGTCGAAGATGACGGCCCGGGCATTGCACCTGAACAAAGGGACGCTATCCTGCAGCCTTTTGTTCGTGTCGACCAGAGCCGTAGCCGTGACAAGGGCGGTTTTGGTCTGGGCCTGGCTATTGTCAGTCGTATAGTCGGCTGGCATCAGGGACACCTGCACATTGATGACTCTCTGCTAGGCGGCGCTCGCTTTAGTCTGCAACTGCCGGTATGGCATGCCGGCGGTAAAAACAACAACGCGGCCTGACAGACCGCGTTGTTTAGTCACTGGTTCTGATTTACCAACTGTGGTTAAAGCCCCAGATTGGCAAGGAAGTCGTCATCCACATCGGCTTCTACTGCACTTTCAGTGTTTGCCTGATTATTCGCATTGGCCAGAATATCGTCGACATTCTCTTCCGCTGCCGTCTCAAATTCATGTAACTGGATAAACTCGGTTTTATCCATCGCCAGTTCCAGATAGAAAATATTGTGCAGCGGCGTATTAAATGTCACCCGTCGTGCTTGCGGCTGATCAAGTTGGGTATTAATCAGAATTTGTACCTGCTTATTAATCGCCATCATCTTCGGCTGACTTTGGTTAATCGAGGTCTGTAACTCCTGACGAACCCGGTTAGTGAAGTCACCCACAATCTGGTTCATCAACTCGCCCATCACGTTGCCAACTTCGTCTGACGTGTGGAACTGCGCCAGTTCGGTTTCAGGCATACCCATACTCATCATGTACTTACGGTAAATTTCCATCGCGGCTTCCGCGGTAAAATTGATCACCACCAGGCCGGAAAAACCGCCATCAAATAATACAAAACAGCCCAGATCCGGGCGCAAACAGGTTTTGTGGATCTTCTGCACCATCGGCGAATAAGCAATTTGTGCATTGCCTGCCGCAGCAAAGACTTGAGTCACAGCGGTACACAACGTCAACAGGACGTCATCGGTATTGATAATTTTATTTTTTCTCATGAAGGCTCCTGGTTGGGCCGGATTGCAACTGTATGATGTTAAGAATCAAATCACCACGCAGATTAAGGACATGTCGTCGAATACTAAGCTGAATACTATGCCAGCCTGCCACGCTGCGCAACTTTGTTCCAAATATCGTGCTGTGTCGGCGGCTGGCTTCACGCCAGCGTTAACTTCAGCTATCGTGTAGTTTTGCACACGCCTCACAACAGGGAACCGCGTGGATGGCTACCGATCCGAAGACTTCGGTTGAAAACAGTTACAGTAAAAACCTGACAAAACTGATCGGCGGCTTATTAAGTGGCTCGCGTTTTCAATTGTCGGTCTATGGCAGTGCTGCGCGTTTTTTCAGCCGTGACGAACAGGATACCGCGGACATCGGTCAGTTGCACGAAGCATGGGAACAAAGTCAGGCGCGATTGGCACTGGCGAATCGCAAGACCGAAGCGAGCCTGATCGCTGATGTGCAGCAGAAACGCCAGCAATTATTTAATGCTGAGCACCGCTATGAACAGCTGCAGCAACAACGCTACAGCCAACTGTATCTGATTTGCCAGCAGCTGCTTGAACTGACCGACGGCCAAAACCGGCAGGAGACCATTCTGCGTTCCTCCCGCTTGCTTGGTACCCTGCAATTGCTGGCTCCGAGCGAAGGCGACTCGATGGCGGCGATGCAGCAGAAATACAAACCTTTTTATAAAGCCGTATTGAGCCTGCGTTTGCTCGATCACCTTTTGGAACAAAAACTTATCACCAACAGCTACATCCTGAAAAAAGCGCAACAGCGCGCTGAGATGCTGCATTTACCCGGACCACAGCCCTATTGCCCATTTCGTGATGACGTGCAAATCCCGCTGTTGATGGCGGTGTTATTGCAGGACGTCGGCCACTATCATCCGGACGCATTGCGTTTATTGCGCGCTGACGGCAGCCAGCCGAATTATCGCCTGCAGTTCAGTGCCGCTGAGCGCCAGGAGTTTCTCGACGTCAGTCTGCAGGCCAGCTTGCGGTTTTTACTCAAAGGCATTGGTATGCCGCTGTATCGCGGTAATTCAAAAAGTGAACGCGCCGAGTTTCAACAAAATGAACAGGAAAAAATTGCATTTGCCGCGACAGTGCTGCGTACCGCTGCGGCGCCCGGCAGTGGTGTTGGCAATCTGCTGCGTATCCCGCAGGTTTACGCATCTGCAGTGTTACCGGGGCGAGCCAGATTTATCTATGAGTCGTTACCAAAAGTCGCGTTGATCCTGAAAAATGGTGCCCGCGCCGGTCAATATGATGAACGCATGGTCGACCAGTTGCTGATGATCACCGGCATTTTTCCGCAAGGTTACGGCATCGTGTACCTGCCAAAGGAAAAATCCGCCGCAGCGCCGGAACGTTATGAATTTGCCATTGTGAATTCGTTGTATCCGCCAAGCCCGGAAACACCGCTCTGTCGCGGAGTGACCCGCAACCTGCGGTTTAAAACATCTGGCCAGAATCTGGCCGTCAGCGTCGATCATAACTTGTATTTTAAACCGGCGCGGCAGAAGCTGGCAGTGATCCCGGAAGCGCGGTTACAAGAGATCCTCAGTAAACTGTCGTCCAACTTTGAACCGGCCCAACTGCGACATTTTTTGCCGCGTTGCTGGCATCCGGACGAATTTTTTGCGCCGGCAAAGCATCAGAATTTATGGAATCGCACTGAGCTGCAACAAAATTAACCAGCAGTAGAAATTTATGACCTCTGAACGTGAAAAAATGGCGAACCAACAATGGTTTAGCCCAGCAGACCGCGAACTGGCAGAACTACGTCGCCGGGCCAAACTACTGTGCCGCCAAATGAACCAACAAGGCCCGGAACCTTTCAAAGCCCACCAACACCTGGCACGACAGCTGTTCGGCAGTATTGGTAGTTGTTATATCGAACCTGACTTCTGGTGTGATTATGGTATCAATATCCATCTCGGTCAGCGCTTCTACGCCAACCATCAGTGCATCATGCTGGATGCAGCCACTATTACTATCGGCGATGACGTGATGCTCGGGCCTGCGGTACAAATTTATACGGTCAGCCACCCGATGGCCGCCAGTGAGCGGGTAACAGGCATTGAACAGGCGCATCCGGTCACCATCGGCAACCGGGTCTGGATCGGCGGTGGCGCCATTATTTTGCCTGGAGTCAGCATCGGCGAAGGCGCTGTGATTGCAGCAGGTGCTGTGGTCAACCGCGATGTTGCGCCTTACAGCCTGGTAGCGGGCCAGCCGGCAAAATTGATTAAAACGGTACCACGCTGAGCCTTGTTTTGTGGCAGGCACTGCGGGGACTGGCCTCAATAGCGCTGCAGGTGCGTTTGCACACAATTTGGCCGTAGCGACAATTCACAATTATGCATTCCGGCGTGAGTTTCCTTTCTGCTTTTACGATCATTCGATGCGCTCTTATGCAGTAAAATATCGT
>CAMLRA010000060.1 GCA_946482325.1 uncultured Chromatiaceae bacterium | reverse complement strand
CCTATGATCCAATCGCGGCTTTTGACAGCAACATCGAAGACAGCAGTGGCTTTGCTGAGGTCAGCAAGGCAGCCATGCAAAGCCGTGCCGGGTTTGCGCCGGTTCGCCTCAATGGCGCTGACTATTATGTCGCCTATCAGCCGGTCAGTCGCGACTTTCCGCAAATGAACTGGTTGGTGGGGATTTTGATCCCGGCAGACTTAATCGATGCCCCGATCGAAAGTGCGGTGCAGTGGTCTATTGCCGGTGCTTTACTGATCCTGGGCTTAATTACCTGCAGCATCATGCTGACGACCAGTGTGATCATCAAGCCGCTACAGCAATTAACAGCAGCAATGCAGGATATTGCCAGCGGCGATGGCGATTTAACCCGGCGTATTGATATTACGGCGCAGGATGAAGTTGGCGCCTTAGCCCGTCACTTCAACACCTTTGTGAGTAAGTTACGACAGTCTCTGGCGCAAACGCAGCAGCAGGCGGTACAGGTTAAGCAATCCAGTGAGCATCTCAATCAGGTCGTTGGACTGACCAATCAGGAAATCCAGCACGAAAAATCTCAGATCGATTCTGTGTCTGCTGCGGTAACTGAAATGGCGGCTACCGTGCAGGAAATCAGTCGCAACGCCCAGTCAACCAGTCAGGCTGCCGCAGATGCTGATGAACGTGGTCAGCAGGGCGCTACATTGTCACAACTGGCAGTCTCCGATATGGATTCGCTGAATCAGACGATGCGTTCGGCAGTTGATGTAGTCGTGGGCCTCGCCAAAGAATCGGAAAACATTGGCACTGTAGTTGATGTGATTAAAGGCATCGCTGAGCAAACCAATTTACTGGCATTAAATGCGGCAATCGAAGCCGCGCGTGCCGGCGAGCAAGGACGCGGGTTTGCGGTGGTCGCCGACGAAGTGCGTTCTTTAGCAGGCCGTACCCGTGAAAGCACCGATGACATCCGCCGCATGGTGGAGAAACTGCAAGCAATCGCCAAACAGGCTGAAGATGCGATGCAACAGGGGCGCAGTCAGACTGAAGTCAGTGCCGAGCGCGCGCGCGCGATGCAACAGTCGTTGCAGGCTATCAGTGCGGCCATTGTGGTCGTACAGCAGCAAAGTACGCAAATTGCAGTAGCAACTGAGCAACAGACAATAGTCGCAGATGAAATCAACCGCAGTTTGACCGCTATTACCGGTTTGGTCGATAACACTGCAGAGCATGCGCAGGAACTGACCGGTGAAGCCTTACAGCTCGACAATTCTGCATCTGCACTCAATCAGGTTGTCGCACAATTTCGCATTTGAGTGCCAGCGGGTACCTCATCAACCAACAAGGCCGTAGTCAGCATACTGCGGCCTTTTTTTCACCACAGCGAATGCCGGAGTCTGTTTGGGCTGATGCCTTGCAGAGGATCATTCCGTTTACACTGATTTCATCTGATTAGCGGCAGAAAGGCTTTGTTTTTTATGCGTTCTCCATTAACATGCGGGTAAGGGAAAAATAAAAGGAAGATAAGGATATTTTATTTTTCAAGAGCATTTTGCATGAACAGGTCGTATTTAACCGGATTTATACCTCTTTTCATCGTCACTTCAGCGCAGATATCTGCAGCAGACTGGGATCAAGCGCATAACGAAGTCAGCACCGTTGCCGGGGTGCAAAATAGTAACAATTTATTTAATACCGCAGCGCAGCACACACAGGATCAAAGGCTTTACGCCGGTTTGAACTGGGATTGGCTTGGCTTATTTGAAGGCTATGGCATCCGGTTACCGTTGGCAATACAGCGTCAGCATTATCTCGATCAATCAGAGCTGGATGCCACTTTGTATCAGCTGCAGCCTGAACTGCGTTTATTTCTGACACCGCAAACCGATTTGTCAGTGCAGGCTACGCTGAATAAACAACATTTTTTAGCCGGGGACGCTGCTGCTGAATTTCTCAGCCCCGAAGCTGGCGCGCTAAATGAAACCCAGCATGGTATTCAGACCGCACTAAGTTTTGGCCGTGCGCCGGACACACAAAATCTTCAGGTGATAATTGCTACCGACCAGCGTCGGCAAAAAGTGCAGGACCAGCTGTATTCTCAGCTGGACAGTGATTCAGCGGCGATCAATTACAGCCACAAACTGAACGAAAATGTCGCGCTGGTATTGGATGCGACGCGTCGGCAGGAACAGCAAAACCAACGCGATTCCGATTTGAATCAGTATGGCGCTGGTATTGCTGTGCAATGGACCGGCCAGCAGTATTTCCGCCTGACCGGTGGCCGGTTTGTCCGCAGTTTTGCCGGTCAGCAGTTGGATGACGCGACAGGGAGCTATTGGCAGCTGAATAATCTTTGGCAGCTGGACAGCCGATGGCAGCTGGAACTGCAAAGTGGTCGCCGCTCCGTTTTATCTTATGCCAGTCAGAGTATTTCGCAGCTGGATACTGAACATCTTGCCGCCATGCGCTGGCAATATGATCAAGCTCATCAGTTTGCGGCACAACTGAGCCGGCTGGTCAGCCGGTTGGACCAGAACAACTACCGTCGTACCCGTGATGCCATCAGTGCCAGCTGGCAATGGCAGTGGGCGCAGCAGTGGCGCAGCTTGTTGCAAGTCAGCCAGGTGCAGCAAAGCCGGGAACAGCACCCCGACCGTAACCGGTTGGAAGTCACCGCACAAGTGAGCTGGGCATGGTGATCATGCGTCAGTTGCTGTTGTTAATGTGGGTTCTGTTGCCGCAAGTTGTGCAGGCCGAATCTACAGTGGCAGCTGGTTTACAAAGTTATAAATTTGGTCCTGGCGATGCGCTGAAAATCAGCGTGTATCAGGAACCAGATTTATTTGTGACTGCTGAAATCAGTCAGCAGGGCTACATTGATATGCCGTTATTGGGCAGTATCAAAATGACCGGCCACACCCAGCAAAGTGCAAAGGAATATCTGGAGCAACGACTGAGAGACGGTTATCTGGTTTCTCCCAGCGTCTCTATTACCATCGACAGCTACCGGCCGTTTTTTATTTACGGTGAAGTCCGCAATCCCGGTAGTTATGATTATCAACCCGACATTACACTCGAGCAGGCCATCGCGTTATCTGGTGGACTGTTGGACCGAGCCTCGCGCAGTGCATGGCACATCCAGCGTGGTGCTGACAAAGCGACCTTTAAAGCGGAAGCAGATACGGTCATCCTGCCCGGAGATGTGATCAAGATTGATAAGAGTTTCTTCTGATGCAAGCTGAACCGCAACGCAGCGCACCACCGGCCAGCGACGTGATTGAACTCGGCGTTATTCTGGCCATTCTGTCAGCCAGGCGCTGGCTGATTGTGGTGATCAGCACGGTCATTTTTGCCATAGTGACGGCTTTTGTTGCTCAGTTGCCTTCCATGTATCGGGCTGAAACCACTTTGATGATCAAAAGTGTGTTGGCGGCAAACCCATTGCAATCGTTAATCCCGGGGATGGGGGGAGGCAATGAAGAACTGGACACGCAGATTAAGTTGTTGACGTCCACCCAGTTTGCGCAGGATGTGGTGCAAGGACTGCCGGTTGACCTCGAACTTGGCATCCCGGATGACCATCGCCGCGACGACGTAGCGGCATTGCTGGGCGGGCTGACAGTGCAAGCCGTACCAAAGACAACGCTGCTACAAATTTCATTCAGTCACAACAATCCCTATATTGCGGCTGAAATTGTCAATCAGGTGGCCAACCATTTTATGAATTATCAGTCCGGGTTGATGCAGCAGCATAATCATCAGGCCAGTGACTGGATCAAGCAGCGGGTAGACGACGTTAAAGCCAAATTAAACGAGTCAGAGACCAAGTTGCAGCAGTTCCGGCAGGAACGAAATATCATTGATATCAGCAGTGATATTGAACTGACCAAGCAGGAAATTACCCAATTGTTCAGCGAGCGCCGATTGTTACAAAAGCAGTCCGATGAGCTGGCGGTGTTGCTTAGCAAAATTCAGCAAGCCGGCCAGGATTACGCTGCGCTCATCACCATCCCCGAAGTGGCGTCGGTGCCGGTGATTGCGTCGCTGCAACAACAATTATCGATGTTACAGGCTGATTTTGCCCAGCTGCGGCTTAGTTATCTGGAAAAACATCCGCGTTATATTGCTGCTAACCGCAAAATTGAAGTGGCCAGCCAGCAACTGAACAGCGAAGTGAACAAGCTTGCAGCGAATCTGAAGGTCCGCCAGCGCGATTTGCTGCGCACTTTGCAGGAAACCAACGCCAATGCTGAGGCAGCAACGACACGTTTGGAGCAGCTGGTTGCAGTGGGGCAAACCCATAAAAAGCTGGAGGCGGAAATTCAGGCCAATCTGCATTTAGTCACGACCTTGTCCGACAAAATGAAAGAAACCGAACTGATGAAAGACATCAATAAAACCTCGAGTGTCTTTGTCGTCGACCCCGCAGTGGTACCGGTCAAACCTGTCGGGCCAAAGCGTTTGTTGTTATCGGTCGCTGCTTTAGTACTGGGCCTGATCAGTGCGGTATTTTTTGTTCTTTGTTTGCACTTTTTCGCCGATGTCACGTCGAAATATCGCCACATTGCGAGCCGCTATGGCTATAAATTGCTCGGCGTCGTGCCACAGATCCGCATCAAAGGTATTGATCGCAATCTGCCTGTGATCCAGCAATCCGGCAAGCAATATACCTTGTATCAGGAATATATCCGCTCGTTGCGGACGAATATTCTGCTGGATAAACAACTGGGTTCGCAGCGCCTGCTGGCCTTAACCTCGATTTCACCGAACGAGGGGAAATCCAGTATTTGTTTGCAGCTTGCCAAGTCATTTTCCGAGCTGGAACGGGTCATTATTATCGACGCCGATTTGCGTTTTCCGGCACTCGCCGAAGCGCTTGGCGAAAATCCGCACCGGCCAGGTTTAACCAACTTGCTGGCAAAAACCCATACGTTTGAACAATGTGTGTTTTACAGCAAAGAACTCAATGCTGACGTGCTGCCGTCCGGCATCCGGCCAATGAACCCATTATTGTTTTTATCGATGCCAAGGTTTGATGCGGTCCTGAAAGTATTGGCAAAAAAATATGACCGCGTCATTATCGAATGCCCGCCCATTTTGTCGGTGTCAGACGCGATGGTCGTCGCCAAATGTGTCGGCAAACTTGAATTAGTCGTCGATGTGAAAAAAACACCGCTGGTGGATTTTGCCGCCAAAATGGATTTGTTGTCACAATCGGGCGTCAATATTGGTGGTGTGATCTTAAACCGGGTGAAAAACGACACGTCGAACTATTATGCGACTTCCGCCACCCGAGCTAAACAGCCGTCTGCACTGCGTCAACTGCTGCACGATAATCTGCGCCGCGCCTGAAAAAAAACGCCGCTGTTGCGGCGTTTTTTTTCATGAAAGGCTTCGTTAGTGGTTTAAAAACTCTGGCGCCAGTGTCAGCTCGTCGTTGCGGTTAATGCCGACGCCACGGTCGATAATGTTTTGTGCGATTTGGCGCGCTTCCTCCAGTGAATGCATCTCATAAGTACCACACTGATATACATTCAGCTCCGGGATTTTATTCTGGTCTTGCACTTGCAGCACGTCGTTCATCGCCGCTTGCCAGGCTTTCGCGACACGCGCTTCGTCCGGCGTACCAATCAGGCTCATATAAAAACCGGTGCGACAGCCCATCGGCGAAATATCGATGATTTCAACACCGTTGCCATTTAAATGGTCGCGCATAAAACCGGCAAATAAGTGCTCGAGCGTGTGAATGCCTTTTTCTGACAGAATTTCCTGATTCGGGACGCAAAAACGCAGGTCAAACACAGTGATGTCGTCGCCTTTTGGTGTGGTCATTTTTTTCGCCACGCGTACGGCGGGGGCTTTCATGATGGTGTGGTCAACGGTAAAGCTGTCGAGTAATGGCATGCTGGGTCTCTCCGTAAGAACAATGCGCCGATTATAGCGGTGCCGGTTGGCCTTGGGTACGAAAATTCCGCTGTGGCAGATTAGCCGACCGCATGGATTGGCCGAAGTTCCGGCTTTTACCCGCTGTTTTGCCCCGTTAAGCGCAGAAAAATGAAAATTTTTGTTGGAATAACCTTGAATCGATCAGGGGTAAACCCCATTAACCGGTCAACACAATGAAATTGTTCCAAATTATAGAGCGGAGTAAATTATGGGCAGAATTATTGGTATTGACTTAGGTACAACTAACAGCTGTGTGGCAATCCTGGACGGCGACCAGCCGCGCGTTATTGAAAACGCTGAAGGCGCGCGTACTACACCATCGATCATCGCTTATGCCGAAGATGGTGAAGTTCTGGTCGGTCAGCCAGCAAAACGTCAGGCAGTCACTAACCCGAAAAATACTTTGTTTGCAATCAAACGTCTGATCGGCCGTCGTTTTGAAGACGCCGAAGTACAGCGTGATATCAAAATCATGCCTTACCAAATTACCCGTGCCGACAACGGCGACGCCTGGGTTGAAGTCAAGGGCAAAAAATTAGCAGCACCGCAAATTTCTGCTGAAGTGCTGAAAAAGATGAAGAAAACGGCTGAAGATTATCTGGGCGAGCCAGTGACTGAAGCGGTTATTACAGTACCAGCTTACTTCAACGACGCCCAGCGTCAGGCGACGAAAGACGCCGGCCGTATCGCGGGTCTGGAAGTCAAACGGATCATCAACGAGCCAACCGCTGCGGCACTGGCTTATGGTATGGACAAGAAAAAAGGCGACACCAAAATTGCGGTGTACGACTTAGGTGGTGGTACTTTTGATATCTCGATCATCGAAATCGACGATGTTGATGGCGAGCAAACCTTCGAAGTACTGTCGACCAACGGTGACACCCACTTAGGTGGTGAAGACTTCGACTCACGCCTGATCAACTATCTGGTTGACGAGTTCAAAAAAGAACAGGGCATTGACCTGCGGAACGACCCGCTGGCGATGCAACGCTTAAAAGAATCAGCAGAAAAAGCCAAAATCGAGCTGTCTTCTGCCTCCCAGACTGAAGTGAATCTGCCATACATCACGGCGGATGCGACAGGTCCAAAACACCTGAACATCAAAGTGACACGCGCCAAACTGGAAGCGCTGGTAGAAGATCTGATCACGCGCACGATCGAGCCACTGAAACAGGCGCTGAAAGATGCGGATCTGTCAGTCGGCGACATCGACGACATTATTCTGGTCGGCGGTCAGACCCGGATGCCAAAAGTGCAGGAAGCGGTGACAGCATTCTTCGGCAAAGAGCCACGTAAAGACGTGAATCCGGACGAAGCCGTTGCTGTTGGTGCTGCTATCCAGGGCGCAGTGCTGTCTGGTGACGTGACTGACGTCTTACTGCTGGACGTGACACCACTGTCGCTGGGTATCGAGACCATGGGCAGCGTGATGACGGCGCTGATTGAGAAAAACACGACTATTCCAACCAAGAAGTCGCAAACGTTCTCAACGGCTGAAGACAACCAGTCTGCTGTCACCATTCATGTGCTGCAGGGTGAACGGAAACAAGCGTCTGCGAATAAATCGCTCGGTCAGTTTAACTTAGAAGGCATTCGTCCGGCGCGTCGTGGCGAGCCGCAAATCGAAGTGACTTTTGACCTGGATGCCGATGGTATTCTGCACGTGTCAGCGAAAGATAAAGACACGGGTAAAGAGCAGAAGATCACCATCAAGTCATCTTCAGGTCTGACGGACGATGAAATCCAGCGCATGGTTCGCGACGCCGAGCTGAACGCGGAAGAAGACAAAAAGTTCGAAGAGCTGGTGCAAACCCGTAACCAGGCTGATGCGTTGGTGCACGCCACCCGTAAACAGGTGGAAGAAGCGGGTGCAAACCTGGCAACTAACGACAAACAAGAGATTGAAGCCGCTATCAGCGCGCTGGAAAGCGTGATCAAAGGTAGCGATAAAGCTGAAATCGAAGCCAAAACTCAGGCGTTGGTACAGGCTGCACAAAAACTGCAGGCTGCTGCCCAGCAACATAATCCGGGTGCTGAGGCAGGCAATGCCAAAAACGCCAACGACGACGTGGTCGACGCTGAGTTTGAAGAAGTTAAAGACAACAAGTAAGCGTTGTCTTGGTAAGACCAAAGCATTAAGCTGCGGTCTTCTGAACAGTAAAAGCGACCGCCCCGGCGGTCGCTTGTTTATCCGCTGACCCTGAACAGTTGAAGCAGCATTATGTCAAAGCGTGATTATTACGAAGTGTTGGGCGTCAGCAAAGGCGCCGACGAAAAAGAAATTAAAAAGGCTTATAAGCGCCTGGCGATGAAATATCACCCTGATCGTACGCAGGGCGATAAAGCCATGGAAGAGAAATTCAAAGAAGTTCAGGAAGCCTACGAGATCCTGAACGACGAGCAGAAACGTGCGGCGTACGACCAATATGGTCATGCCGGCGTCGATCCAAACCGTGGCGCTGGTGGTTTCGGAGGCGGCGGTGCAGATTTTGGTGACATTTTTGGCGATGTGTTTGGCGACATCTTCGGCGGTGGCCGTCGTGGTGGCGGCGGTGGACAACGTGCCCAGCGCGGATCTGACTTACGCTACAACCTCGAACTGAGCCTTGAAGAGGCCGTTAAAGGCAAAGAGCTGGAGATCAAAGTGCCAACGCTGGTGTCCTGTGATACCTGTGACGGCTCAGGCGCGAAAAAAGGCACTTCAGCCAAGACTTGTGGCACCTGTCAGGGCCATGGTCAGGTCACGATGCGGCAGGGTTTCTTTGCCGTACAGCAAACTTGCCCGACCTGTAACGGCCGCGGCAAGATCATCCCGGAACCATGTCCGAAGTGTCATGGCGAAGGTCGTGTCGAAAAGACCAAGATGCTGAAAGTGAAGATCCCGGCAGGTGTCGACACTGGCGATCGTATCCGGCTGACCGGCGAAGGCGAAGCGGGTATGCATGGCGCGCCGGCAGGCGACTTGTATGTACAGGTGCACGTCAAAGACCACCCGATTTTTGTCCGTGATGGCAATAATCTGGCCTGTGAAGTGCCGATCAGCTTCTCGATTGCGGCGCTGGGTGGTGAAATTGATGTGCCGACGCTGGATGGCCGCGTCAAACTGAAGATCCCGGCCGAAACCCAGACCGACAAAATGTTCCGTCTGCGTGGGAAAGGCGTGCAGTCGGTGCGCGGTGGCGGCGTAGGTGATTTGGTCTGTAAAGTAGTGGTCGAAACACCGGTCAATTTGTCGGAAAAACAAAAAGACCTGCTGCGTCAGCTCGATGAAAGTTGGGCCGGTGACAGCGAAGCGACGCACAGACCGAAGTCAAAAGGCTTCTTCGATGGTGTGAAGAAATTTTTTGATGATTTAACCGGTTAACTGCCAGCGCAAGAATCACCGCCAGCTTTGCTGGCGGTGTTGTTTTACCGGGCTGTAATTTTGAAGTTTTTTTACGAACAGGATTTCTGATGAAAAAACCAACCATGCTCTGGACTGCGGTGGTACTCGCACTGGGTTTAACCGCTTGTGCCGAATCGCCGACCGGCCGGCCGCAACTGATGTTATTTGATCAAACGCAGGTCAACAAAATGGGTATTCAGACCTTTGAAGATCTGAAAGCCAAAACACCGGTCAGTAAAGACAAAAAAACCAATCAATACGTGCAATGCGTAGCGAAGCAGGTGCTCAGTGTCACACCAGCGAAATATCAGCAGAATCCATGGGAAATCGTGGTGTTTGAAAGCGATCAGGTCAATGCCTTTGCATTACCGGGTGGCAAAATTGGTGTGTATACCGGTCTGCTGCTGGTTGCTGAGAACCAACATCAGCTGGCGGCCGTCATCGGTCATGAAATCGCCCACGTGATGTCCGGTCATTCCAATGAGCGTTTATCCAGCAACCAGGCGGTGCAGGCCACTTTGGGTGTGGCGGATGTAGCGCTCAGCGCGATGGATACCCGGTTTAAAACTGAATTGTCGACCGCTTTTGGTTTAGGTGCTCAGGTTGGGGTGATTTTACCCTTTAGCCGGGTGCATGAATCGGAAGCCGATTTAATTGGCCTGGAGTTGATGGCCAAGGCTGGTTTTAAGCCGGAAGAGTCAGTGAAACTTTGGCAAATCATGGCCAAACAAGGCAGCGGTGGCACACCACAGATTTTATCCAGCCATCCGGTCCCAGAGAATCGCATCAAAGCGCTGCAAAAGAATATGCCGAAGGCCGATGCTGAATATCAGCAGCGTAAAGCCAGTGGCGGTTTACCAGCCTGTAATAAATAAGTCCTGGTGTTCAGGCATAAAAAATCCCGCAGTTGCGGGATTTTTTATTTTGCGCACGATGACTCTCTTAGTGGCCGCGTGCCGGCCGCAACAGGATCACGCCGAGGGCAACGACCAGCAAGATCAGACAGTAATAACTCTGAGTCACAACATCCCAGGGTGACAAGCTGAAGCTGGCGCCTAATAACAGCGCCTGAGCGCCATAAGGCACCAGACCCTGACTGATACAGGAGAAGATATCCAGCAGGCTGGCGCTGCGTTTGGGGCTGATGTCGTGATGCTGTGCCAAATCACGGCTAACATCAGCAGCCAGGACAATCGCCACGGTATTGTTAGCAATACAAAGGTTACTGATAAATACCAGCGCGGCAATCGCAAGCTGCTGGGCTTTGTTGCCAGCCAGCTGCAGCTGTTTGGCCAGGCCATCGATTAAACCCGCGATCCAGGCGAGGCCGCCCTGAGCTTTCACAAATTCACCCAAAGCACCGACAAACATCGACAGCAGGAAAATCTCCTGCATGCTGCCAAAGCCTTTAAAAATATCTTTGCCAAGGTTCGCGACGGCATAGTCAGCAAACAACACACCTTGCAGCGCTGCCAGAACTATGCCGAGTAATAACACGGCAAAGACATTCATGCCGGCGATCGCCAGAATCAAAATCGCCGCATAAGGCAACACACCACTCCAGCTGAAAGCTTTGGCTTCGATCACTTGATCTGTTGTCGCAAGACCAGCAAACAACAGTACAGTCAACACTGCGGCAGGCGTGGCAATCTTCAGGTTTTCGCGGAATTTATCTTTCATTTCCGCGCCTTGGGTGCGGGTCGCGGCAATAGTCGTATCGGAGATAATGGATAAATTATCACCAAACATGGCACCACTTAATAATGCACCCGCCATCAATGCCGGTTCAATTTGTGCTTGTTGTGCCAGGCCCACCGCAATAGGCGCCAAAGCGCCAATAGTGCCCATCGAAGTGCCCATGGCGGTTGCGACTACTGCAGAAATGACAAACAAGCCGGGTAAAATCAGGCTGGCCGGCACCAGACTTAAACCGGCATTGACCACAGCGTCCACACCACCAGTCGCCTGGGCGACGGTCGCAAAAGCACCGGCCAGCAAATAGATGATACACATGGTGATGATGTTGCTGTTGCCGGCGCCTTTAACCAGTAAATCCACCGATTCGGTTAATGGTGCGCGGTGCAACCAGACAGCCAGCACTAAGGCAGGCAGTATCGCCACGGGCCCCGGCAGCTGATAAAACGCATAAGCCACGCCCTGACTTTGCAGGTAGAGGCCAGTGCCTAAAAATAACGAAACAAACAGCAACAGCGGCAATAAAGACCGTTTGGCGCCGACGGCAGATCCGGACATGCTAAACCTCGGTATCAAATGCTGGTGCCAATTTGACACCTGAGCAATCTTGGTTAGTTTAATTAATTTTTTGTTTTTAATAATTTTGCGGAATATAAGGACGTCCAGAAGGCCTGTCAATATGAATTAGGACTTGCTTATAACGATGTTTTACCGCAATTTGCCGCAAATGCCGAATTTTTTCCCTTGAAATCCATCACGGGGTGGCCATATCAGATGAATACTGAGTTCATCTCACCATTGCCGGAGCCCGTTATGCTGAATTTTACCTTCCAGAATCCGACCCGTATTGTATTTGGCGAAGGCCAAATCAACCAACTGCGCCAGCTGGTCCCTGCCGGTGCCCGGGTGTTGCTGACTTACGGCGGCGGCTCGATCAAACACAATGGCGTATATGACCAGGTGAAAACGACGCTGAAGGATTTTACCGTATTTGAATTTGGCGGTATTGAACCGAACCCAAGCTACGAAACCCTGAGCAAAGCAGTGGCGTTGGTGCATGCGGAACAAATTGATTTCCTGCTGGCGGTTGGTGGTGGCAGTGTGGTCGACGGCACAAAATATATCGCTGCGGCGGCACGTTACGACGGCGACGGCTGGGACATCCTCAGTAAACAGGTGAAGTTAAAAGCAGCAGTGGCTTTAGGCTGTGTGCTGACATTGCCGGCCACTGGCTCTGAAAGTAATGGTTTTGCCGTCATCACCAAACAAGCGACTCAGCAAAAATTGTCCTTTGGCAGCCCGCTGGTGTATCCGCAGTTTGCCGTACTGGACCCGACTGTGACTTATTCATTGCCGGCCAAACAGCTGGCGAACGGTGTGGTCGATGCTTATATCCACGTGATGGAACAGTATCTGACTTATCCGGTAGGCGCAGCGGTGCAGGACCGCTTTGCAGAAGGTTTATTACTGACGTTACTGGAGTTTGGTCCTAAAGCGATTGCGAATCCGCAGGATTACAACATCCGCGCCAATCTGATGTGGACTGCGACAATGGCACTCAATGGCCTGATTGGCGTTGGGGTGCCGCAGGACTGGTCAACGCATATGATTGGTCACCAGTTGACCGCGTTATATGGGCTGGATCACGCCCAGACTTTAGCCATAGTGTTGCCTGCGGTGATGCAACAGCAACGCGAGCAAAAACGTGAGAAGTTATTACAGTACGGTCGCCGCGTGTTTAACCTGCAACATCAGGATGAAGATCGGCTGATAGATGAAACCATTAGCCATACCCGGGCATTCTTCGAGCAAATGGGCGTGCCGACCCGTCTGGCTGACTACGGCATTAATGCAGATGCTAAAGCGGCTGTCGTCGCCAAGCTGACCGAGTTAAAAGCAGAGCGGTTAGGCGAACACGGCGATATCACGCCTGACGTGGTCACGCAGATTCTGCAGCGAGCCTTATAACAAGCGCTTGCTGTTGGCGTCTGAATAGCTGACGCTGCAGTCAGCGCTGTGGTACATTGTTGTTAAAGTGTTAATAAGCGCCGGCTCAGCCGGCGCTGTGCTATTGAAACAGGAGGCAAGCGGGAATGACTGCAGCGGTTTCATTACTAGTGCTCGCAGGCGGCATGGGCAGTCGTTTTGGCGGCGATACACAGCTGGCGACTGTCGGCCAGACGGGCCGGCCGTTGTTATATTTCAGCGTGATGGATGCTTATCGCGCCGGTGTCCGCCATTTGGTGCTGGTGATCCGGCAAAACTTGCTGACTTTGTTTAACGAACAGGTACTGCCAACTCTGCCGGTTGATTTACACGTCGATTTTGTGGTGCAGCAACTCGACGATATCCCTGCAGGTTGCGTTTTGCCAACTGTCGCCAGAACTAAACCATGGGGTACTGCTCATGCAGTCTGGGCTGCCCGCCGGCAGCTGACTCAGCCATTTATTGTGATTAACGCCGATGACTATTATGGCGCCGATGCCATGCTTAAGTTAGTACAGCATTTTTCAACGCCGGGTCACAGTTGGGCCATGGTGGCTTATCCGCTGGCGCTGACTTTATCGGAGCATGGTGGGGTGAACCGGGGTTGTTGTCAGGTAGAGAATGGCCGGTTGTTCAAGGTCGCTGAGTGGACTGAGATCCATGCCGGCACTGATGGCGTGCTGAATGGGCTAGATCCTCAAGGTGTGCGCCGGCCATTATCGGGGCAACAGTTGGTGTCGATGAATATCTGGGGCTTTACGCCAAACCTGCTGACGCGGCTGGAAGCTCAGTTGCTGCTGTTTTTTCAGAGCTGCCCCGGCGAAAAAGCCGAATCTTATTTGCCGTTTGCGGTAGATCAGGCGCTGCAGCAAGGGCAGCAGCTTGCTGTGATGGTCTCAACAGAAGCCTGGCGCGGGATCACTTATCCTGCCGATTTGGCTGCGCTCGGCAGTTTTTTTGACAATAAAATCTAATCAAGCACAATAGTCGGCTTGCTCAAACTATGTGTGAGCCGTCAATCAGGTAAGTTCTATGTCAGTTGAATCAACCGCTGCTGCGGTGTCGTCGTTATTGCCAGCCGATGTGCTGGCAGCTTATCAGTTTTCACCGGACGCCTCTGTCCGGTTGTTTGGCAATGGTCATATCAATCGGACTTATCTGATTGAAAATGCACAAAAAAGACTCATTCTACAGCAAATCAATACGCAGATTTTTCCGTCGCCGCAGCAACTGGTCGACAACGCGCTGCGAATTGAACAACATCTGGAACAAAAGCAGGCACAAGGCCAATATCCGCTGCAGATCCTGCGCCAGCAGCCACGCCAGGACGGGCGTTATTTGAGTGGTGTTGCCGCTGATTTGCGGGCTCTTGCCTTTATTGATGGCGGCCGCAGTATCGAAGTGGTCGACACTGCAGAACAGGCTTTTGCCGCAGCGCTGACTTTTGGTCAGTTTGCCGCGGCGCTGGCTGACTTTCCGGCCGATGAGCTGCATACCGTTATTCCGGATTTTCACAATCTGGCGTTTCGTTTTCGTCAGCTGGACGATGCCGCAGCGCAAAACAAAGCCGGCCGGCTGGCTGATTGTCAGGATTTACTGAAATATTGTCAGTCACAACGCATGCTGGTGGCTGAGCTCGAAGCAGTTTGTGCCGAGTTGCCGCGACGGGTTTGCCATAACGATACCAAAATCAACAACATGCTGTATTCGGACGCGCAGGGCCGCGGTATTGCCGCCATTGATTTGGATACCTGTATGCCAGGGTATTGGTTGTTTGATTTTGGCGATATGGTGCGCACTTGCTGTTCACCGGAGCCGGAAGATTCATTAAATCCTGCTGCGGTACGGATCCGGCCGGAGATCTTCACCGCCCTGGCCCAAGGCTATCTGCAAGGGCTCGCCGGCATTATCACGCCGGCTGAGCGGCAAAGCCTGTGGCTCGGTGCCAAAGTAATGTGCCTGATGATTGGCATCCGCTTTTTGGCTGACCATTTAAACGGCGATTGTTATTTCGCCGTGCACAGGCCCAATCACAATTTACAGCGTGCTGAAAACCAGTTGCGTTTGTATCTGGACTTATTGGCGCAACAAGACCAATTGCAGCCTTTGCTGAAATAAATTGCGCTTTTGGCGAATTCGTTACAACTAAACAGACACAGGCACCGACTGAGTGAATGTTGTTGTCTGACTTGCGCACCCTTCGGGGTGCGTTTTTTTTGAAAATGACAGAAGTCGTAGTTAAAGCGTGTGCGCAGCTTTTACAGAACAAGGCTGCAAATTTGATTAGAGCCGCCGGCAATTTTTTGTTTTAATAAGCCACTTTTTTAAATATGGCGGTCTGGACTGCCATTTTGGTGATACAGGAACTAGACATGACTTCAATTGGCATCTTTGGCGCCAATGGCCGCATGGGCCGCGCTTTAGTGACAGTGGCAAAAGAGCAACAATTAAACCTGACTGCCGCCACAGTGCGCGTTGGCTCTGAACTCACCGGCACTGATGCCGGCGAACTGGCAGGGTGCGGTAAATTGCAGCTGGCGCTGACACAAACCAGCTTAACTGAAGTCGCCAAAGCCGATGTCTGGGTTGATTTCACTATGCCGGAAGCGATGCTGGACCATCTGAAACTGGCGGTCGCGGCGAAAAAGGCTATGGTGATTGGCGTGACGGGTCTGACTGACGCGCAGTACGCCGAAGTGCAGGCGGCAAGCCGGCACATTCCGATTGTCTGGGCGCCTAACATGAGCGTAGGGGTGAATTTGTTGCTGCATCTGGTGCAGACTGCAGCGCGGGTGATGGGGCAGAGTGCCGATATCGAAATCATTGAAGCCCACCATCGTTTTAAAAAAGACGCACCGAGCGGCACAGCTTTGGCGATTGGTAACAGCATCGCCAAGGCGATAGGTCGCGATTTAAAAGACTGTGCTGTGTACGGCCGCGAAGGCATCACCGGCGAGCGTGACCAACAAACGATCGGCTTTGCTACAGTCCGCGGCGGCGATATCATCGGTGACCATACCGCACTCTTTGCAGATCTGGGCGAACGTCTGGAAATCACCCATAAAGCCTCGAGTCGCAACACATTTGCCCAAGGTGCGCTGCGCGCGGCCTTGTGGTTGAAAAATCAACAGGTTGGACTTTATTCTATGCAACAAGTGTTGGGTTTGGCTGACTTAACATAGATTTTTGGCATTTTTAGCGCAAATTTGTGATAAAGCCGTTATTTTCGCAAAAATCCAAAAAATAGTTAGACCAAAGAGCGCAAATGGCCTAGAATAAGCAGGTTTGCCTAGGCAGAACTGAGTACACAATTTCTGGGTCAAAACGGGTGGTAAAACAGCAGCATTTTACGCCCGTTTTTTGCTGTTTGGAGGTTATCTTGACTAAGTCCGCCCTGCTCGTACTGGAAGACGGCACCGTATTTCGTGGTACAGCCATTGGCGCTGAAGGTGTGTCGGTTGGTGAAGTGGTGTTTAATACTTCAATGACCGGGTATCAGGAGATCCTGACCGACCCTTCGTATGCAGAACAAATGGTCACTTTGACCTATCCCCACATTGGTAATACCGGAACCAATGATGAAGACGAGGAATCCGGCAGAGTCTGGGCCAAGGGCCTGATTATTCGTGACCTTCCACTGCTCGCTTCTAATTTCCGCAATCAACGTACCCTTAGTCAATACCTCAAAGATCACAACGTCCTCGGCATCGCCGACATCGATACCCGTAAACTGACCCGAATTCTTCGTGAAAAAGGCGCACAAAACGGCTGTCTGATGGCTGGTGATATTGACGAAGCCAAAGCACTGGAACTGGCACGTCGCTTCCCTGGTCTGTCTGGCATGGATCTGGCCAAAGAAGTCACGGTTCAAGCACCGTACAGCTTCAGCGAAGGCAGCTGGGCGCTGGGTGAAGGTCATCGTGCTGCACCAGAGTCGGTATTTCACGTCGTTGCTTATGATTTTGGTGTGAAACGCAATATTTTACGTATGTTGGTTGACCGTGGCTGTCGTTTAACTGTGGTTCCGGCGCAAACTCCTGCTGCAGAAGTGTTAGCGCTGAATCCGGATGGTATCTTTCTGTCCAACGGCCCTGGCGACCCGGCACCTTGTACTTATGCCATTGAAGCTATTAAAACTTTCCTCGAAACTGACATCCCGGTGTTTGGGATCTGTCTGGGTCACCAGTTGTTGGCGCTCGCCAGCGGGGCAAAAACCCTAAAGATGAAGTTTGGCCACCATGGTGGTAACCACCCGGTACAAAACCTCGACAGCAAAAAAGTGCTGATCACAGCGCAAAACCATGGTTTTGCCGTTGATGAAGCGACCCTGCCGGCGAATTTACGTGCCACGCACAAATCACTGTTTGATGGTTCACTGCAGGGCATTCACCGCACGGACAAACCGGCATTCAGCTTTCAGGGGCACCCGGAAGCCAGTCCGGGCCCGCATGAGGCCAGCGAATTATTTGACCACTTCATCACACTGATGCAACAGCGTAACGCCAAATAAGCCAGGATTGACAGAGCTATGCCAAAACGTACCGACCTTAAAAGTATTTTAATCCTGGGTGCAGGCCCAATCGTTATCGGTCAGGCCTGTGAGTTTGACTATTCAGGTGCCCAGGCCTGTAAGGCGCTGAAGGAAGAGGGTTACCGGGTCATTCTGGTGAACTCGAACCCGGCCACCATCATGACAGACCCGGAAATGGCCGATGCGACTTATATCGAGCCAATCCACTGGCAAGTGGTAGAAAAAATTATTGAAAAAGAACGGCCATGTGCGGTGTTACCGACCATGGGCGGCCAGACCGCGCTGAACTGTGCGCTGGATCTGGAACGTCATGGTGTTTTGGCGAAATACAATGTCGAAATGATCGGCGCAACCGCTGATGCTATCGACAAAGCTGAAGACCGCAGCCGCTTTGATAAAGCGATGCGCTCGATTGGCCTCGCTTGTCCACGCGCCGGTCTGGCCCATTCGATGGAAGAAGCATACGAAGTGCTGGAAAAAATCGGTTTTCCTTGCATTATCCGACCTTCTTTCACCATGGGTGGCTCCGGTGGCGGTATCGCGTACAACCGCGAAGAGTTCGAAGAAATCTGTACCCGCGGTCTCGATTTATCTCCGACCAAAGAGTTGCTGATTGACGAATCGTTGATCGGCTGGAAAGAATACGAAATGGAAGTGGTGCGGGATAAAAACGACAACTGCATCATCGTCTGTTCGATTGAAAACTTTGATCCTATGGGTGTGCACACCGGTGACTCTATCACTGTGGCACCAGCTCAGACTCTGACTGACAAAGAATATCAAATCATGCGCAACGCCTCTCTGGCAGTGCTGCGTGAAATTGGTGTCGAAACCGGTGGTTCAAACGTGCAGTTTGGTATTAACCCGGTGGATGGCCGCATGGTCATCATCGAGATGAACCCACGTGTGTCGCGTTCATCTGCCTTAGCGTCGAAAGCGACCGGTTTTCCGATTGCCAAAGTCGCGGCCAAGCTGGCAATTGGTTACACGCTGGACGAACTGGCCAATGACATCACTGGCGGCCGTACCCCGGCATCATTCGAGCCGAGTATCGATTATGTAGTGACCAAAGTGCCACGCTTTAACTTCGAAAAATTTGCCGGTGCTAACGACCGTCTGACGACTCAGATGAAATCGGTCGGTGAAGTGATGGCGATTGGTCGTAACCAGCAGGAATCGCTGCAAAAAGCGTTACGCGGCCTCGAAATCGGCGTTTGTGGTCTGGACCCGATTATTGATATTCATGCACCGGAAGCCAAAGAGAAAATCACCCGCGAACTGCGCGAGCCTGGCTCACACCGTATTTGGTACATCGCCGATGCGTTCCGTTTTGGCATGAGCATGGATGAAATCTTTAAGCTGACCAATATCGACCCTTGGTTCCTGGTACAGATTGAAGATTTGATTAATGAAGAAGCTGCTATCAAAGCGGCTGGCTTCGCCGGTCTGGATCAGGCACGCCTGACCATACTGAAACGCAAAGGTTTTGCCGACAAACGTATCGCTGACATTCTGGGTGTGGCTGAAGCCGAAGTGCGGAAAAAGCGTCATGGTTTTGGCCTGCACCCGGTTTACAAACGCGTGGATACCTGTGCAGCTGAATTCGCTTCAGATACCGCCTACATGTACAGCACCTACGATGAAGAATGTGAAGCGGCGCCAAGCAACCGCGATAAAATTATGATCATCGGTGGTGGCCCGAACCGCATCGGTCAGGGTATCGAATTTGACTACTGCTGCGTACACGCGGCACTGGCACTGCGTGAAGACGGTTATGAGACCATCATGGTCAACTGTAACCCGGAAACAGTGTCGACAGATTACGACACTTCCGACCGCCTGTACTTCGAGCCAATTACACTGGAAGACGTGCTGGAAATCGTGAAAAAAGAACAGCCAAAAGGCGTGATCGTGCAATACGGTGGCCAGACGCCACTGAAACTGGCGCGTGCTTTAGAAGCCAATGGCGTGCCAATTATCGGCACTTCGCCAGACGCGATTGACCGCGCCGAAGACCGCGAACGTTTCCAGCAAGCGGTCGAACGTCTGGGCCTGAAACAGCCGAAAAACGCCACTGTTACCAGCATGGAAGAGGCGCTGACCAAAGCGCCGGATATTGGTTATCCGATGGTAGTACGCCCATCTTATGTCCTGGGTGGCCGTGCCATGGAAATCGTTTATGACGACATCGACTTACGTCGGTATATGACCGAAGCGGTGTCCGTATCTAACGACTCACCGGTGTTGCTGGACCGTTTCCTTGACGATGCGATCGAAGTAGATATCGATGCGATTTGTGACGGCAAAGAAGTCGTAATCGGTGGCATCATGGAACACATCGAACAAGCGGGCGTGCACTCAGGCGACTCGGCTTGTTCATTACCGCCACACAGCCTGAATCAGCAAATTCAGGACGTGATGCGTGACCAGGTGCGTAAGCTGGCGCTGGAATTAGGCGTTGTTGGTCTGATGAATACCCAGTTTGCGGTCAAAGACGGCGAAGTGTATCTGATTGAAGTGAACCCGCGTGCTGCGCGCACTGTGCCATTTGTATCTAAAGCCACTGGCGTTGCAGTGGCGAAAGTCGGTGCCCGTTGTATGGCCGGTCGTTCATTGCAGGAACAAGGTGTGACAAAAGAGATCATCCCGCCTTATTTCTCTGTGAAAGAAGTGGTGATCCCGTTTAACAAGTTCCCGGGCGTTGACCCTATCCTTGGCCCTGAAATGCGCTCAACCGGTGAAGTGATGGGCGTCGGTGAAACCTTCGCAGAAGCTTTTGCCAAGAGTGAGCTGGGGGCAGGGACGCTGATCCCAACCGGTGGCCGTGCTTTACTTTCGGTCCGCGATAGCGATAAAGTGCGCGTCGTTGAACTGGCAAAAACCATGGTTAGCCTGGGTTTTGAGTTGGATGCTACCAGCGGTACCGCGAAAGCGTTACAGGCTGCCGGTATTCCATGCCGCGAAGTCAGCAAAGTATTTGAAGGTCGTCCGCACATTTTGGATCGGATCAAAAACGGTGAGTACAGTTATATCGTCAACACCACCGAAGGCCGTCAGGCGATTGAAGATTCCAAAGTGTTACGTCGTGGCGCCCTGCAACATAAAGCCAATTACACCACGACCCTGAATGCCGCATTTGCGACCTGTAAAGCCAACGCCGCTAATGCGTTTGGTACAGTGAATTCGGTGCAGGAGTTACATAAGAGAGTTAACGGATGAGTCAAATCCCGATGACAGTTCAGGGCGCGCAACGTCTGCGCGACGAACTGCATGAGCTGAAAACAGTGAAGCGGCCGGCGATTATCGAAGCCATTGCCGAAGCGCGCGAGCATGGTGATCTGAAAGAAAATGCGGAATACCATGCCGCTCGCGAAGCGCAGGGGTTTTGTGAAGGCCGTATTCAGGATATCGAAGGCAAACTGGCCAATGCCCAGATCATCGATATCAGCAAGATGACCAACAACGGCAAAGTGATTTTTGGTTCGACGGTGACCATTCTGAATCTGGATTCAGAGGAAGAAGTCACATACAAAATCGTTGGTGATGACGAAGCAGATATTAAAAACAATC
>CAMLRA010000059.1 GCA_946482325.1 uncultured Chromatiaceae bacterium | reverse complement strand
AAGGCGGCACTATAGATGTGAAGCCTGCGGGTCAGGGCAAGCCGACTGAAGCAGCGAAGCCTGGCGTTGCAAACCAGCCTGCTGCTGTAGAGCAGCCTGACGCAGCAGCGCAGCCGGTAAAACAACTGTCCAATCAGTCTGCAATAACAGCTAAACCGGCGGAAAATAGCAAAGCGGGTTCCCATTAAAACGCCAGCCCGGTTGGCTGGCGTTATTGTTTGCAACAGTGCAAGCGAAGCGGGTTCAACGCAGTAAATCCTGACCGGCAAGGGTCAATAATAAATGTCTGAGCTTTGATGAATTTGCGGTTCGTCTTGTAATTCATCAAAGCTGACCGCGAAATGCCGGCTCTGATCATGTAAATCTGACAGATAAACGGCTCTGTCCTGGGCGTCAATCCAGCTAACCACGCCGGCGCCTTTTTTGCTTTGACACACCATGCCTAATTTGAGCTCTTGAACGTTCATCATTGGCCTCCTGTTTGACTGACAGAACTGTAACGTTAGACGTCTTTTGCTGTAGATGTGTGATCCGACCAGTGCTCAGCGTCGCTAAGCTACGCATTTTTCTCTCAATTTATTTTTTTGCTATGGCATGATGGGGCTTAGATGTGCAAACAGACTGTCACAGGAATATCAAAGATGTGTAAGAAAGTTGATTGGTTCAGCAATGGAACCCGGTTGTTGCGCTGGTGCCTTGTTTTTTGCTGCGCTCTGAGCGGGCTTGTGATGTTGCAGCCTGCAGCGGCTGCGTCTTTGGCCGACAGCCAGCACAGTCATTTCTCGACGGTGTTGCAACAACAACGCCGTTATCAGGTCAGCTTGCCGGAACGTTATCAAAGTTCTGCCCGCCATTATGCAGTGTTGTACCTGATTGATGCTGATTTTCAGTTTGAGCATGTCGCGGCTACAGTGCGGCAACTGGCGCGGGCCGGTCGGATAGCGCCACTGATTGTGGTCGGCGTCGCCACCAACGGTAGCAGTGACTACCAGCATAAGACCAGCTGGCTGACGCCAGATTTACCCGGTTCCGGTGGCGCAGCAGCGATGTTGCAGTATTTGCAGACTGAGCTACTGCCAGTGATCAATACAAAATACCGGACCAGTGGTAACCAAGCGTTATTAGGTTATTCGCTCGGCGGATTATTGAGCTTGCAGGCTCTGCTGCAAGGTGACGGCACCTACTCGGCGTTTTATGCGTTGAGCCCGAGCGTGTGGCTGGATAATCAATCGATCATTGGCCGCTTTCAGCGCACTGCGCTGACAACATTGCCGGCGTCGCGTTTGTTTATCAGTCTGGCCAATGAAGAGGGCATGGGCGTGCAGGAACTGCGCCGTCAATTGCAGCAGCAAGCGCCGGCGAAACTGCACTGGCAATTTGCTCATTTCCCGGCAGAGACGCATTACAGCATGGCGCTGCCGGCGCTCACCGCTGCGCTACAGTGGGATTTTGCCGGCCATTTTGTCGATTTTGGCCAGCTCCTGAAGTTTTCAGATCACACGAAGCTGCTGGATTATTTTGCCGCGAGACGCCAGCACTGGGCTGGTTATCAGTATGACTGGCTGCAGGCTTACACTATTGCTAAGTATCTGTGGGTCAGTAACCAATGGCCGCAGGCCGAACAGCTATTGCAACAAACGGAGCAAAGGCTGCCCGGCAGTAGTAACGAACTGCGGGTTCAACTGGCAAAAGTACTGCTGAAAAAACAACAGGCCAAACTGGCGCTGCAGTTACTGCAACAGGTGCCGCAAGCTGAGTATCACGACTGGCACAAACAAATGGCCGATGCTTATGCCGCTTTGCAGCAACCCAAGCTTGCCAGGCAGTATCAGCAACAGGCTGAAGCCTTGGTCATTTCGCAGCAGCTGGAGCCTTGGGAATATCAGGAACTGGAACCGGGAACTTACCGCTGAAGACGCCTGTGCTTCAGCTTTTAAAATCAATCTTCTGATGAATATTGACCCAGTTTTCCGGAAATTTGCCCTGCAGCACATATGAGAAGGCGATCAGTTCAGCGATCAGTACATAAAGCTCAGGCGGGATTTGGTCACCCAGTTCCATGCGCTGTAGCAATTGGTTCAGCTGTTCGTCTTCATGGATCAGCACACCATGTTCACGGGCGAGCGCGATGATGTCGGCAGCAAGATCGCCGTGGCCTTTGGCAATGATTTTCGGCGCATTTTTGCCGTCATAATGCAGCGCCACTGCGCTTTGTGGTTTGTCATTCATACCCGTACCTGCAATAAACTGGTGCCGCGCTGGTACAGATGGTCTGGGATCTTGCCAAGCTGGCAACCGGCTTCGGCAACCTGTAAGCCCTGCATTGTCAGGCGGTCTTTAAACAGCGGTAAAAATTGCCCGGTATCCTGTACAGTTTTTTCGTTGTCAGCGTAAAACTGCAGGCTGACTTCTTTGCCAATCAGCCGGACTTGCACCAACATTTCGCCCTGATTGCCTAAATCAAACTTCATTGTCAGCTGCCAGCAGCGTTGACCGCTGCGCTGCTCGGTGCCTTCGGCTTCACGTTCGCTAACCGCCAGTTCCGCAAAGCGGCTTTCGCCATGTTGCAACAGCGGTAACTGAATCAGCAGTTGCTCCGGCCTTTGCGGCTGCGCTGGCGTAGATTGTTGCTCCAGATTGGCAATTTGTGCGCTTTGCAGCTGACTGCTGTGGCCGGATAACTGGCGCAGCAACTGCGCACTTTGACTGCGATCGAGCTGGCCAATCAATTGCTGCAGTTTCTCTTTTTGCGGCGGATTTTGCCGCTCAGCCGGCAGTTGAGCACCTAATCTGCCGAGTAACAGTTGGATCGCAATGGCCAGTCCACCGGCGACACTGGCAGGCTGCGCAGGTGTTTGCAGAGGGCTGAATTGCAGCGCAGCGTTGATTTGCTGCATCAACTGTTGCTGGTTTTGTAGTTTAGCGGCGTCCGGATGCTGGGCGCGTAATTCCTGTAAGACTTGTCGCACAGCTGCCGGCAACATGGGGCTATCCGCCAGCAAGTCGGGTGAGCTTTGACTCAGCGGCAGCCACTGCCGCCATAAATCACGGCTGTCCGTTTGCAGCTGCTGTGACGCCGCAGTCGTGCCGGATTGAAGCGGTAAAAACTGAAATGGCCGGCTGATTTCATTGACCGACAGTTTCAGCTGGCGAGCTTCAGCCTGTGGCGTCAACTCCAGCTGGATTTGCTGTGCTGCCGGTTGTTTTAATTGCCACTGCCAGCTTTGTACACTGTGTGCAGGTCCCTGAACTTTCGCCTGCGCCAACCAGTTTTTTACTTCGCTGCCGAGTTGTTCCGGCCAGCTTGCTTTGGCCAGCTGCGGCAACAGTTGCTGCACCACAGCGGGTTTTAATAACATTGCAGGATGGCTGGTTTCAGCATTGCCTGGTTTTGCATGTACAGTGACCGGATGATCGACAGCCCCGGCTTGCGGTGTTGTCGCGATAAATTTGCGTTGCACATCCAGCTGCAAGCTGACTTTAAGCTGGCCTTGTTCAGCGCTCATTTGTAAACGGGCGGGTTGTGGTTGTTGGTCTGGCCAGTGTTTCGCTTCCGGTAACGCGGTGAGGTCAGTTCGCAGCGGCTGACCTTGCCCGAGTTGGATCTGTAACTGCTGTCCCTGACGCGATACCTGCACCGGCCATTGCAGGCTTAATTGGTCGGTTCCGGCGCTTTGCCGCTGTGCTTGTACGCTGTAATGCTGCTGAGGACCGGGTGCCGGTTGCTGCAACAATTGCAGCAACTGGCTGGCCTGTAACGGAATAGTCAGCGTTTTGCCGGCCAGACGAACCGTTAGCTGGACCTGATCAGTGCCGAGTGGCTGTAATTGCACAAAGACTCTGGTTTCAGTGACTTTGCCGGTGCCGGGTGTTGTGCTTGAGCCCGAACCTTCGACATTGCTGTTCAGCGCGTTGGTTGTGTTCGCGCTGGTTGGGGTCGCGGCCGCAATCAACTGCTGTGCCGACTGTAGAATTTGCTGCGCCGTGTTGGTGGGCAGTGCCAGCTGTAAGGGCCCTTGTGGTGTTTGAATACTGAGGCGGGCGTCCTGATCGCGGCCGATTTGCAGCAAGGCCTGATACAGCTGCGACGAATCCAGCTTCAGGCTTTGCTCAATTTTTGCACCACTGCCAATTTGCAGCAGACTGTCGATATTGATCTGGTTCATATTTCAGGCGCTTAGCCTGTCCGCAGAGTGAACGCACATTCGTATTCTAACGCCAATATGCTAATATGCCCGCGTTTTTTTCCGCGCCCACAGGTCGTAGTTGCTGATGTTATTGTCTGCCCGTCAATTAAGCTGCATCCGTCAGGATCGAGTGCTGTTTGAACAGCTCGATTTGCAATTGCATGCCGGCGAAGTGCTGCAAATTGCCGGCAAAAACGGCGCAGGGAAAAGCTCATTATTGCGGATCCTGGCAGGACTTTCCGAACCTGAAGATGGCGAGATTCATTATCAACAGCAGGCTCTGTCACAAAGTGCCGATGATTATGCCGACAATCTGTGTTTTATCGGCCATTTAGCCGGTGTGCAGCCCCAGTTAACTGCGCTCGAAAACCTCGCCTTTTGGCGCGCCTGTTTTGCCTTATCCGTCGCGGATGACTGGGCTTTGCTGGCGCAGCTGGGTCTGGCCGGGCTTGAAGATATTCCTTGTCAGCAGCTTTCAGCCGGGCAACAGCGCCGGGTGTCTTTGGCGCGGCTTTGGTTAACCACAGCGCAAATCTGGATTTTAGATGAGCCTTTTACCGCGCTGGATCAAAGTGCCATCGCTGCCCTGACCAGGCGTATCGCTGCGCATTGTGCCGCGGGCGGGGCTGTGCTTCTGACATCACACCAGCCGGTTGAAGTACCTGGCCAGGTCGTGCGCCAACAGACTTTGGAGTACCGCTGGTAATGAGTCATGTCGCCGTATTTCGCGCCACTTTTCAACGGGAACTGAAACTTTTGGCCCGGCAAAAAGCCGACTGGGTCAACCCCTTGTTATTCTTCATTATTATCCTGACTTTGTTCCCGCTTGGTGTGGGTGCTAAACCGAATTTGTTACGCGAAATAGCGCCGGGCGTGATTTGGATAGCGGCGTTGTTGTCGGTGTTATTAGGCGCTGAACGCCAGTTCCGCCAGGACTATCGTGATGGTGTGTTGGAACAATTAGTCGCCGCGCGCTCGCCGTTGCTCGGTTACAGCCTGGCTAAAATCGCTGCCGGCTGGCTCGGCAGCGGTTTGCCATTGATTTTAGTGTCGCCATTGCTGGCGCTGTTTCTGGGTTTATCGACCGAGGCTTTAACCGCAGTGGTACTGACTTTGTTACTGGGCACGCCACTGTTAAGTCTGCTGTCGGCACTCGGCGCGGCGCTGACCTTGTCCGCCGACAAAGGCGGGATTTTATTGGCACTGATTATTCTGCCTCTGTATATTCCGTTACTGATTTTCGCCAGCGCAGCGGTGGAGCAGGCCAGCTTTGGCCTGAACTATCAGGCACAACTGGCCGTATTGGCGGCGATGTTATGTGTGGCGCTGGCGCTGGTGCCGCTTGCGGTACAAAAAGCATTAAAACTGAACGTGGGGTGATATGTTTAAGTGGCTTGATCCATATGCAAAACCACAAGTGTTATTTGCAACCTTACTTTGGTGGCAACGTTGGCTGATGCCGCTGGCTGTTGTGGTCTTACTGCTGGGCACGGTTTGGGGCCTGGGTTTTACGCCGGCGGATTATCAGCAAGGTGATTCTTACCGAATTATCCATGTGCATGTGCCTGCGGCAATCTGGTCGATGGGCGTTTATGCCTGGATGGCGGTCGCAGCTTTTATCGCCTTGGTCTGGCAGGTAAAAACTGCTCAGTGGGCGATTGGCGCTATGGCGCCGATCGGTGCTGTCTATACATTGATTGCGCTGTTTACCGGCGCGGCCTGGGGCAAACCAATGTGGGGCACCTGGTGGGTGTGGGACGCACGCTTAACTTCTGAACTTATCTTGTTATTCCTGTTTTTAGGTGTGATGGCGTTGCAAAATGCATTTACCGACCGCCAGACCGGTGACAAAGCGGCTTCGGTGCTGGCAGTGGTTGGCGTGGTGAACCTGCCAATCATTCACTATTCGGTGGAGTGGTGGAACACGCTACATCAGGGCGCCACTATTACCAAATTTGCCAAACCGTCGATGGACCCGTCGATGTTATGGCCGTTGCTGATTTGTATTCTGGGTTTTGCGCTGCTGTTTGGGGCTTTGACCTGTCTGCGGCTTCGTACCGCGATTTTGCAGCATGAAGCGCACCGGCCATGGGTACGGCAATATGTACAGGAGCAGCAGCATGCCGCAGTTTAATTTTGCTTCCTTCGCTGATTTTCTGGCGATGGGCGGATATGGCTTTTTTGTCTGGTTGTCATTTGGTGGCAGTGTCGTTGTGTTGTTGGCGCTCGGCATTTACAGCAAAAGACAACAACAACAGTTTATTCAGCAACAGGCGAGTCGTGCCGCCCGTGAAGACCGGGTGCGGCAGCATACGCAGGAGTAACAATGAATCCACGTCGTAAACAGCGGCTATTGGCCGTCAGCGGTATTCTGGTGTTATTAAGTGGTGGCGTCGGCGCTATGTTGTACGCGCTAAACGAAAACGTTGATTTGTTTTATACGCCGTCGCAACTGATTGATGGCCTTGGCGAAGACAAGAAAAAACCAGTGGTCGGCCAGCGCCTGCGCATTGGCGGCATGGTTGTCAAAGGCTCAGTGCGTCGTGACGAACACAGCCTGAAAGTCAGCTTTGATCTGGTTGATACCGGCCCTATTGTCACTGTGCATTACGACGGCATTTTGCCGGACTTATTCCGCGAGGGGCAAGGCATCGTCGCGCAAGGCACCTTACTGGACGCCACCACCATTCAGGCCACTGAAGTGCTGGCCAAACACGATGAAAACTATATGCCACCTGAAGTCGCTGAAGCGGTTAAAGGCATCAAACATGTGGCCCCGAAACAAACTTACCCGGCAGGTACGCCCTGATGATTGCTGAAGTTGGACATCTCGCGCTCTGTTTTGCCCTCGCTTTATCGCTGATCCTGGCGTTGTTTCCACTCTATGGCAGTTATAAAGGCGCAGCCGGCCCGGTGTTATTAGCCCGCCCTGCTGCGGTGTTATTGTTTTTACTGACCGCAGTGTCGTTCGCCGCACTCTGTTATGCCTTTTGGATCAACGACTTCACAGTGGCTTATGTTGCCAATAACTCCAACAGCATGTTGCCTTGGTATTATCGCTTAACGGCGGTGTGGGGCTCACACGAAGGCTCGATGTTGTTATGGGTGTTGATGTTGTCCGGTTGGACAGCGGCGGTAGCAATGTTGTCTAACAGCCTGCCACTGATTTTGCAGGGCCGTATTCTGGGAGTGTTGGGGTTTGTGAACGTCGGTTTTTATGCCTTTGTGCTCCTGATGTCGAACCCCTTTGAACGCACTTTACCGTTTTTCCCGGTCGATGGTCGTGACCTTAATCCGCTGCTGCAGGATTTCGGCATGATCATCCATCCGCCGTTGCTATATATGGGGTATGTCGGTTTTGCTGTGTCTTTTGCTTTTGCCATCGCCGCATTGCTGGGCGGGCGCTTTGACGCCAACTGGGCGCGCTGGGCCAGGCCCTGGACATTAGCCGCCTGGCTGTTTTTAACGCTTGGCATCATGCTCGGTAGCTGGTGGGCGTACAACGAACTGGGCTGGGGCGGCTGGTGGTTCTGGGATCCGGTTGAAAACGCCTCTTTGATGCCATGGCTGGTGGGTACCGCGCTTATTCATTCGCTGGCGGTAACTGAAAAACGCGGCACCTTTAAATCCTGGACTGTGCTTCTAGCCATCGCGGCATTTTCATTAAGCCTGCTTGGCGCATTTTTAGTGCGCTCAGGCGTTTTGGTATCGGTGCATGCGTTTGCCACAGATCCGAGCCGTGGTTTGTTCCTGCTGGCGTTTTTGCTGGTGGTGGTGGGTGGCTCGTTGCTGCTGTATGGCCTGCGCATGCATGCGGTACGCTCGCAGGCGCGTTATCAGTTGTTTTCGCGCGAAGTGCTGCTGTGGGGCAATAACGTCTTTTTGCTGACTGCCACGCTGGTGGTGTTTCTCGGCACTTTGTATCCGCTGTTTCACAAAGAACTGGGCCTTGGTTCTATCTCCATTGGCGAGCCGTTTTTTAACTCGATTTTCCAGTATCTGGCCATTCCTTTTGCGCTGCTACTGGGCCTCGCGCCTTGGGTGCGCTGGAAACAACAGCAATGGCAACCACTGTTAAAACCACTGAGCCTGTGGTTGGTCGGCGCTTTAGTACTGGCGGTTGGCGTGCTTTGCATGTATCAGAGCCCTGCGGCGAATGTGGCGCTGCTTGGCCTGTTATTGGGCGCGTGGGTGACTATGGCGACTATCGGCGAAATCCAGCAAAAAGCAGCGCAGCTCGGTGGTGTGCCGGGATTATTTAAACTGCAGGCCAGCCATTGGGGCATGGTGCTGGGGCACCTGGGTTTTGCCATGTTGGTGGTTGGTATTGCGATGACCAAAACCTTCAGCGTCGAAAAAGACGTGCGCATGAAGATCGGCGACAGTGTCGAACTCAATGGCTACACCTTTATGCTCAGCGAAGTATATGCGTTAAATGGCCCGAATTACGGTGGGCAGGCGGCAGAGCTGGAAGTGTTCCAGCATGGTGAAAAAGTCACGCACCTGCACGCGGAGAAACGCTTTTATCCGGTGACGCGCGCCGTGATGACCGAAGCCGCCGTGCACGCCCGTTTAAGCCGCGATTTATATGTGGCGCTGGGGGAAGAATTATCTGGTCCTTCCTGGGCGCTGCGGGTTTATGTCAAACCTTATGTGCGCTGGATTTGGCTCGGCGCAATTTTAATGGCTTTGGGTGGCCTGGTGTCGTTGTCGGATAAACGTTACCGCCGTAAAGCCGCCGCCAAGGCGGATACAGGAGCCCAAGCCCATGCGTAAAGCGATGTTTTATGTGCCTTTGGCGGCTTTTTTAGCGCTGTCGTTGTTTTTACTCAGTGGTCTTTTTTCCGACCCGCGCGACCATGGTTCGGCGCTGATTGAAAAACAGCTGCCGGCCTTTTCATTGCCAGATTTACAACAACCGACCCGATTAGTGACGGCAGCCGATTTAAAGGGCGAAGTGACGCTGCTGAACGTCTGGGGCTTGTGGTGCCCGACCTGTAATGCCGAGCTTGGCTTTTTAACGGAATTGCGCCAGCAAGGCGTCAGAATCGTCGGGCTGTATTATGTGCAGCCAGTCGACGCAGCTTTTGGCGATACTTTTGATATCAACACATTACGTCTGGATGTGCAGGAAAAACTGGCCGAGCAGGGTGACCCGTATCTGTTAAATATCGTCGATGAAAAACGCTCGCTGATTTTTGATTTAGGCGTCACCGGCGCGCCTGAGACCTTTTTGATCGACCGCAATGGCGTGATCCGCCATCACCATGTCGGCGACATTAATCCGCAGAACTGGCCGAAAATTCAGCAGCTGTATCAGCAATTGCAGCAAGGAGGCAGTGATGCGCCTTAATGTAGTGCTGTTGTCTGTGCTGCTGTTGGCGTTGCCAGCCAGCGCGACCGAAGAGCTGCTCCAGTTTGAATCTACTGAACAACAACAGCTGTATCGTCAGCTGACCGCTGAGCTGCGTTGTCCGAAATGTCAGAACCAGAATATCGCTGACTCCAACGCAGTCGTTGCAGTGGATATGCGTAATAAAACGCTGGAGCTGGTGCGGCAGGGTCAAAGTCACGACGAAGTGATCGATTACATGAAACAGCGCTACGGCGATTTTGTGCATTACCAGCCGCCGTTTCAGCTCAGTACTGTGTTGTTGTGGCTATTGCCGCTACTGGCAGTGCTGTCGCTGGGCTGGACTGTGTTTCGCCGCAGCAACAGCAGTCAAACCACCATTGCTGAACAGGCCGATGCTCCGTCTGATCACAGCGACTTAGATGCGCAGCTGCAAGCAATGATTGATGAAGCGACCGCCGCCAACCGGCAGCAGCCGAAGGAGTAACAGGTCATGTTGATGAATTTAGCGATGGTGGCGGCCCTGTTGCTGGCAGTATCTGCGTTGATGTTATGTTGGCCACGGCAGATGAAAGCCGGCCAGCAACTGGACCGCAAAAGTTTGTTTGCCGAAAAACTGGCGCTGTTAAAGGATGCCCTTGAGCTCGGTGAACTATCTGAGCAGGATTTCGCGCTCGCGGCGGCGGAGCTGAAAAGTCAATTTCTGGCGCCATTGCCGGATGCACAACAATTGCAGGGCAAATCAACCCGCAGTGGCTGGCTGGCGTTTGGCCTGTTGCTGATTTTGACAGCGGCTGGTTATGCGTTGACCGGCCAGTATCGTGAGTTGCAGCACTGGCAACAGGCGCAGGACAATCTGGCTGCTTTTGGCGAACGGGCCTTGCTGGGTAAAGGCGAAGCGCTGAATGAAGCAGAACTGTCGCAGTTTGCACTGGCGCTGCGCACCAAACTGGCCAACAGCGGCGATGATGCAGTGGCTTGGTTTGTATTAGGCCGTATCTGGTTTAGTCAGGGGCAAGTGCCGGAATCCATTGAAGCTTTTGAAAAAGCATTGAGTATGACGCCGGAGCGTACCAACTTACTGATTAGTTATGCTCAGGCATTGCTGGTCGACGGTTCGGAAGAGAATGTCAAAAAAGCCGCAAAAAGTTTAGGTGTGGTACTGAGTAAAGATGCCGGTAATATCGATGCGCTGTCGATGCTGGCTTTAATCGCCCAGCAGCGTGGTGATGTCAAAGAAGCCCGCGCCGCCTGGGACGTGTTACTGGCACAATTGCCGAAAGACGACCCGCGTTATGCTCAGGTGCAACAGCAGCTGGCGCAGCTGGAGTCTTCGCAGAAAGCAACCCAACAGCAAATGCCACAGCAACAGGCTCAACAACAAAACGCCGAAACACCGGCCGGCCCAGTGTTAAATGTGACTTTGACCATCCCACAGGCGGTTGCGGATGCCAATGCCGGTGCGACTTTGTTTGTATTTGCCCGCGCCACCGAAGGTATGCCGTTGCCGGTTGCCGTACAAAAACTGACAGTCAAGGCCGGCACAATGCAAATTCAGCTTGATAACAGCCACAGTATGCAAAGCGGCTGGAACTTATCTGCAGTCAAGAGCGTCACAGTGGGGGCTCGTATCAGCCGCAGCGGTTCGGCCACGCCGGATCCGACCGACCTGCAGCTTAAATCGGGAGAATTGAGTTTGTCGGCAACACCGCTGGCGGTTGAGCTCAGCTTTTAAACTCAGGCGATCACTCAAAGCAGAGTAAAAATACGGTAAAATCGCGGGAAAACCGCAGTAAGCAGTGATCCGCGGTCGCGGCGCAGGGTATAATCCGGCGCCATTTTTTTATATTGCAACAGGACGCAACATGCATTTCATCAAAACTGCAGCGCTGCTGCTGACGCTGTTACTGGCAGGTTGTGCCAGCAAACCAGAATCGGCCAATACGACATCCAATGACCCACGGGATCCGCTGGAATCATTGAACCGCAAAACCTGGACCTTAAACTACGAATATCTCGACCCCTATCTGCTGCGTCCGGCCACAGTTGGTTATATGACAGTGACGCCAAAGCCAGTGCGCACCGGTTTGGCGAATATGGTGCAAAACCTCGATGAGCCAGCCAGTTTTATCAATGCCGTGTTACAGGGAAAACCGAAAAGCTCAGCCATTTCCGCCGGCCGTTTTCTGGTCAACAGCACCGTCGGCGTACTGGGCTTTTTTGACGTCGCCTCACATTTTGAATTACCGCTGCAAAACGAAGATTTCAGTCAGACTTTAGGCGTTTGGGGTGTTGGCCACGGCCCCTATCTGATGGTGCCGGGCATGGGCCCAACCACAGTGCGCGACGCTACGGGCCGGGTTGTTGATAACCTGTATTTCCCATTGGCGTTATTAAATACGCCGTTATCGATTGGCCGTTTTGTCATCAGTGCACTGGATGGCCGCGAACAGCTGATGGCGCAGGAAAAACTGTTAAACGATTCACTCGACCCTTATCTGTTTGTGCGTGATGCATATTTCCAGCGTCAGGATTACAAACAATATGACGGCAATCCGCCGCAGGCCGAAGTCGATGAAGAGGCGTTAGAATCTTTTATCGAATAGCGGATTGCCGCAAGTGCCGGGCTGACCAGTGCAGCCCGGCTTTTCATTTCTGCTCAGCTGCGGTATAAACGGCTGGCAAAAATCAGAAACACCCGCGTCTTATAATTATTAGAAACAGGAAACCACCATGACCCAATCCCCTGTGACTCAGCCACAGTCTGCGCTGCTGTGCTGCAAGATAAACCGGAGCTGCCGATGAATCACGTAGCAGCTAAACAATTTGATACGCTGTGGGGCCACCCTAAACCGCTGTGGATGTTATTCATGGCAGAGTTCTGGGAACGTTTTGCTTTCTACGGCATTCGCTGGGCGTTAACGCTGTATATCGTTGCGCAGTTTTATGAAGGTAATGCCGCCGGTGAAGCCGATGCCAGCCGCTATTATGGTGCTTATCTGGCGCTGGTGTACGCAACCGCTATTTTCGGTGGTTATGTCGCTGACCGGGTGATTGGTTATCAGCGTTCAATATTACTTGGCGCTGTGGTGATGTCGATTGGTTTGTTTATGATCATGATCCCAAGCCTTGAGCTGTTTCTGTTGGGGCTTGCGGTGATTGTGGTCGGTAACGGTCTGTTTAAGCCGAATATTTCGTCTCTGGTCGGTAAGCTGTACGAACAAGGCGATGATCGTCGCGACCGTGGATTCACTATTTTTTATATGGGCATCAACCTCGGCGGTATGTTGTCACCGTTAATCACCGGCTGGTTGGCCAGTGAAATTTTTGGTACGCCACAACACCAGAACTACAAAGCGGTGTTTGGCGCCGCCGGCGTGGGTATGTTGTTAAGTACTATCTGGTTTTATATTGGCCGTGCCCAGTTAAAAGGCATTGGTGTGGTACCGGAAGATAAACCAGCTGGCAAAATGCTGGCCTATGTTGTTGCTGGTATTGTCGTGGCAATACCGACAGTTTATTTCCTGATGGCCGGTATGGGTGCACAAACACTTGCTTGGGTACTCGGCGTGTTGTTCATAGTCGTGGCGCTGATGTTGCTGGTTGAGGGCAAACAAAACGGCACAGTGCAGATGCATCGTGTTTGTGCCTTGCTGGTATTATTCGGTTTTAATGTGACCTTCTGGATGTTCTTCGAACAAGCTGGTAGCTCGTTTACTTTCCTGGCACAGAATCTGGTGAATAGAGACATCTTTGGTGATGCCAGTTTTATCTTCCCGACCGGTTGGTTCCAGTCGGTGAACTCACTGGCGATTATCGTGTTTGCGCCTATCGTCAGTGCAGTCTGGTACTTCACCAGTAAACGGAAGATGGAACCAACGATTCCGTTTAAGTTTGGTTTGGGTTTACTTGGCAACGCCTTAGGCTTTTTAGTGCTGATGTACGCGTTGACGCAACTGGTAGATGGCAATGGTTTGATCCCATTATGGCCGCTGGTGCTGTGTTATGTGCTGCAGTCAATTGGTGAACTTTGTTTGTCACCGATCGGCCTGTCAATGGTCACCAAGCTGGCACCGGTGCGGTACGTTGGTCTGGCAATGGGCGCCTGGTTCTTGTCGGTAGCAACCGGTAACAACCTGTCAGGGTTGTTGGCTGGTGAAATTTCCGGTGAAACCGGTATGACAGTTCAATCGGCATTAGCCGGCTTTAGTTTCAGCTTCTACCTGCTGTTAGGTGCCGGTATTGTGCTGCTGCTGATTTCGCCGCTGATTAATAAGCTGATGCATGGCGTGAAATAACGCGGTTACATCTATTAAAAAAAGCGCCGGTCGGCGCTTTTTTTTATGCTTTAGTCAGGGTGGCTTTTTATGTGGTTATAACTGTAACTGCCGGCGTGCCTGGGCCAATAAAGGCCGAACTAATGCGAAAGTGACAGGCCTGGTCAGCAGCGGGTAAATCAACACCAGAGCCAGCGCAAAACCTAAGCCTTGCCAGATGTTTTCAGCGCGAGCAATCAGCATAAAAGGTGGGATTAACACACATAGCTTCCAAACGTTCAGAATAAGCTTCTGCGGGGTTGGTAGCTGGTCGGCGGCACGGCGCAATACTGCCATCCGATCGCGGAAGTTCAGCTGCTGCAATTCAGGTAAAGCGCGACTGTTCCAGAACATAACATACCTTTTTCCAATCAATTTTATTGCTATACGGTGAACTGACCGCGACGGATTGGCCGGAAACTCCGTCCTCTGAAATAACAAAGGCCGGTACGCCGGCCTTTGTAGTATGCAGCGACAGATTAAGCGAGCTTAGCCAAAATCTCTGCTACCACGTCATCAATCGACAACAGCGATTTCTCGCCACTGCGACGGTTTTTGTACTCGACCAGACGTTCGTCCAGATTGCGTTCACCAATCACGATATGGTGTGGCACGCCAAGCAGTTCCATATCAGCGAACATCACACCAGGGCGTTCTTTACGATCGTCAAACAGCACTTCCACGCCCGCAGCAGTCAGTGCTTGGTACAGCGCTTCGGCGGTGTCCTGAATGCGTACCGATTTGTGCATGTTCATCGGCACTAAAGCGACCTGGAACGGTGCAATGGCAGCAGGCCAAATGATGCCGTATTGGTCGTGGTTTTGTTCAATCGCTGCCGCCACAATACGGGACACACCGACGCCATAACAACCCATCGTCATGATCTGATGTTTGCCTTCTTCGTTCAACACGCCGGCCTTCATCGCTGCGGCATAACGGTCGCCGAGCTGGAAGATATGCCCGACTTCAATACCGCGTTTAATCACTAAATGGCCTTTGCCACAAGGGCTTGGGTCACCTTCAACGACGTTGCGAAGGTCTGCCACTTCATATTGCGCGATGTCACGGTCGAAATTAACACCGGTTAAGTGATAACCATCTTTATTGGCGCCACAAACAAAGTTAGCCAGCACAGCAGCACTGCGGTCAGCAACGATGCGAATGGACAGGCCAACAGGGCCAAGCGAACCGGCTGATGCGCCTGTGACGGCACGGATATCCGCTTCAGAGGCAAAAGTCAGTGGGCTTTGGATACCTGCCAGTTTCTCGGCTTTGATTTCGTTCAGGTCATGGTCACCGCGTAATAACAATGCGACCAGTGGCTGCGGGCCTCTGTCATCTGTGCGTTCACCGTAAACCAGCAGGGTTTTGATGATTTGGCTGGCATCGACTGCCAATAACGCCGCTACCTCTGCGATAGTGCCGGCATTTGGCGTAGCGATTTCCGTGACAGGTGCCGTCGCTGCAGGGCGTGGCGTGGCCGGCGCCAGTGCTTCAGCTTTTTCAATATTAGCCGCGTAATCGCTGGCATCTGAAAACACAATCGCATCTTCACCGGATGAGGCTAATACGTGGAATTCGTGGGAGACAGCACCACCAATGGCGCCGGTGTCGGCCAAAACCGGGCGGAACTCAAGACCTAAACGGGTAAAGATATTGCTGTAAGCCTGGTACATGGCCTGATAAGTTTTTTCCAGACATTCCTGACTGAGGTGGAAGGAGTAGGCGTCTTTCATCAGGAATTCACGTGCGCGCATCACACCAAAACGTGGCCGGCGTTCGTCGCGGAATTTGGTCTGGATTTGGTACAAATTCAGTGGCAGCTGTTTGTAGCTGCTGACTTCTTTACGCACCAGGTCGGTGATGACTTCTTCATGTGTTGGGCCCAGTACAAAGTCACGCTGGTGGCGGTCTTTAAAACGCAGTAATTCCGCATCCATTTTTTCCCAACGGCCAGATTCCTGCCAGAGTTCAGCCGGTTGTACCATCGGCATCAGCACTTCAATGGCGCCGGCTTTGTTCATTTCTTCGCGCACAATAGCTTCGACTTTGCGCAGCACCCGGATGCCGTTTGGCAGCCAGGTGTACATGCCGGAGGCTTCCCGGCGGATCATGCCGGCACGCAGCATCAATTGATGGCTGATAATCTCGGCATCGGCCGGTGTTTCTTTTAACGTGGATAACAGGTACTGACTAGTGCGCATTGCTGAGTTCGCTCTGAAATACAAATAATTTGGCCCTATTCTAACAAGGGGTTTAGTCGGGCAGAAGGGTGATTTGCTGTTTTCTGAAGTCTGATTGTACTTGCTGACCGGCGCCCATACCACCAAGGCTGTAAATGCCGCCGTCCATATCAACAAGATTACGCAGGTCCATTACGGCAGCACTGTTTTTACCCAGACGCCACTTTTGGCTGTTGAGCTGATACAACCAGACTTTATCGTCTGGTTCGGCCGGCTTGCCGTTGTATCCGATGCCATTGAAATTGTAGGGCGTGCTGCTGCCACCGAAAAACGCCAGATAATGCTCGCCTTCAATAGTCACTGGCAATGCGGCTTGCCGGTAACGTGCAGTCCCGGTTGGGTGTGGGATCGCTTGCCAGTTGATTTTACGCACGTTGCTGCTGTTGATTTCGCCACGATAACAAGCCGGGCTTGCAACATAGCTGCGCTCGCCGGCCGCGTTGAGACTGGTCGCGACACCATCGCACACCACCATCACGTTGCCTTCAATGGCAGCCGCATGGCCAAACACCGGTGTGCCGGGAAAGGGGGTGGCCTGGCTCCATTTCTGCGTAAAGTTATCAAATACCTGCACCAGATTAATATTGCCGTCGTTATGCCAGCCGCTGACGAGGTAGATATAACGGTTTTGATAGGTAAGGGCGACACTGTCATCGACCGCCACCGGCATATCCGGCAACCTGGTGTAGTTTTTACTGATGACGCTAAAGCGGTAGCTGTCCGGTTGTGTGACTTCAGTGCCATCGCGGGCCACCGAATAACCACCAAACAGATAAAAATTTTGCTCCAGCACAGTCGCCGTCATCGCCAGGCGGCTATTGTGGCCAAGGCTGCTGGGCACATTTGGCAGTTTTTGCCAGCTGCTGTCACCGGAGATCAACATCCAGGCTTTGCTATGCGCATCCGCTGCGGTTTTACCTTCACCAAGCCCGGCAAAACTGGCGATATAAGTTTTGCCGCGGATACTGGTGGTTAATACCGGATTATTACTGACCGGCTCCGGTAACGGCGGTAGTGTCTGCGCCAGAGCTGGCATTAGTAGCAGTGGGCTCAGCAGCAACGTCTTCCGCAGGGAGTACAAAAATGTCGGTAACGTGATTGTGGTTGCCATCGACAGTCCATTTGATGTTGTAGTGATATAAAGTCATACCATAGGTTTGTATGTCTTCGCGCTGTTTTTTATAGGGTGGCCTTGGGTCCTGTTTCAATACTTTTTCGATAAACAGCTGCAGGTGCGGGTATTGGCGCTGCTTTTGGCAAAACTGCACAGCGGCTTCGCTGAAACTGACCGTCATCGCGGTTTCCGGCGCAGCATCAGCAAAACCACCCAAGGCATCCGGCAAGGCGTCTGAGTATGGCAGGTAAGGCTTGATGTCTAGTACGGGCGTGCCGTCGAGCAGATCAATACCGGATAAATGTAACACCAGCAGTTCACCGCGCCGGCTGACACCTTCCAGTTTCACCACCGATAAGCCTATCGGATTGGGCCTGAAAGTGGCGCGGGTGGCAAACACACCTTTTTTGGTATTACCACCGAGGCGAGGCGGCCGAACCAGCGGCGACCAGCCTTTGTCTGCCGTTTCGTGGAACACAAATACCAGCCACAAATGCGAGAATGCTTCGATGCCACGTACTATGGCGTCATCGGCATAAGGTGGATGCAACACCAGTTCACCGCGGGCTTCCGGGATCAGACCCGGCTGGCGTGGAATGGCAAATTTCTGTTTATAAGGCGACTGGATAAATCCGAGCGCCGGGAAGCTAAACGTCTGGTCCATGGGCAGAACAACAATCTCTGGCTGGTATCTTCCCGTCATTATCCGGTGCCGGTGGGCAAACAACAAGGTTCAGCTGTTGCCGATGCAGAAGTGCTTGCTCTTGGCTGTCTGGGTGTCTAGAGTGATTTGCTTGCTAATGACGTAAAGAGTTGTGATTCGATGGAACAGAAAACACTATTAATTGAATGCCCGGATTCAAAGGGGCTTATCGCACAAATTACCAATATTTGTTACAAGCATCAGCTGAATATCACCCGTAATACCGAATATGTCGATCCGGATTCTGGCCGCTTTTATATGCGTACCCAGCTGGAAGGGATTTTTAATGATCATACGCTGCTGCTTGATCTGGACCGCGCTTTGCCACAGGGCAGTGAGCGGCAATTAGTCGGTACGGCAAAAAAACGCGTGGTGATCTTAGTCACCAAAGAAGCGCATTGCCTCGGCGATATTCTGATGAAGGTGTTTGATGGCTCGTTGGAGTTGGATATTGCTGCGGTCATCGGCAATCACCCGCATTTACAGGCGCTGACCGAGAAATTCGATTTGCCATATCATTTTATTGACCATCAGGGCGTAAGCCGGATAGAGCATGAACAATTATTAGCAGCACAAATTGCGCAGTATCAGCCAGATTATCTGGTGCTAGCCAAATTTATGCGGGTATTAAGCCCGGATTTTGTCGCGGCTTATCCAAATCGGATTATCAATATCCATCATAGTTTTTTGCCGGCATTTATTGGCGCACACCCTTATCGCCAGGCCTTTAATCGTGGTGTCAAAATCATTGGTGCCACCGCGCATTTTGTCACTGACCATTTAGATGAAGGGCCTATTATTAAACAGATGGTGACCAATGTTGACCACACTTATAGTGCAAAAGATATGGCAAAGGCCGGCCGCGATGTGGAAAAAAATGTACTGACTAAAGCGCTGGAACTGGTGGTTGAAGACCGGGTATTTGTGCACGGCAATAAAACCGTCATACTCTGAAAAAAGCGCGACAGGAGCCTATATGCAGCCAAGAACAGTAGAATTTCGTTTTCTGGCCGAACCGACCCATGTCAACTTTGGTGGCAAAGTGCATGGCGGCATGGTCATGAAATGGCTGGATCAGGCAGCCTACGCTTGCGCTGCGCGCTGGAGCGGTCTGTATTGCGTCACAGTGTCAGTTGGCACCATCCGCTTTCGCCGGCCCATTCTGGTTGGCCATTTAGTCGAACTGGAAGCCAAAGTAGTACACACCGGCAGTACCAGCATGCATATTTTTGTACAGGTGCGTTCCGGTGATAGTAAAAGTGGTGAGCTGGCAGAAACCAATCACTGCATTATTACTTTTGTGGCACTGGACGAGCAGGGCAATACTGCGACAGTCCCGGCCTGGGTGCCTGAGACCGCCGAAGATAAGTTTCTTGAACAATACGCCATTCAGATGAAGCAGTTTTCACAGACTGTGGAACAGCAAATGCTGGATTTCTATCAGGAGCAACAGCATGCAAATTAAAGCGTTATGGTTCAATGCGGTGCTATTGGTCACTGGCACCTTGTCTGCTGCAGAGCAGTTCACGCTCAGCGCGGAGCTGGAGCCGCTGCGGCCTTATATTGGTAAAACCTGGCGAGGTTTGTTGTCTCAGCCTGGCCAGCCAGAAATGATTGATATCAGCCGCTGGGAGCGGGCGTTAAATGGCACTGCGATTAAAATCAGCCATTCGGTGAATCAGGGCGAGTATGGCGGTGAGACCATGCTGTTTTATGATAAGAAACAGCAGACTCTGGTTTATTATTATTTTACCACTGCCGGTTTCTATACGCATGGCACTATGTCGATAGACCAGAAAAATCAGGTGCTAACGGCTGAAGAAACGGTGGAAAATAATGCCAAAGGTATCACCAAAGTCCGCTCGTCATCAAAGTTGTCTGAAAACACTCTGACAACGACCGCAGAATATCTGCAACAGGGCAAGTGGGTCGCAGGTCACAGTGCCGTGTATCAACAGGCACCGGACGCAGCAGTAGTATTCAAGTAGTTATTTGTCTTTCAGATCATCAGTCATATCCAGCGCATAGATATTATCGATCTGCTCGGCGCTGCAGTGGCTGACTTTTAAATCTTTCACCCGGCCGTTGCGCAGACTGTACACCCAGCCGTGAACAGCCAGTTCCTGACCCCGGTCCCAGGCATCCTGTACCACACTGGTGTGACACACATTACGCACCTGCTCCATGACATTGAGTTCGCACATGCGGTTTTGCCGCTCCGCTTCCGTTTCCAGAGCCTCAAGTTCAGCTTTGTGGATTGTATAAATGTCTTTGATATTCCGTAACCAGTTATCCACCAGACCGACTTTTTGTTTACTGATAGCGGCATTAATGCCCCCACAGCCGTAATGGCCGCAGACGATGATATGTTTCACTTTCAGCACATCAATGGCGTACTGTAATACCGACAAACAATTGATGTCCGCATGCAGTACCAGATTGGCGACGTTACGGTGTACAAACAACTCGCCTGGTAATAAACCAACAATATCATTGGCCGGAACCCGGCTGTCAGAGCAGCCAATCCACAGATATTCAGGTGCTTGTTGTGCCGACAATTTCTTGAAAAATCCAGGCGCTTCCCGCTCGATTCGGTCAGCCCATGCTTTATTATTTTCAAACAAGTGTTGTAAAGACTGCATCTCAGATCCCCGGGAAAATTTGGCCTAAGATACCTGAATTCAGCTCAAATGCCAGCACCGACCAGCTGAGGCTGTTGTAACTGATGTGGAATTTATTGTATTCCCATTTCTTTTTGTATTGAATATCACTAATATGTCGACAGATATTATATCGCCAACATAGAAGGTTCGCTTTATGTCATTATTACTTGATAAACGTGAGTTAAAAAAAGCAGCAAAAGAGTTGTCTGTATTAAAATTACAGGAAGTAATTGATGTATTGAAATCGGTACTTGATGAGCGGCAAAAAGAATCTGAAGTCTTAGAAAAAGTGCGTGAATTTGCCCGTTCTCAAGGCTTCACGCTAGAACAGCTGGGCTATAAATTAAATGCCGAAGGCACCGTTGTATTGAATCAGGAAGAAGAAGTACAAGAGTTTGATGCCAAACGTCCGGTGAAACCGAAATTCAAAACTATTAATAAAGAAAGTCAGTTCTTCTACGTTGAAAATGGTCAGTTGCAGTTGCTGAAAACTCACACCATGAAAAAAGCATTGAATGACAAAGGTATTGACGTAGTTCCTTTCTCAAAAGTTGAGAAGAAATATGTGAAACAGATCGACGCTCTGTTAGCTGAAGCAGGTAGCCAGGCGCTGCTGAACTATAATGCCAAAGTCGACGTGTGGAATGAGTGGGCTGCGGCGCACCATGAAGAGATCCTGACTAAGCGTTAATAGACGGCGCGAAAT
>CAMLRA010000058.1 GCA_946482325.1 uncultured Chromatiaceae bacterium | reverse complement strand
TTGCACCTGACACCCCTTTCCTGAAAGAAACCTGCGACATTATTAAGCATCACAGCGAATATTTAGCCAATCGCGATTTCCGTTCTCTGATGCGTGTGTCTAAACTGAAAGAAGATGACCTGCGTGAAGTGATGCGGCTCATCCACAGTCTGAATCCGCGCCCCGGTGCGGACGTGATCCGGGAAGAACAGCAATATACCATTCCGGATGTGTCTGTTAAAAAAGTGAAAGGCCGCTGGATGGTTGAACTGAACCCGGATGCCTTTCCAAAGATCAGAATCAATGAACAATACGCGGCAATGTCGCGACAAGTGCGGAACTCATCAGACAGTCAGTTTATTCGCTCACACTTGCAGGAAGCGAAGTGGTTTCTGAAAAGTCTGGAAAGTCGCAACGAAACGTTATTAAAAGTGGCCAACTGTATAGTGCAGCAACAGCAGGCGTTTTTTGAACACGGCGAAGAAGCCATGAAGCCTATGGTGCTCAATGATGTGGCAGAGATGGTCGGCATGCACGAATCAACCATTTCCCGGGTTACCACCCAGAAATATATGCATACTCCGCGCGGAATTTTTGAACTTAAGTTCTTCTTTTCCAGTCATGTCAGTACAGAGAGCGGTGGTGAATGTTCATCAACTGCTATCCGGGCCTTTATTAAGAAATTGGTGGCAGCGGAAAATCCGGCCAAACCGCTGAGTGACAGCAGAATGGCTGAGATCCTGTCGGAGCAAGGGATTAACGTGGCGCGGCGAACCATCGCCAAGTACCGGGAATCGCTTTATATTCCGCCGTCTAATCAGCGCAAGAGCTTGCTTTAAGTAAGTGCTCATCTAAGAAGGAAATGTCTATGCAAATTAATCTAACTGGTCGTCATGTAGAAATTACTGCAGCACTGAGAGAATATGTAGACAGCAAATTTGCCAAACTTGAGAGACATTTTGACCATATCAACAATGTGCATGTCGTGCTCAATGTCGAGAAGTTAAAACAAATCGCCGAGGCTAAACTGCATTTAAACGGCGGAGAGGTGTTTGCGCAGTGTGAAGATGATAATATGTACGCCGCGATTGACCTCCTGATCGACAAACTGGATCGTCAGGTCATCAAACACAAAGAGAAAATTTCTCGTCACTGAACTCTGGATTTATGAACCTAAGCTCAATGTTATCGGAGGACTGCACAAAAAGTGCGGTCCTTTTTAATAGTAAAAAACGCATCCTCGAATACATTGCGGAACTTGCGCATCTGCACATGCCGGAGCTTGCTGAATCGACAGTATTCGAAGCTTTGATGGCTCGGGAAAAGTTGGGGTCGACCGGGATTGGTGGTGGTATCGCCATTCCGCATGGCAAGCTCAAAGGTGTAACGTCACCGGTTCTGGTGTTTGTTGTCAGCCAGGATGCCATCCAGTTTGATGCCATTGATAATCAGGCGGTAGACATCTTTTGCGCTATCCTGATCCCGGAAAATCAATGCCAGACGCATCTGACTACACTTGCCGGCATCGCCCGTTTGCTAAGTCAAAAAGAGATCACCCGCAAAATTCGTCATGCTGGTTCTGATCAAGCCCTGTACCAGTTGTTGTTAAGCTGCGCCGACACAGGAACTGCCAAATGAAACTCCTGGTAGTCAGCGGCAGATCTGGTTCCGGCAAATCCGTAGCATTACGGGTAATGGAAGATCTGGGCTACTACTGTGTCGACAATATCCCGGTCAACTTACTGCCTACCCTCGCCAATGCGGTGATGGGACAGTACGAGCGGGTTGCGGTCAGCATCGATGTGCGCAACCTGCCGCAGGAACCGGAAGAGTTAACCGAAATCCTGTCTTACCTGCCACGCAAGGTCGAGCTGACGATTTTATACCTCGACGCCGACCATACCAGCCTGATTAAACGTTTCAGCGAAACCCGCCGCCTGCACCCGTTGTCACATCAGGCGATGTCGTTAGACGAAGCCATTCAGCGTGAGCAGCAGCTGTTAGACCCAATTTCCAGCCGCGCGGATTTGTACATCGACACCACAGAACTCAACGTGCATCAGTTAACCGAACAGCTGCGCGAGCGGATCCTGGGCCAAAAAACCGGCCGGCTGGTGATGTTGTTTGAATCCTTTGGTTTTAAATATGGCATTCCCAAAGACGCCGACTTTGTGTTTGATGCGCGATTCTTACCCAATCCGCATTGGGAACCTGAGCTGAAAATTCTGACAGGCCTGGACCAGCCGGTAAAAGACTATCTGGAAGCCCAGCCGGTTGTGGCCAAATATACATGGCAAATCAATAGCTTTATCAGCACCTGGTTACCACATCTGGAACGCAATAACCGCAGCTATCTGACCATTGCCATTGGCTGTACCGGCGGCCAGCACCGCTCTGTTTATATTGTCGAGTCTTTGGCGGAGAGTTTCCGAGCCTTACGCGAAGACGTGCAAATCCGTCACCGGGAGTTAGTCCGTCACCATGGCAAATAGCTTTAAAGAAACCGTCACTATCGTCAATCAACTAGGATTACATGCCCGTGCTGCCACCAAGCTGGCGCAGCTTTGCATGCAGTTTGACGCCAAAATTGAATTGCAGCAGGAAGGCCGCAGTGCCGACGCCAGCAGTGTGTTGGCGTTGCTGATGCTCGCCAGCAGTAAAGGCAAAAACGTTGATGTGGTCGCCACAGGGACACAGGCAGAGGCGGCTTTAACTGCAGTCACCACGCTGATCCGCGCCGGCTTCGACGAAAACTAACCTCCCCGCAATTCGCCCGGGTAACGGCAGACTAGTCTGCCGGCAGCTTGTCCACACCCTGAGTATTTTGATGATGTTTCAGCTTGTGATGCATCGCCACTTTAATCAGCAAATGTGCTGTCACAGGCGCTGAAATAAACAAAAACAACGCAATTAACAGCTGTTGCAAACTCAAAGTTTGTAGCTGCAGATTAAAATAAGCCAGAGACGCCAGCACCAGACTCCCCAGTCCCAAAGTCGTTGCTTTGGTCGGGCCATGTAAGCGGGTATAAAAATCTGGTAGTTTCAGCAGCGCCACAGAGCCTAGCAAGACAAATAGCGCTCCGGCGCACAGCAAACTGCTAATCAGCCATTCCAGTCCAGTCATCACGCCTCCTATTCGATAATATCGCCACGCAGCAGGAACTTGCACACGGCCACAGTGCTGACAAACCCCAGCATCGCAATCAGCAGTGCTGCTTCAAAGTACAGCTGGCTGCTGGCATAGATGCCGTACACCAATAACAAAGCGATGCTATTGATATACATAGTATCGAGTGCCAGTAAGCGGTCAGCGACAGCCGGCCCCCGTAATAGCGACAGCATGTTCAGACAAAGCGCTAAAAGAATCACTGCCATCACACCGAGCAGAATCAGACTGAACATGCGAATATCTCCTGCAACGGCGCTTCATAACGTTGTTTCAACTCGCGGATCAGTGCCTCTTCATCCTGCAAATCCAGCACATGCAGCAATAAATACCGGGGGGGATCGCCAGCCTGATGCGGCAAAAGCTCTGCACTGACGGTGCCTGGGGTGAGGCAAATAGTGGCTGCCAGAATAGTCAGTGGTAAAGGCTCACGTAAATCCAACGGTAACAAGACAAAACCAGGTTTCAGTGCGCTGTTACGCCCCAGCACGACTTTCACCACCTGTAAATTGGCGACGACAATATCCCACAACACCATCAACAGATAACGAGCAAACAGACCGTAACGGGTGATTTGGGGCTGTGCTTCACGAAAACCGCGGCTAAGCCATGGGAGCAACAATGCCAGAATCAAACCGCTCAGCAGCACTACAGGCGAGACGCTGTTATGCAAAGCGCACCAAACCAGAAACAACAACACACTACGCAGCGGTGTGGCAAATAAGCTGTTTCGCATCAGTAACCTCCCCTCACAGCTGTCAACTGGGCAATCGCATCAGCACAGAACTGTGTCCACCACTGACCAAACAATACCAACTGTAGCCCGGCTAAGAGCAGCAGCACGATGGCAAACACCGGTGTTCGCTCCGCATAGGCAATTGTCTGGGCCGCAACCGGCGGCTGTGCGCGCCAGAACAACACACTGCCGGCACGGCTGAATGCGACCAGCACCGCCAGACTACTCAGCAGCAACATGCCAATGAGCAGCATGCCGTGCTTGGTGCTGGTGAGTCCCTGGATCAGCCATAACTTTGCGACAAAGCCTGAGAACGGTGGCATGCCAATCACCACCAAAGCACTGAATACAAAGAGCCAACCCAATAAAGTCGCCTGCGGCAAACGTGGCCCGGGCACCAGCCGGTCACCAACACTGCCCCGCTGACGGGCAATCAAATCCGACAGCAGATACCAAATAGCGCCAATCCAGCTGGAATGCACAGCATAATACAGCGCTGCGGCTTTCACTTGTGCATCACCGCTGCCCAGCGCCGCCAACAGCGTCCCGGCTGACAGCAACACCAACGCGGCCGCCAGCTTCTTTAAATCCACTGCAGCGAGCACCATCGCAGCTGCCAGCAACATCGTCAGTAAACCACCCCAAAACAGCACCGTGTCGCCATATCCACTTAAAGCGCCAGCGCTGGTGCCAAACAACAGGCCAAAGACCCGCAGCAGGCTATAAACGCCAACTTTGGTCATCACAGCAAACACCGCCGCCACAGGAGCGCTCGCCTGGCTATAGGCAGCCGGCAACCAGAAGTGTAATGGCAACAATGCCGCTTTTAAGCCAAATACGATGAGTAACAGCCCTGCGGCAGCCTTGACGCCCAGCGTTTCAGAAGGCGTTAACGTGCTGATGCGCTGCGCCATATCCGCCATATGCAAAGACCCAAGCATTGCATACAACAAAGCCAGCGCCAGCAAAAACAAGGCGGAACCAACAAGGTTCAGCACCACATAATGTAACGCCGAATGGATGCGCTTTTTACCGCCGCCGTGTACCAGCAAACCATAAGAGGCAATAAGCAGCACTTCAAAAAATACAAAAAGGTTAAACAGATCACCGGTCAGAAAAGCGCCATTTAAACCCATCAGCAAAAAATGCAGTAACGGATGAAAATACGCGCCTTTTTCATCGTCCCCACTGCAGCTATAGACTGCAACCGCGAATGTCAGCAATGTCGTGAGCCAGACAAACAGCGTCGATAATTGATCCGCAACCAATAGAATTCCAAAGGGTTCCGGCCAATTGCCCAGCAAATAATGGCTGGCCGGAACATTGGTTTGCTGCCACAGTAACGCCGTCGCAGCCAGCAGATTCAATAGCATCGCCAGCACACTGCCAACACGCCGGAACTTTACCGCCGCCTGCAGCGGTTGCAATAACAGCAGGACAGCAAACAGTGCCGGCAGCAGTACAGGCAAAATCGCCAGGTGTTGCATCAGGCACCTCCCCGCGTACTTGGTTTTTGTAAATCAACTTCATCGTGTCCCAGCTCAGCCCGGGCGCGAATAGCCAGCACCACCAGAAAAGCAGTCATGGCAAAACCAATCACAATAGCCGTCAGCACTAAGGCCTGCGGTAGAGGGTCGGCATATTGCTCAGATGCTCCGAGCACAGCGCCCGCGCCGGCAGTCAGCCCACCACTGACGAAAATGAACAGATTGACAGCATAAGACAACATGGTGAGCCCAAGCATCACGGCGAATGTCCGGCCACGCAGAATCAGCAATACACCACATCCGGTCAACAGACCAATTGCAATAGCGATGAGCAGCTCCATCAGATTTGTCCTCGGTGTTCTGGTTTATGCCGGGTGGTCAGTTTGCCAAGATTGGCCAGGATCAGCAGCGTTGAACCTACAACGGTCAGATACACGCCCAAATCAAAGGCAATAGCACTGGCCAGTTCGATTTGCCCGAGCAGCGGAATATCAAAATAATCAAACCAGGAGGTTAAAAATGGTTTGCCAAACAACCAGCTGAAAGCGCCGGTCAACCAGGCAATCAAAATGCCGCTGGCAATCAAGGCCGAGAACTGCAGGTTGAGCCGCGGTTTAACCCAATCCACACCATGGGCAATGTATTGCAGGATCAACGCCACCGCAGTGACCAGCCCCGCAACAAAACCACCACCCGGTAAATTGTGCCCACGGAAAAACAGATACACCGACACCAACAATGCCAGCGGCAATAAGCCTTGCGAGACCACCCGCAACAACAGCGGATGAGCGTCCAGCGCCCAGTTGCGGCCATCCGCATCCGCACTGGGTTTAAAGCGCGGGATACCGGTCAGCAGTTTATAAATACCCAGCGCAGCAATACCCAGTACAGTAATTTCACCAAAGGTATCAAAACCGCGGAAATCCACCAGGATCACATTCACCACATTCGTGCCGCCACCGCCGGATTTCGAATTAGCCAGGAAATACGCTGAAACCGACTCGGCCTGATGTGTCAGCATCAGGTAGGCCAGGCTGCCGACGACAATAGCGCAGCTGCCGGCCAGCACCAGGTCGCGCAATAGCGTCGAGTGCGCGCTTTGTTTCGGGCTGCGATGCGGCAAAAAATAAAGCGCCAGCATCAGCAACACGGCAGTCGCCACTTCAACCGCCAGCTGGGTCAGAGCCAGATCCGGTGCGGAAAAACGGATAAACAATAAACTTAACATCAGCCCGACAACGGAGATCATCACCAGCGCCAGTAAACGCTGACGTTGCCAAACGACTGTCGCCAGGGCGGCCAGAACCATTAACACGACTAACACAGCACTGAACCAATCCGTTGCCAACAGCGCGCGCTCCCCTTGTAACGACTGGAGCTGGAGCAACGGATAACCAGCCAGCAGCACGGTCGCCCATAACATCACCGCGATATACCATTGCAGCCGGCCAGGCTCAGCCCATTGACTGAGCTGCCGGCAGCGCGAGACTAACCGTTGGATCAGCGCTTCAAAGCGATAAATCGCCAGTGTGGACTGAAAACCAGCCTGGAACAGGAATAACTCTTTACGGTTGATATACAGCACAATACCGGCGACAAAGGCTACTGTACTCATCAGCAACGGCAGATTCAGGCCATGCCATAACGCAAGGCTGTAAGCCGGTGGCGTCTGCTGTAATGCTGCGGTCGAAGCGGCCAGCAGGATGTCGCCCACCAGCCACTGCGGGAACACCCCGACCCCAATACACAACGCCACCAGCACTTCCATCGGCACCCGCATATAACGCGGCGGCTCGTGCGGCACTTTATCGAGGCCAATCGGCTGACCATTAAAAAATACATCGTGGATAAAACGGGCTGAATACGCCACCGAGAAAATTGCAGCCAGCGTTGCCAGCAGCGGCAACAACCAACTCAACGCCCCCAACACACTCTGGTGCAGGGTCTGGCTGAAAAACATTTCCTTGGATAAAAACCCGTTTAGCAGTGGTACCCCGGCCATCGATGCGGCAGCCACCATCGCCAGACTGGCGGTGACTGGCATAAAATGCCATAAACCATTGATTTTTCGCATGTCCCGCGAGCCGGTTTCATGATCGATAATCCCTGCCGCCATAAATAACGAGGCTTTAAACACCGCATGGTTGATGATGTGGAATATCGCCGCAACGGTGGCTAAATCGGTATCCAGGCCCAGTAACAATGTAATTAAACCCAGATGGGAGATTGTCGAATAGGCCAGCAACCCTTTGATATCGTGCTGAAACAACGCAAAATAAGCGCCGGTCAATAAGGTGAGTAAACCGGCGAGGCTGACCAGACTAAACCACAAATCAGTCCCTGCAATTGCCGGATACAACCGGATCAATAAAAAAATACCGGCTTTGACCATAGTCGCCGAATGCAGATACGCACTGACTGGCGTTGGCGCAGCCATCGCATTCGGCAACCAGAAATGAAACGGAAACTGGGCCGATTTGGTAAATGCGCCCAGTAGAATCAGCACCAGGATCAGCGGATACTGCGCATCCGCGATTATCTGCGGGCCTTTACTTAAAATCACGTCCAGCTGATAACTGCCGGCAACCTGCCCGAGTAAAATCAGGCCGACCAACAACGCCAGGCCACCAGCCGCCGTCACTGTCAGCGCCAGACGGGCACCTTTACGCGCATCAGAGCGGTGTGACCAATAACTAATCAGTAAAAATGAACTGATGCTGGTCAGCTCCCAGAACATCCAGAGCTGCAGCACGTTGCCGGACAGCACAATACCGAGCATTGCCAGCATAAACAGCAGCAAGCTGGCATAAAACCGTGGCATTGGGTCATAGCTACTCAGGTAATAACGCGCATAAAAAATCACCAGCAAACCAATACCAAAAATCAGCATGCTGAATAACAGTGCTAAGGCGTCCAGCCGCAAAGTCCATTGCAAGCCCAAGACCGGCAACCATTGCCATTGCTGCTGAAACACAGCGCCTTGCAGTAAATCCGGCACCATCGGCGCTAACAGCAGCAGACCAATCACCGGAGCAGCCAGGGCGATAAGAGTTTGTTGATTACGGGTTAAATGCCGGAACAACAGCAGAATGACAATACTGAGCAGAGGGATGGACAAAATCCAGGGTAATAATAACGCCATGCCAGAACCTCTTCAGCAGATGTGAATGCTGAAACCAGCTCAAAGCCCGCACAGTATCACATCACAAATTAAATCAGACCATGATGCCAGTTTGGGTGGGACAGGCACTTTTCAAGACCCGCCACGCTCAAAGGGGTATTCAGACTGGTGAATACCCCATTTTCAGCGATCAATTAATGCGCAGCGCCCGGCACATAATGATGGATCCAACCCACGCTATAGAAATAATGTGTCACTTCAGGCAACAAGAACACGGTGCAGGCTAAACCCACGACAGCCAACACTATCGTGTACGGCAGTGCCATCCAAACCATCCGCATATAAGACAAACGAATTAACGGTGCCAGCGCACTGGTCAACAAGAACAGGAAAGCAGCCTGACCATTCGGCGTCGCAACGCTTGGCAGGTTGGTACCGGCGTTGATGGCAATGGCTAACATTTCAAACTGTTCACGGCTGATTCGGCCAGCTTCCCAGGCCGCTTTGACTTCGTTGATATAGACAGTGCCGACAAAGACGTTATCACTGACCATCGACAACACACCATTGGCCATAAACAACACCGCCAGCTGCATTTGACCATCAAAAGTCAGTACCCAGCTGATGATCGGTGTAAACAGATGCTGGTCAATAATCACAGCAACCACTGCAAAGAACACCACCAACAAAGCCGTAAAGGGTAATGCTTCTTTAAACGCACTGCCGATCGCATGTTCGTCCGTCACACCGCAGAAGGTAGTCGCCAGAATAATCACCATCAGGCCAATCAGGCCGACGGACGCAATATGCAGGCTCAGGCAAATCACTAATAATACGGCAATAACCCCCTGCACCCACAGTTTGGAAATATCAGAGGCAGTCAGTTTGGCACTTTGGTGTGCATCGTAATCGACCAGTACGGCACGCACGGCGTCCGGCATTTTGTAACCAAAATCAAACCATTTGAGCTTTTCGACCAGTGCGGTGGTCAGCAAACCACAGATCAAGACCGGCACACTAACAGCACACATCCGCAACGCGAATTCAGCAAAACCCCACTCCACCGCTTCAGCAATAATCAGGTTTTGCGGTTCACCTACCATTGTAGCAACACCACCCAGCGCAGTCCCCACGCCGGCATGCATCAGCAAATTACGCAGAAAGCCCCGGAAAGATTCCAGATCGGCGCGCGACAATTCACGGACTTCGGTGTCGGCGTTATGGTCATGGTTGTCGAGAAAAGTCTTACCGGAAGAGATTTTGTGATAAATCGCGTAGAAACCAACGGCGACACTTATCACGACAGCGACCACAGTTAATGCATCGAGGAAGGCTGATAAAAAGGCCGCCATCACACAAAAAGCCAATGAAATACCGGTCTTGGATTTCACCCGCAGCAATAATTTAGTGAACACAAACAACAGCAAGTCTTTGACGAAGTTAATCCCCGCCACCATAAACACCAGCAGCAAAATGACTTCAATGTTGACTGACACTTCATGCATGACCTTTTCAGTGCTGGTCATGCCCATCGCAATCGCCTGAATAGCCAATAAACCACCGGGCTGCAACGGGTAACATTTCAGCGCCATCGCCAATGTGAAGATAAATTCCAGCACCAACAACCAACCGGCGACATAAGGATTCTGAATAAAGACTAATGGATTCAGAAACATAAAAGCGATAATGGTGAGTTTGTACCAGTTGGGCGACTGCCCGAGGAAATTGCTGTAAAGCGCAAGCGCCATGCCTGATGGTTTCATAAAGGATCTCACTTGTTATTATCTGATTTATTCGTTAACAGCTTACAACCCGCTTTGAATGTAGCGTAATTGCACTGTTTCGCCTGTGCAACCAGGAGGTCAGGCAGGCAAAAGTCCCGAAAAACATCAACGAGGTCAGTTTCTTATACCCGAGTTCAGGGAAAAATGTCTATGGCAGCGATATGACAATTATGAATACAAGCTGAAATTTGCGACCAATAAACCAACGCCACCGTTGGCTGTGCCAGCAAGTTCAGTGGAGGGAAAAACACCGGCTGCAATAAAAAACCCGGCAAGATAGCCGGGTTTGAGCCTAACGATTTATGTTACGGATCAAGCGTTATTTATGTTCAACAAGCGACAACACAAAGGCGTATTCCTCAGCAACTTCTTTTAAGCGTGAGAACCGGCCAGACTTACCACCATGCCCTGCTTCCATATTGGTGCGGAATAACAACGGCTGCGCATCGGTTTTATGGGTTCTGAGTTTAGCGACCCATTTCGCCGGTTCGAAATACTGCACCTGAGAGTCATGCAGACCTGTCGTCACCAGCATTGCCGGATACGCCTGTTTTTTCACCTGATCATAAGGGGAATACGACAACATATAGTCGTAATAAGCTTTTTGTTTCGGATTGCCCCACTCATCAAACTCATTGGTCGTCAGCGGAATAGATTCATCCAGCATCGTCGTCACCACATCCACAAAAGGCACATGCGCCACCAGACCACGATATTTTTCCGGCGCCATATTGGCTACAGCACCCATCAATAAACCGCCGGCACTGCCGCCCATGCCAAAAACTTTATCTTTCGCCGCATACTGGTGCTTCACCAGATAATCAGTGACATCAATGAAGTCAGTGAAAGTGTTGATTTTTTTGAGTAACTTTCCGTCTTCATACCAGTGACGGCCCATCTCCTGACCACCGCGAATATGCGCGATAGCGTAGACAAAACCGCGGTCAACTAATGACAATACACTGGAACGGAAACTTGGGGCTGTTGAAGAACCGTAAGAACCATAAGCATATTGATAAAGCGGCGCTGAACCATCTTTTTTGAAGTTTTTGCGATATAACAGACTTACCGGTACCTTAGTGCCGTCCCGCGCTTCTGCCCAGACCCGTTCTGTGACATAGTTGGCGCGGTCAAAACCACCCAGCACTTCCTGTTGTTTCAGCAGTTTTTTCTCGCCGGTGTTTAAATTCACTTCATAAATCGAATTCGGCGTAGTCAGCGAGGTGTAGCTGTAACGCAGCCACTCAGTATTTTGCTCCAGATTGACGTCCGTTGATGCAACATAAACCGGTTCATCTGAGCTGATATACCTGGCTTTGGCCGGATTCTGCCACGGTAACACACGGATACGATTGATGCCTTCACTGCGCTCATTGATGGCCAGATAGTCGTTAAACAGCTGGAAAGATTCAATAAACACATTTTTGTCGTGCGGCAGTAATTCAGTCCAACGTGAGCGATCGCCAATTTGATCGTTTGCTACCGCCATAATGCGGTTATTTGGAGCATTCCAGTCGGTGCTGATAATCCAACGTTTGCCTAAATGGTCAGCCTCATATTTAAAATCGCGTTGGCGCGGCGCCAGCGCCTTAAACTCGCCGGTCGGCTGATTGGCCGGAAGTACACGGATCTCCGAAGACACTGTACTGCCCAGCCACAACACCACAAACTGGTCGTCGCTGCTGTTACCAATACCGGTATAGAAACTGTTGTCTTTTTCTTCGTACATCAGCACGTCTTTGGCGACTGCATCTCCGAGCTGATGGCGGCGGATTTTATTACCTAACAAGGTCTGTTTGTCTTTTTCGATATAAAACAAATGCTTGCTATCAGACGACCAGGCCAGCGAGGCTTCAACGCCGGTTAAGACGTCAGGTAAATCTTTGCCTGTGCTGATGTCGCGGATCCGCACCGTGTACTGACGCCGACCATTGGTATCTTCAGCATAAGCCAGCAGTTTTTGGTCCGGGCTGACGGCATAATTACCAATCTGATAAAAATCTTTGCCAGCTGCCATTTTGTTCACATCCAGCAGCACTTGCTCTTCACCGGTTTTCAGTACTTTGCGTAAATAAATCGGATACTGCTGCCCCGTCTCAAACCGGGTATAAAAGCTGTAATCACCTTTTTTCGCCGGCACTGAACTGTCGTCCTGCTTCACCCGGCCGATGATTTCGTCGGTTAGCGACTTGGTCAGGTCCTGATATTTACCGGCATATTGCTGGTAATAGGCATTCTCTGCTTGCAGATGCGCCAGGACTTTTGGGTCCTGTCGCTTGTCATCACGCATCCAGTAATACGGATCAACCCGGTCACCATGCGGTGATTTCACGGTATATGGGACTTGTGCTGCTACCGGTGCCTGTACCGGCTGACTGGCCTGGCTGAGTCCGCTGATCAGCACGGCGCCAGCCCCGAGTAAAGTGGTCCAGGGTAAGTTTGCTTTGTTCGCCATCTCTGCTTCCTGTTATTTTTTTGCTTCATGCGCATGTATATACACCGCTGCTTATTTAACATATCCGCCACAACACTGCCCAGCGGAATGCGGTTAAAACCCGGTCACCGCAGGTGATAAAAGTGTAACGAAGGATTATTTCCGGACTTAATCGTTTTAATTGCCAGCTGTTCCGGCATTCAGTATTCACAAAGCTGAATTTCTGCGCTTATATTAACGGGATACATCACGCAGGAAATCATCATGACTTTAATGACTGTAGCCGAAGTTGCGGCTTTTTTATCAATCCAGGATATCCGGGTCGAGCGACTGGCGCGGGAAAATTTATTAGTTCCGGCTGGCAAGGATGACGCAGGAAAACCGATGTTTGAGGAGGAAGACGTCAAACGCTACAAAGTCTTAGCTGAGCGGCTTGGCGGTATCTGAATCTGAACACGGTATCGGCAACTGGCGTAACATGGTTTGCGCCAGTTTTGCTTTCTCAGCCCCCCCTTCCAAAGATTTGTACCACAACCAACAAAACCCGCTGTACAACAAAGTTGCAAACTGTAGCCGCTGCGCCAGTGCCTGACGCGATTCTGGCCGAAACTGCAAATAAAGACTCAGCAACTGCTGCTGTTCCGTCGCATTGAGCTGCAAATTCAAACACAAAGCCGCCAAATCAAAAGCACTGTCCGCTTGCTGACAATATTCATAATCAATCAGCCACAATTGTTGGTGCTGCAACAAAATATTGCCGCTGTGCAAATCCATATGACAAAGCACCTGATCTGCTGGCAGCTGTGCAAACAAAGTAGCCGCCCGACGCAAGCGCAGCCAGTCCTGCTCATCCTGTTCTGACCATGGCTGGAGCTCAACTTTGTCGCGCAATTGCTGCAGATACGCAAAAGGGTCCAACACGGCCGTCTGCACTTTTAATTTGTGCAAGCGCACCAGTTTTTCGACGAGCTGCAACAGATGGTTATGATGCAGTTCCCAGTCAAAATGCCGGCTGTGGGTCAGAAAGTCACTGATTAAAATGCGTTGATGGTTATTCAGACACAGCGGCGCCGGCGCTACCCCCACAGCCGCCGCGGCATGCTGACAGCGCAATTCCTGCTGCCGGCAGACTCCGGCCACACCGGGTTTGTAATGCCGCACCAGATAATGACCGCGCTGCGTATGCACATAGTAATTGTCATTGGTGCTGCTGGCCGCCAGCTTTTGCAGCGCCAGCGGCAGGTGATTAGCAAAAAACTCTAGCCGCTGACACAGATGCCAGATGCGTTGTTCAGTTGCTGTTGCCGGTAATTGCTGCGCCATGCGAAATATCCCGAAGCTGCGGTCAGCGTATAAATAACAAAAAGCGCACTGAAAAAATACAGATCTTTTTGCAGATACATATAAATCGACGCTGCATCAATGACTATCCAATACAGCCAGTTCGACACCACTTTCTTTGCGACCAGATAGGTCGTCACCACAGCAAAACAACTGATTTGCGCGCCGAGCCAGGCAAAATCGGTACTGGTGTAGTGCTGCATCAGAAAACCGAGGCACAACCCCGCCAGCGCCGTCAGGCTAATCAATATCACATGTTGTTGCCAGCGCCACTCGACTACCTGCTGTGCCAGACCAGTCTGGTTGCGCAGTTGCTGCCAGTTCCACCAGCCATAAAGCGCCATACCGGCGTAATACAGTTGCAGCAGCGCATCAGTATACAAGTTGGCACTGAGCATAATTTGCAACGTCAGCACAGTACTGGCCAAAGCCGCTGGCCAGCACCACAAACTATGGCGAATAGCCAACACTGTGTAGGACAGCGCCAGCACTGTTGCGATCAGCTCCAGCGCCGTCTGTAATTGCCATTGGTCTAGCAGCTGTTGCCACAATTCAGTCATGGCCGCAGATCACCGTGCAAAAACTTCACCACAAACACCACTTTGCCATAACGTTCAAACGACCAGCGGATACAACGCTGCAGCGCCGCCATCACCGTATCGTATTCACCAAAAATCTGCGTACTCATGGTATTGGTCAGCACATGCAGACCGGCTTCTTTGTTCAGTTCTTCGATAAAACCTTTGATAGGTTCAATGTAATCGCTGGTCAGCGGATATTTACTGATTTCGATAGAAAGTTGCATGCCGATACCCTTTTAATAAGTTCAGAACTGATAAGTCGCGGTCAGACCAATCCGCCGTGGTTCGCCAAACTGCTCGTACAGGTGGTCGGTGTAACCGTCGCGTGGATCGTTACCAAAATAGAATCCACGCACGCCATAAGTTTCATCCAATAAATTACGGCTCCATAATGCCAGTTCCCACTGCGACCATTGATAGCTGGCGCGCAGATTCAGCAAATTACTGTGAGAGGCACGGATATTCTCCGAGTCAGAGTAGTAGTAACCATCTTTATGGGCATACTGTGCCGAGATTTGTAGTGCTTCCATTGGCGACCAATCCGCCCCCACACTGAACTGATACTCCGGCGCCTGCGCCTGTGCGCGGCCACTCATGTCGAGGCCACCTTTGGTGACAAAACCACGGATCTCAGATTTCAGCACTGCACCACTGAAATGCAGAACCAGCGCGGGCATCAGCTGCCAACGGTTTTCGGTTTCCAGACCATAGTTGCGCCCGCTGAAGGCATTATCGATGTAGCCGACAAACTTGGTGCCCTGGTTAATCCAGGCTTTGAGCTGCATGTCATCACGCCACATATAAAATGCTGAAACCCGGCTCACCAGGCTGTGATCAGCATTTTGGCCTTTGACACCAAACTCCGCATTAATCAGCTGTTCCGGTGCAAAAGTCGCTTTGCTCAGTAAAAAATCTTTTAACCCGGTCAGTTTTGGATTCAGTGTTTCTGCCAGGGCTTCACCATTGACGCCACCCACTTTATAGCCTTTTGAGACTAAGCCATAAATCTGGCTCAGTGGGCTGACCTGATAAGCGAGGCTCAGTTTACCGCCCCACATCTGGTCATCGCCGTCGGTGTCGATGCCATTATTGTCGTTGTATTCATCCTGGTATTGTTCAACACGGCCGCCATAAGTCAGGGTTAAACCCGGCGCCAGTTGCTGTTGATCTTCGGCATACAGAGCCAGGTTCTGCCGTGCAAAATCACTGACAAAGTTCTGATCAAGCCAGGTATATAAACGGGTTAAATCAATTGTTTGCTGACTGGCGTACAAACCTGCCACCCAGTTGTGGCCTGGTTGATTTTTACTGATGAAACGTTGTTCCAGACTCCAGAAATCCCGCTCACGCAGGTATTGGTCAGTTGAGGAATATTCGTCCGGATGCAGGCCAACATAACCCCAGTCTTCGTCGTAACCATAATCGGTGTCCGCCTTAAGTACACTAAGCTGTGTCAGGCTATCCACGCTGGCAAAGCCCTGGTACTGCAGTTTCAGGGCGCTGGCGTCGACATCTTGTGTGTCCTGGCCCGGTTGGTCCGACAGCGTGGTGCGGTTGCGGTCCAGTGAAAATGCATCATAGCCGTTGTCGATATCATGGTGGTTCCACAACCAATCCAGCGTCAGATCCTCGGTCGGCTGATAGCGGGTTTTTAACCGGAAGGTAGTTTCATCGATGCCGTTGGTATCTTCGCGCTTGAGGAAGTCGTTACGGATAAAGCCGTCTGACTTTTGCCGGTCAGCCACCAGTCGCACAGCAAATTGGTCGCTTAGTGCCTGATTTAACATCACGTTGGCTTGCCAGCTGTCGTAATTCGCCGCAGTCAGTTGCAGCCGGCCTTCGCTGGCGAACACCGGATCCGCTGTTTGCAGGTTCAGCATCCCGGCCAGCGCATTAGCGCCAAAGCGGGTGGCTTCAGGGCCGCGGAATACGTCGAGCTGCGCTGTGTCGGCCAGCGACAACAGCCCGAGCGCTGAATAATCGATACCATCGACCAGTAAGCCTACAGAGGGATTGATGTTATCAACAAACTCACTGCGCTCGCCGACACCGCGCATCTGTAAAAACCGGCTGCGCGATGCACCGGCGGAGGCATTTAAGTTGGCAATATTGGCAAGTAAATCATCAAGATGTTGCGCCGACTGGCGCTTGATATCGCTATCGCCCAATACCACGACACTGCCGGGTAATTTTTGCAGATTGGTCTGACGAAAATCGCCGCGCACTTCAATCCGCTCGACATCCTGCACAGAAACAGCCTGTTCTTCGGCGTATAAAGCACCAGACACAAGCAAGGCAATGGCCGATACCGCCGGTAAAAACGGCGGACGCTGCAGATTTACAGAAGAAAAAGAACCGACAGAAAAAGGCGAGAATGCACGTAACATCAACTTACTCCGGTAAAGACCGGGATCACGCGCGCAGCTGGAAGTTTTCACACCATCCCTCCGCCGGTATGACCCGGATCAGGTTCTAAGGGTTTGCCTTGCGGCATCTCAGCTTTCGCACCCCTTGGTTTGGCCGGCAGTTTAGCGGCTTTTCTATACAGTCGCAAGAAATCAGAAAAATTCATCTGGGTACAAGCTGGCAAAATAAATATCTGCAGCTAGGGTTAAACAGAACGTCATTTTTGACGTGCAGTTATAACAAGAGGAAAATTATGAAAAAAAGTCTTATCATCCTGTTGGCAGCCGGGGCTCTGACCAGCAACATCGCTTTTGCGGAAGAAGCAGAAGAGGTCATGTACTCAACCGAAGGTTACTGTTTATTATCCAATGAAGGCGCCTCTGATGAATATCTGAAGGCCTATGCGAAAAAACTGGGCGCCAAACCAACCAATACAGTCTGCGCAAACTTTAAGAAAATTGTCGAAGAATCCCGTCCACGCGAGTGGGATTATCCGGCCGGCCGCGCATATCCGGGCAGTGTGATTAAATTGTCGCCTAGCCAGGTCGCATTATTAAAATCACTGAAGAAAAAAGACGGCAAAATGTAAGCCGCCACCACAGCTCTGCCAGCCGGCAGAGCTGTGTTCTCAAGCGTGGCATTCACACTTCCCTCTTGCAATTCTTGGCCAAACCACATTAACTGAGCCGCATCGTTCCGGAACAAAAGGAAGCTGTGATGCGACGGATCCGATCGGCAAAAGTCTTATTATCTGGTTACTTAGGGACTCTACTGACGCTAAGTGCGGGCCAGCTGCACGCTGCAGAAGCCTGTCTGCCGCTCAAAACCACAGAAGCATTACCCAAAAAAGCCCAGCACTGGAACATCGGCCAGATCCGTTTTGAACGCAATGATATTTTTGATCTCAGCAGCAAGCACAGCGTCTGGTTTCACCGCTTTGCCAACGATTACCATGTCATCACCACCGAAGCAGCGTTACGCGAAGATTTGTTATTCAGCGAAGGCGAACCACTGAATCTCAGCGTTTTGGCCGAAACTGAGCGGTTGCTGCGTTCCCGCCGGTATTTGCGCCACGCCGATATCGTTGTTTCGGCCTATTGCCCGGCCAGTCAAACCCTTGAAGTGACAGTACGCAGCTGGGACAACTGGTCATTATTGCCGCGTATTTCGCTGGGTCATACCGGTGGAGCAACCAAAGCCAATCTGGGGCTGGCCGAAGATAACCTGTGGGGCACCGGCAATCAGGCGCAAATTGAATATTTCACCGACAGCGAGCGTGATGGCTACAAGCTGCAGTTTCAAAGCCCGAACATCAGCGGTAGCCACTGGCAAACGACGATGCAATATGCCGACACTTCCGACGGTGAAAGTTACCGGCTTAATTTGGCAAAACCCTTTTACCGGCTGTCTTCCGAGCGCGCCTACAATTTGGATATTTTCAAAGAAATCAAAGATATTAGTGAATATGCCCGCGGCGATGTCTATAACGAATACAAGAGTAACCAGCAGCTGGTAGAACTCAGTAGCGGCTGGAGTTTCTGGCGCGACAGCGACAGTGTGCAGCATTTTAATGTCGGCGGGACGTTAGACGAACGTAAGTTTGACCGCAATAGTGACAGTACCCAGGCGCCACCAGACAACCGCGATTTATCTCAGGTTTGGCTGAGCTGGGAGTTCCTGCAATCGGATTATCGCGAACTCACCAACTTCTTTTTGTGGAACCGGGTTGAAGACGTCAACTTCGGCTGGCAGGCGTCGCTACGGCTTGGCCGTTTGCTGGAGAGCCTTGGCGCCGATCAGGGGGGCTGGCACTGGCAAGCCAGTGTGCAAAAGAACTTCGAGATCAATGACATCAGCTGGCTGGTCAGCCGGCTGAGCTATTCACAGTTACACCGTAATCAATTGCAGGAACAGCAATTATTTCAAAGCGAGTTGCGTTACGTGCGGCATTTGTCAGCGCAGCAGGTGCTCATCGCACAGCTGCAATGGTCAGTCGGCAAAAACCTGTTTCGCGACCAGCGCATGACGATTGGTGGTGATGAAGGTATGCGCGCCTTCCCGCTGTATTATCAAACCGGGGATAAAGCGGCGATTGCCTCGCTGGAATACCGCTACATTACCCATTGGCATGTCTGGCAGCTGCTGGATGTGGCGCTGGCTGGTTTTGTTGATGCCGGCCGTGCCTGGGACAATCCACAGCGCCCGGCAGGGCCTGATGACGAACAAAACCTGGCCGGTTACGGCCTCGGCATCCGGTTGTTACCCAGCCATTCCAGCCGTGGCAGCGTGATCAGTATCGATTTGGCCAAACCGGTCAGCGACAATCCGGACTTGTCCGGCTGGCGCTGGCGCTTAATTGCCAAACGGCCGTTTTAGTTTCAGGCCTGACAATGCCGGCAAAATACGGTACTGCGCTGACCTAACCGGATTTCTTCGAGCGTGCTGTCGCAACTGACACAAGGCTGGCCGCCACGGCCATACACCAGTAGCTCCTGCTTAAAATAACCAGGTTTACCATCGGCCTGACTGAAGTCTTTTAAGGTGGTGCCACCTTGGGTAATGGCTTGCGCCAGAATTTGTTTCACCACTTCCACCAACACGGTGCACTGCGCCATGGTTAACTGATTAGCTGGTTTGGTCGGCAAAATGCCGGCTTTAAACAAAGATTCATTGGCGTAAATGTTACCGACACCGACCACCACATGATTGTCCATCAGCACCAGCTTGATGGCGCTGCTGCGTTTCTGGCAATGCTGATACAGCTGCTTCGCATCAAAGGCCGGTGTCAGTGGCTCAGGCCCCAAAGTGGTTAATAACGGATGCGCCGTGCCACTCGCTTGCCACAGCACAGCACCAAAACGACGAGTGTCGTTCAGGCGTAATAAGGTGTTGTTATCCAAAACAATATCAACATGGTCATGTTTGCCGGCCGGTGTATCAGCACTCAAAATCTTTAAGTTGCCGGACATCCCCAGGTGCAAAATAATGCTGCCGCCCGGCACCTCAATCAGCAGGTATTTAGCGCGGCGGCTGACACTGAGCACAGGGGCATTCGCCACAGCCATGACTTCCGATGGCACCGGCCAGCGCAGCATTGGCTGACGCACATCAATACGCCGGATGGTTCTGTTATTTAAGTGCGGCGTAATGCCTAACCGGGAGACTTCAACTTCAGGCAATTCAGGCATAACAACTCCGGATTAACGTAAAGACGGCGGGCACAGCTGATCTGCAGTGGCCTTAGTGACAGGGAATAACCACTGCTGAGTCTGCAGATACCATTGCTGCTGGTCCAATACAAATTGCCACAGCGTTGGTGTGGCCTCGCCGCTCTGATATAACTGCACCTGACAAACCTGCGCCAATATTTGATTGTCAGCCTGTTGCGGCGCCGGCAACACAAATTGTTGCCACTGCTGTAACAGCGCTTCGGGCGCTATGGCACTGCGCTGCGGTTCAAAGCGCCAGACCGGTCCGGCTTGTTTTAAGGTGGCTTGTGGAAACTGCAACTGCAAAATGCGCTGTCCCGGCGCCAGCATGGTCACTGCAGCATCGCGGTTTAACATAAAAGCCAGATGGCTGGGCGCAATATAAAACAGGAAAAACAGCGCCAGCACGCCGAAAATAATCAGATTGTTCCAGGATTGACGGGATAATCGCAGCATAAGGTTAAGGTGTCAGGAACGAATGTCCGGCAGTGTACCGGATAGCTTTGTTTCCGCCAATTTCTGTGCGGTCGCGGCTGTGGTTTTCAAACCAAACCGGCACAGTATCAGCGATTTTACTTTTTAGCTGTGGCAGAAAAAACAAAACCCGGTACAGGACCGGGTTTTGCTTTTGGAAAAAAATCCGATTATTTGATTTTCGCTTCTTTGAAAATCACGTGCTTGCGCACTTTTGGATCGAATTTTTTGATTTCCATTTTTTCTGGCATGGTGCGCTTGTTCTTATCAGTTGTATAGAAAAAGCCAGTACCAGCAGAAGAAACTAAACGGATCTTATCGCGCATTTGCTAATTCCTTAAACCTTTTGACCTTGCTTACGCAGATCAGCTAAAACGGCATCGATACCATTTTTATCGATGATACGCATAGCCTTGGTTGTCAGGCGCAGCGTGACGAAACGGTTTTCGCTTTCAACCCAGAAACGGTGAGTTTGCAGGTTAGGCAGGAAACGGCGCTTTGTTGCGTTGTTGGCGTGTGAACGACGGTTACCTACCATCGGACCTTTGCCAGTGATTTGGCACACTCTAGACATGTCAATGTATCTCCAAAATTACTTCAGCTCGAGCT
>CAMLRA010000057.1 GCA_946482325.1 uncultured Chromatiaceae bacterium | reverse complement strand
CAAAACCGGCGGCAACGACATCTTCAGCTTTTAAAAATGCCGGCACATGGCCACTAACGCGCAGGCCACGGCTGTGGGCGTAAGCGACAGTGTCTTTTAAGATGGCTTTGGGGAACGAGTTATAGATTTTCAGCTGCGGATAGCCATGGGCAGCGTACCAGTCAATCGCCTGTTTCGCACCGGCTAAGTCTTTGACTACAAAGCCGCTGCGCGATGAATACGGGCTTTCACCTTCGAGGAAACCGGTCGGCACTATGGTTGGCGCCAGCAACTGGTCGTTGGCAATTTCGTCGATCATCAGCTGCATATTGGCGTTGTCGTTGCCCATATCACGCAGCGTAGTCACGCCAGCCGCCAGATGGAGCGGGCCTTCCCAGCGCGAAATATGGCCGTGCATATCAAACAGGCCAGGCACGACGATGCGGTTGGCCGCGTCGATTTCATGTTGTACCGGGCTTTGTAGCGAGCCGGCCGGCACCACAGTCGTGATTTTGCCGCGTAGCAGATAGATGTCACTTGGCGCACCGACCTGCATCGTCACGCTGTCAAAAATCCGTGCGTTGCGCACCACGGTCAGGCCATGCAGCTCTTTTGGCAGCTCAGTGGCCATTTTTTCCAGCAAGGTGGTTTCGGCTTTCAGTTGCATCGCCAGCATCGCATCGGCGTTGCCCTGCCAGCCTTCTTCAATCAGCGTCAGATAACCGGGCGCAATGCTGGCAAACAGCCGTGGCGTTTCGCCTTTGGTGGCCCAGACAAAATTCGGTTCAAAGCCAACGCCGGTCTGTACTAACAGCTGGACCTGCTGTTTTTCGCCGGCGTTTTCGACAATCAGTTCACCAGCAACTTGCTGTTGCAAAGTGCCGCTTGGCAGCAGTGGCAGGCTGTTTTTGCCGCTTTTCGCCATGGCAGCGATAGCCACTGTCGCCAGCTGCGGTGTACCGTCGACCGGCAGATACAGTGCGTTTTGACTGTATTTGGCGCTGCCTTGTTCTTTACCGGTGCTCCAGCGCGCGGTGCCGCCTTCGACTTTAAAGCTCTCACTGACGACTGAGCCAAAAGTGGTGGCGCCTTTGGCCTGATAGTCGGTGATAAAGCCGTCTTTATTTAGCCGGATGGTTTCGTTTATTTCCGGCCCACGGCCGTTGTCTTTGAAGATAAAGCGGACCGAAGTTTCGCCGTTATCTTTGATGTCGACAATTTGCTCGCCGGCTTTGACGCCGTTGTCGACCAGAACTGTGTATTTGAGTTGTTCGGCTGCTAAGGCCTGCTGGGCAAAAACCAGCATGGTCAGCAAGCTCAGGGCTTTTAGTTTCATCAGGGAGTTCCGCAGCGAAGACAAATGAACATCCAGCATAAAACAATCTGACCGGCCCGTGCGGTAATTTCGGCACCGGTCAGGTGGCTTTAGTCGCTGTAGAATGTCAGTTGGTCGTATTTGCCGGACTGATACTGCCAAGCGCACTGTCAACGAAACAAGGCTGATGTTGAGCGTTGTGTTGTGGCTTACAAGATGCCGGCAGCGGGACAGGTGACTGTAACAGGCCGGCTCTGTTGCGGATTTCAATACGTTGAGCCTGCACCGGCCATTGTTGCAGGCGAATGATGCCCTGATCGGTAACAATCTGCAGTTGTTGGGTCTGAATACCTTCGACTAATGCAATAGGGCCATTATAACTGCTCAGATCCAAATCGCCGTTGGCCTGACTAAGCTGCAAACTACCGTTGTGGCTTTTATAGCGTAGTGGGCCTTGTAGCTGTTTCAGTTGCGTATCCGCATCACTGCTTTGCAGGGTGACCGGCCCGGTGAGTTGTTGTAAGCGAATTGCGCCGCCCCGGGCGTTGAGTTGTAAGACGCCCCGGAATTGGCTGAGGTTAAACAATTCGCCCTGATGCTGTGCCTGGATCTGCCCTTGAATATCGGACAGCAATACTTCACTGCCGCTATTCGTCAGACGGAGATCGCCCTGATGGTGTGAGATCGACAGTCGTTTTGCCGCGGTAATTTTTGTTGTTGCTTGCTGCAGGTGCTCCAGCCGGATCTGTCCGGCCGGACTCGCCAGCTCCAGCGCATTGCGTAATTGACCGGCGTACAGGTTGCCAAGTGCCTGCTGAACTTTGAGTGTCATGCCGGCCGGAACCTGCACATCAAGGTGGACAAAAAAGACCGGTGAGTTGGGGGCAGGCCGGCTTTTAAGTTGAAACTCGCGCTGCTGATAGCGAATGGTTCGGGTAGAGCCTGAGCCAATAAAATAACCTAGTTTAAAGCTGGCGCGTGGCAGCAACAATTCAGCCGGCACCGCATCGTCCAAATCTATATGCAGTTGTAAGGTGTCGCCGCTGACGTGCAACACGGGATTGATTTGCCTCAGTAACAGCTGTGCCTGGGCAGCAGTCGCCGAGTGCAGTTCGATGCGGTAATCGACCCGCACTGCTGCAGTGTCACCGGGTGTGATACGGATATCACCGATGAATTGGTCAATGTCCAGGCGCCGGATGCTATTAGTCGCCATCTGTAACTGGCCTTTGCGCTGTGCGACCGGTGACGTTTCGTCGATTTTTTCCGGACTGCTGTGACAGGCACTAAGGCAAAGTAAAAACGGTAAAAGTGTCTTCAATGTCATTGTTGTTGGATCCACGGCATTTTTTGTAATTGTGGCTGCCAGGCTACCAGTTGGTCAGCGCAAAGCGGTTGCCGGTATAAATCTTCTACGACTGCACTGCAGTCAGCGGGCACAGTGAAGTAACGAAAATGCGATGTATCAAATACTACGAGTTGCTCGCCGTATTTTAATAACTGGTACTTTTGGTGATTAAACGATAGCGCCAGGCCGTCGCACACCCATTGAATTTCAGGTGTGTCTGGCAGCTGCGGTATGCTGATAAAGCGATGCAAATACATCCATGCTTCCCACTGGCTTGGGTCTTTTTTGACAAAAATTGCCAGAAAATCAAACAGCTGCTGTGTCACTTGTTGATGTACATCAGCGGTTACAGCCTGCTGCTGCGGTTGCAGTGATTCGCCAAAATACAAGGTGTTTTGCAATAACCCGCGCCGGTAACACAGCACTGGCACTATGGGTATTTGCAGGAAATGGCTGATAAAACTGAGACCGATCCGTGACTGTATGGCATGATTAAACCAACGGATTTGTGTCATGTTTTCGTTGCTGCTTTGCATGCCGCCGACGCCGGCATTGCCATCCAGATAGAACAGCAGTGAATGACCTGCTTTGACCTTCCGCCGCAGCTGCAGCAGCAACGTCGATGCTTCGGCATCCAGCAATTGCATCTGTCCGAGCGCCGCCGGTGATTGTGCTTGTAACAATTGCATATTCCGGTCGTAGCGCGGTTTCAGTTGTTGAAAAATCTGGCTGCTGACCGGCAACGCAAAATCAATACCGCGGCTTGCCAGCAAGCCATTAATAAGTCCATAAGAGCCGTAGTGGAAGGTACAAAACAATACTGGTTTACCGCTCGCGGCCGCCGCTAACCACTGCTGCGGGTCGCTGACTTCTGTTTGAGCGCACTGTTGCTGCAGCAGCGCCGGTTGTTCAACCAGACATTCATCAATCCTGCTGAGCTCCTGATTCAGCAAAACCCGGCGCAGTATTTGTTCATGATTTGCCTCATCGGGCAGAAAATAACGCAGACTCGCCAGACATTGCCGGCTCATCCGGCCAACAGAACTGCCGTAGTCTGAAAAATCCAGCTGCTGAAAGCGCCGGTGGGCCTGCAGATATTGCTCCAGGTATTCAGGCGCCGGGAATTGCGCCAGCGGGCAAAGCTTATCCATGTTTATTCTCCACTATTCATCAGCAACAGCAGGGCTTCCAGCGCGGTTTTGACACTGCGGCCACTGTCGTCCAGAGCTGGATTCAGTTCAACCATGTCCATGCCAATCACACGACGGTGACTGCAGATCTCGCGCAACAACAACGCCAGTTGAGTCAGGCTGAGCCCGCCAGGCAAGGCTTCACCGGTACCGGGCAGCCAGATTGGGTCCAGCACATCCAGATCTAAAGTGATGTAGACAGGTAATGTCGGATCAGGAAAAACGGCCGGACTTGTCTGTAAATCGTTGGCCCAAATCACATGTTGGCGTGGACTTGCCGGCAAATTAAAATTAGCAAGGCCACGCAGCCCTACCTGCACCACTTGCCGGATTTGCGGAAGATCCCGCAAGGCTAAAGCCATAAAATTGGCATGATGCGGTGCAACTGCATCGCCATATATCTCATCGCTGGCAGACCAGTAGGTGTCGCTGTGAGCGTCCAGGTGCAGCACATAAAATGCCGGATGTTGGGCCGCAACTTCTTGTAACGCCGGGTAGGTGACACTGTGATCTCCACCCAACATCACCGGGACTAGTCCCTGGGTAAGACAGTTGCGCCAGGTAAGCGCAATTTTCCGCTGCGCCAACGCTGCGCTTTCAAATGGTGAAATCTGCAGATCACCACAGTCGAGCAGCGCCGCATTTACCCGATTCTGTAAGGTAGAAAAACGATAATCCGGCGGGACCTGACATAAGTTGGCCAGTTGCCGGACCGCTGCTTTGTGCAGGTTAATACCGATTTTCTGCGCATATTGACGCAGACTGTGACTTGCTTGCCGACAGCCCAAAGTCGCCGGAAAACTGGCGGCAAATGGCGCACCAAACAAACAAAGCTGGCCGGCCTGATGTTGGTTGAAATTCACACAACGCGTGGCGCCGAACAAAGGTGTTGCCGGTGCCTGAAAAGACAAAAGTTGCCGGGTTTCCACATCCGCATCGGCTGGTAACAGGATACCGTTATTAACCAGATACTGATGGATAGTGTTGACAGTCTCTGCGGTCAGGTTACTGAGTTGTTGCCCTGCAGCGAACCGGATTTGCTGTCTGTACAGACGAGCGTAGTCTGCGGACAGCTGGTCGAGTTCAAACCGGCGGCCATTGAGCCGGTGTTGCACGGCAAACCGGCTATTGGGATTGGCATTAAATTCGATGGCTTTGCTCAGCACCCACAAACTGTCAGCGCAGTAAGACATAAAACCCCCGTGCGAACTGCCAGATTGATTTGCTGAGCACCAGGCAAATCAATAGAAAAAATACCAACGGGAACAAACCAAACAACAGCACTGCGAAGCTGCTGAAGTCATCGGCCATCAGCCATTTAAACTGCAAGCTGTGCCAAAGTTTCGGCAGATTCTTTAAAAAAGTTTGCACGTACAGGCTGAAGAATCCGAGAAATAATGCAGTAAAGGCAAAAGTCAGGACGGCGTAACCAGTCAGCCAGGGAGCAGCAGCAAGCTGCTGCAGCCGACCTTGCCAGCTGTTTGTTTTCAGGATCGCTGCGGCTTGTTGCAGCATTTGTTGCCGCAGATTACTGGTGTTCAGTAAATCACTCAGCACCCAATAGCCATCAAAATGTAACACCGGGTTTAGTGCATACAACATACTGATAAAATTCAACAAAATGACACTCGCCAGCAGATTCTGGCTGATGCCGCTACCTTGGCTGAGCCAGCACAGCAACAGCAGGCTGTTGGCGAGGGTCTGAAAATAGACGCCGGCCAGATTAACGACGATGCGCTGGGAAGGCCGCAATGCCCAGACCCGGCTGACATCGGAAAAAAACGCCGGAAAAATAAAATAAAAGCCAAAGCCAATCCGGCCACAGCGCTGTTTGTAGTAGCGACAGGCGCTGATGTGACCTAGCTCATGGGCGAGAAACGACAGCAACAGCAAACTGATAAACTGGCCGAACTCAGCAAAGCTCTGAATGTGAAAGCTGGCATCAAAAGGGTGCTGGCTTTGCCAAAACAAAAAATGACTGCTGAGGATCAGCAGTAAAAAACATACAGCCAGCGCAGGTCTGAACAGCTGAGCAAAAATGGCTGCAATTGTGTTGCTGGCTGTTTCGGGCAGAAATGTCACAGTCAGTTTCACCGGTGAATTTGCCGGCTTTGCTGCACGCCGGCATATGCGTTGCAACACCTCGGTCAGTGCAGGATTTTCTTGTAGTAGTTGTTCTGACGCCTGCTCATCCTGTTCGGCGGCAAGCCTTTGTAAACAAATAAGATGTTGGTACAAAGCCGGACTGAGGTAAAAGTACTGTTGTTGGTAGACAGCCAGATAGGCCTGATTATCGGATTCGGGCATCGCTGTCGCGGACAGCTGCAATTGCGTCCAATCCAGTGGAGATAAAGTTGACATCAGAATAGTCCTTTGCGGGCGCAGAAAAACTGCCACAACATTGTGGCAGTCATCGTCAGTGCGAATTAAGGCACTTTGCACTCATAGCAGCAGCGGTAAGTATCCTCAGCGGCTGCAGATGGTGCGTCACCAAACAGCGCTGACAGTTCCAGACGTTCTTCGAGTTCGGTCAGCACCAGTGGCTGTAATTCAGTTTGTTGTTGCATGCTTTAATTCCTTTGTTGAATTTATAAGAGCGACTAATCAGCCGGGACTGGCTCAGTTCGCGGTAGGTTGTGTTGGTGCCGGTGCGTCATTGCACTTGCCACAGCAACGGAAAGTGTCCTGTGGCGTGGCGACACCACCGTCAAAAAAAGCCGACATTTCCAGACGGGTTTCTAATTCAGTCAGTGTCAGCTGTGGATGAACTACTTGCATGAGATTTTCCTTTTGTCATTGTTGATTTGAATAGTTCAGCTGCGGCAGGCCACATTGAACCGATATGATGTTAACTTTATGTACATTGTTTGTTGTTTGATAATTAACTGATTTGTTCTGAATAAACTTTTGATAAATTGCTGATTTCTGGACAAAAAAAATGTATTCGGAACAAGTGGGAGCAAAGTTGCGGTGAAATTCAGCACTGTGCTTTGGCATCAAGGCGCATTCCGGTACACTAGCGGTTTGCCTTTTTTCCGCGAAGGAATGATTCAGCTGTGTTTCCGATAAGTCCTGTGCAACTGCAACTCTGGTTTGACCCTGCTACTTTTCAGCGCGCCCGCGCTTATTGGCAGGCTGGCAAGGTGATCAAACTGGAATATAACGAAGATTTGTCTTCGATCAGTGCGCAGGTCTGGGGCGAAGCATTAGCACCGTACCGGCAATATTTGTCTTTAAAACAACAAGATGGCGACTGGCAGCTGACTGATTCCTGTAGCTGCCTGGTTGGTGGACGTTGTAAACATGTGCTGGCCGTGCTGCTGAAGTTAAAACAGGCCTGGGAGCAACAACAAGTTGATTTACAGCAGCTGCCGCTGCGTCAGCTGACCCAATGGTTTGCCGACGCTGAGCGTCAGACCGGGCAGTCGGCCGACAGTGCGAAACTGCGTGAAGTGGTGCTGTACATCTTAAGTTATGGCCAAAGCGGCCTGCAGCTTTATCCGCGCCGGGTTAAGGCCAGCAAAAAAGGTGGATACAGCAAAGGCACTGCTATCACAGCACAGGATTTCTCCGGTTACTTGCAACCGTATTGGATTGAAGAAGCCGATTTTCGCCTGCTGAATTTATTCCGTGCGCAGAATTTAAAAGATCAGGCGTTGCTGGAAGACGACTGGGGTTATGCCCTGCTGCAACAGATGATGGCAACCGGCCGCTGTTATTTCGGCGAAGGCCGCCACACGCTAAGCTGGGGCGCGCCGCGCTCACTGCAGCTGCGCTGGTTAGCCGGCCGTGAAGGTTATCTGCTGGAATGGGATTTGGGTGACGACGCCGAACTGGAAGTGGTCTACACCCAGCCACCTTGTTATCTCGACACCAGCAACTATCAGCTGGGCCTGCTGGAAACCGATTTAACCGGCCGCGAGCTGAAGTTATTGTCGCGGATGCCACCGATCCCGGCCAATGCTGCCGCAGATAGTCTGGTCCGGCTGCAGCAGTTGTTTTCCCGCGTCAGTTTGCCCATTCCACGTGGTGTAGGATTAAGCCGGGTCGAAGCCGATGCGGTGCCGGTGTTAAAACTAGGACAAAGTGATGCTGGCCAGGACGAAGCTATTCTGGCGTTTGATTATGGTTCGCACCGGCTGGCACTGGATTTAAGCGCACATCAGACTGAAATTCAGCAGGGCAGTGAACGGATTTTTATCAAACGTCAGCGCGCCATTGAAGTGCAGGCGGTGGAACAACTGACTGAACTCGGGTTGGTGCAGACCGCGCCGGCCAAAGATCCGGCCCGTTTTGGTACCGGCGAAGGGCCGGATAATCCGCTGTTATGGCAGCAATTGCTGCAGGCGTTGCCGGAGCTGCGTGCTGGTGGCTGGCGCGTCGAACAGGACAGCCGCTTTAATCAGGCGATTTTAAGTGACCGGCCTTATCTCAAAGTGCAGGACAAAGCCAAAGGCGGCTTTGGTGTTGCGATAGAAGTGGAAGTCGACGGCGTGCAGGTACCGCTGTTGCCACTGATTAGCCAATGGCTGCGCCAATATGGCCTGCCGACGGCACAGCAGGAAATTTGGCTGAAGTTACCACAAGGTCAGCTGGCGCTGCCGGTGAGCCTGATTCAGCCGCTGATTGATACCATTGTCGAACTGCTGAATCTGCAAAAAACGCCGCTGGAACTGGAATTACCGGATTACAAAGCGGCGATTTTGCCACCGCCCGGTGCAGCCGAAGTGAAATACTTAAACGCCAGCCGGGTGGCCAGTTTAAGCACCCAGTTGCAGCAGTTTGAGGGCATCGCTGAAGTGCCGGTGCCACAGCGACTGCAGGCAACGCTGCGGCCTTATCAGCAACAAGGCCTGAACTGGCTGAGTTTCCTGCGCACTTATGGCCTTGGCGGCATTCTGGCCGACGATATGGGCCTTGGTAAAACGCTACAGACCTTGAGTTTTATCCAAAGCGAACGCGAAGCTGGCCGGCTCAATAGCCCGGTGTTAATCGTCTGCCCGACCAGTTTACTCGGCAACTGGCAGCAGGAAGCGACGCGGTTTACGCCGGAGCTGCGCGTGCTGCAAATCTATGGCAGCAAACGCCAGCATTTGTTTGAGCAGCTCAGTGATTATGATTTGCTGGTGACGACCTATCCGCTGATCGTGCGCGATATCAAGGTGTATCAGCAGCTGCGTTTTAGCCTGGTGGTGCTGGACGAAGCGCAGCATATTAAAAACTCCGGCAGCCAGGCCGCACAGGCGGTACGGCTGTTAAAAGCCGATTTCCGTCTTGCCTTAAGCGGCACGCCTCTGGAGAACCATTTGGGCGAGCTGAAATCGTTGTTTGATTTTGTCCTGCCGGGCCTTTTAGGCACTGAGACCTATTTCCAACAAGTGTTCCGTAAACCTATTGAAAAACAAGGTGATATGGAGCGTTCCAATGCGCTGAAGCAACGCATTGCGCCTTTTATGCTGCGCCGCACCAAAAACCAGGTGGCGACTGAATTGCCGGATAAAACCGAAATCATTCAGCTACTGGAACTGGAGCACGACCAGCGCAATTTATATGAAAGCATCCGGCTGGTGATGGAAACCAAAGTGCGCGAGCTGTTCCTGAAAAAAGGCGTAGCGGCCAGTCAGATTGAATTCCTCGATGCATTGCTGAAACTGCGCCAGGCCTGCTGTGACGCGCGTTTAGTGCCGATTGAGCAGGCGCAGTCGGTCAAACACAACGCCAAGTTAGAATGGCTGCGCGACAACCTGCCGGAAATGGTAGAAGAAGGCCGCAAAATCCTGCTGTTCAGCCAGTTTGCCAGCATGTTGGCGCTGATTGAGCAGGAACTGCAGTATTTGGGTATTCCGTACAGCAAGCTGACCGGCCAGACCAAAAACCGGCAGCAACAAATCGACGATTTTCAGCATGGCAGTCACCCGATTTTCCTGATTAGCCTCAAAGCCGGCGGCACCGGGCTGAATTTAACCGCAGCCGATACGGTGATTCATTACGACCCCTGGTGGAACCCCGCGGCCGAAAATCAGGCCACCGACCGCGCGCACCGCATCGGTCAGGACAAAGCGGTGTTTGTCTATAAGCTGATTGCCCGTCACACCGTCGAAGAAAAAGTGCAGCAGATGCAGCAATACAAACGCGGCCTCGCCGACCAACTATTCGCCGGCACGCAAGGCCAGCCCTGGCAGGGCAGCGCGATGGATTTACTGGCACTGTTTGGTGAGGGTTGAGGTTCCCGCATGTTCGAGTCTGATTTGTGCCAGTTGCGGGCGTTTTAAAATCTGTAGGGGTAGGGCTTGTCCCTACCCGTAGTCCGCGAAATTCGGCTAGGCGCAAGGCCTACCCCTTCCACATATCGAAGATCGGCAAATCGCTTAAAGCGGTGCATCCACATCTTTAATAGTCACATTGCGATTGATGCGGTTCTCGACCGGCGTTAATAGTTTCACCACTTTGTGTGCCTGTTCGGCGCGGGCAAAGTCCACTAACGACTGTGCATTACACACCACTTTTTTCACCGCATTGTCTTTACTGATGCGATAGGCTTTTAAGGTTTTCACCAGGCCGTAGGCGTCATCCTGTGAGGCTTCGACACAAACGCTCAGCACGGCTTGGTCGATATAAGACATCTCGCCTTTGCTGGCGCTGGCCGACATGGCCAGGCTGGTGGCGACAGTGATGGTCAGGGCGGCACTGCGGAATAAGGTCAGGCTGTTCATGGGAAATCCCTCGTGGTTATTTCATGCATCAGGTTTTGGCGGCACTACAGTCTGGAATATGCTGCCATGGAGAAATTATCTGGTCGAAGCGGCCAGCTGTCCGAACAAAAGGGACATCAGGTGAAGCGCTGGTGACCAAGTGACCAGCGCTGAATTTCGTGGGGTAACAGGGGGGAGCTTTGTGTTGAGGTGTTTAAATTCTGAAGGTGCGCCGAAGAATCTAAGCGAAAAGCCTTGCACGGTTCTTCGGTCAGCTGACAGCCTAAAGCTCCGCCAGCCGGCCTTCCCAATTCTGCTTATAGCGTCTGGATGCATTCACCACTTTGCCGTCCGACAACGTGAACTGATAGTCGTTGTGGTGGGTTTTCACCTTATGCACATGATGCAGATTAACCAGAATCGAGCGATGAATTTGCACAAAATGCGCTGGCAGCCGTTGCAGCAGTTCTTTGATGGTTTCGCGGATCACCAGATTCTCTGACAAAGTCTGCACACACATATAATTGCCGGCCGCTTCGATGACCCGCACGTCGATATCATCCAGCAGTAACGTAGAAGCGCCGGTGCGGAAGGTCAGCTTGTGCGGTGGGGCGACTTCGCTCAGCGGTTGGTTTTTATCCAGTGTGGTGCGCACGTCGAGCAGACACTGCGCCAGGCGTTGGCGCGACACAGGTTTGAGCAAATAATCAAACGCAAAATGCTCAAAAGCGGAAAAGGCATATTGCTCATACGCCGTCACCAGCACCAGCAGCGGCGGGCTTAAGGCGGAGGCTTTATTCAGCTGTTTCAGAATGTCGATGCCCTTCAGGCCCGGCATCTGAATGTCCAGAAACACCAGATCAACCTGATGCTGCTGTAAGTACGTCAGCGTATCGTCGCCATTATCAAAACAGGCATCAATCTGCAGGTTCGGATAATTCGCCAGTTTGGCTTTTAAGTTACTGATCGCCAGCGGTTCATCGTCCGCGATCACGAGCCGGATGGGCTGCATATAACACCTCCAGGGGTAAATTCAGCCGGGCATAAAAACCAAAGGCCGGGTTTAAAAGGGTCAGACTGGCGCGGTGGCCAAACAGCAGCTCCAGCCGCTCCTGTAGCTGCTGTAAACTCGCGGGCACCTGACTGGCAGGCCAGAGCTGGGTTTCGGTGCCGGCGGCATTACTACGAATAATAAATTGCAGCATGCCCGCGTGTTCGCCCGGTTCACAGTGCTCGGTCAGCTCAATATGTAAGTGGATAGGACCACTTTGTTCGGCCACAGTCCACAAAATGGCTTGTTCGGCCATCGGCTGAAATAACAACGGCGGCAGCTGCAGTGGTTGGGTGGCGCTTAATTGCCAGTCCAGCACCAGCCGCTCGCCAAATCGCACCTGCTGGATCGCCAGATAAGCTTCCAGCGCCTGTAATTCTTCGCGCAGCGGCACCCACTGCTCGTCCTGATTCTTCAGCGAGTGGCGCAAAAAGGCTGATAATTGCTGGATCAAATCCTCAGCGGCGAGACCCTTGCGGCTGACAATCAATGAATTCAGCGCGTTCAGCGTATTAAACATAAAATGTGGATTGAGCTGATAGCGCAGCACTTTCAATCGTGCCTGCCGCGCTTGTTTTAGCAGTTGCTGACGGTTTTCCAGTTGCTGCAAAGTGAAGAAATTCAGCTTCATCAGCAAAAACACCGCCACCCAGCCACAGAGCGGCAACAGCACCAGCGGAATACCCACGACTAAATAGTGGCTCCAGTGCGTCATCATGTCGGGGCCACTTTTCATCGCATAATGCGTCAGCAGATACTGACGCAGCGGAATTAACAGCAATAACAACGGGATTAACCAGACGGCCAGTCGCTGCAGTTGCTGCGCCGGGGTACAGGGCCGGGCCAGTTCGCGGGCACCGAGCCAACCGGTCAGGCTCAGGTTAATGACGGTGATCAGCGTGTAAGTCGCCAGATAAGGAAAAGCCGCTTCCTGTTGCAGCGGGATCAGCAAGCTCAGATGGGTGTATTTCAGTAACAAATAGCCGAGCCAATATAGCTGATGCCAGAACCAGAAGCGGGTTAATGTTAAGGCCGGGTCGTTGGCGGGCCTGATCATAAAGCGCTGCTCTGTTGCGGTGGCAAGGCAATCGCTACACTAAAACCTGCCGGTAAACTCTGTACCACCAAACGCGCCTGCTCGCCAAAATGCTGGTACAGCCGGTCGCGGATATTTCTGAGCCCCACGCCGGTACCATGACCGGTAGCACTTTGCGCACCCGGGCCGTCATCTTGCACCGACAATTGCACCAGGCCATCGCTTTGCCCACCGCTGATGGTGATGGTCGCACCATTTTGGCGGGCGGCGACTGCATATTTAATCGCATTTTCAACCAACGGCTGTAGCAATAATGCCGGTACCAGCTGCTGTTTGACCTGTTCGTCGATCTGCCATTGCACCCGCAGTTTGTCGCCGAAACGGGTTTTTTGCAGCGTCAGATAAGCCTCAATCGCAGAGAGTTCGTCGGCGAGGCGGACCAAAGAATCCGGCGAATGGCTCAGTGAATAACGTAAAAAGGTGGAGAGCTGTTCCGACATCAGCTCGGCATCTTCAAAACGTTCGGCTTCGAGCAAGGCACAGACGGAATTCAGCGCATTAAAGGTAAAATGTGGATTGAGCTGATGGCGCAGCGCCTGCAGTTCCAGCTGCTGGATATTTTGCGCCAGCCGATGAGATTCCTGTGCTTGCGCTTGCTGTTGGCAATAACGGCTGAAGCTGAGAAAACCAGCGGCCCAGACAAAAAACGCCAATGCATGAGTGTCGAGCTGCCCGAGTAGTAAATTCAGATGGAAATCATATTTTTGCCATAACAGCATACTGGCGTAATTGACCAGGGGGATATAACACAAAGCCAGCAACGCCGTGGCCAGAAACAGCCGCAACGCCGATAACTGCCAGCGCTGCGCCAGTGTCATCAGCGCACTGGTTAACGCCAGTTGTACCGCTAAGGAGCCGAATGATAACAACAAGTATTTCAGTGCGAATTTTTCTTTCCACACCAGCACTTCCAGCAGCAGGTTTGTCACCTCGAACAAAGCGACGCAGCACCAGAACCACAGGTTAAATCGAAACAGTCGCGGTAAATCTAATGGCATGAGCCAGCACTCCGGCAGCAGCAATGACACTCAGTATATGAATAAAGCCGCCATCGGATGCAAGTGCGGGTTCAGCGGGCGTCGCACCGGGACAAGCAGGGATAAGCGGGGACTTCCACTGCTGTATATGCTAGTCGCGCAAATAACGCAGCAGCTTATCAAAGGCGCGGTAACTCAGTGCTTCCAGCAAATGTGGCCGGCCAATGTTGTGCTCGCCGGCCAGGTCGGCAATAGTCCGTGCCACTTTCCATAATTTGTGAAAACTGCGGCTGGACAGCTGTAGCTGGGAGACCGCCTGTTCCAGAAAAGCACTGTCAGCGCTTTGCAACGGGCAATATTGTTCCAGTTCAGCGCTACTGAGCCTTGCGTTTGGTTTGCCTTGGCGCTGCAGCTGATGCTCCCGCCCGGCCAGCACTCTGGCTGCAATCGTCTCGCTGGTTTCGCCGTGGCTTTGTTGACTCAGTACGCCGGCTGGCAACAAGGGGACTTCGAGCTGTAAATCAATCCGGTCGGTCAGCGGCCCGGAAATACGCGCCAGGTAGCGTAAAATCTCCGCTTTGCTGGCGCGACCATCCAGATGATGGCCGCTCGGGCTTGGGTTCAGCGCCGCGACCAGCTGAAACTGAGCCGGAAATTCTGCCTGCCGGCCGGCGCGGGAAATATGCACCAGCCCGGTTTCCAGTGGCTCACGCAGCGCATCCAGCACATGGCGCTGAAATTCGGGCAATTCATCAAGAAATAATACACCGTGGTGTGCCAACGAAATTTCGCCGGGTTTGGGCATGGTTCCGCCGCCTGCCAGCGCCGGTGCCGAGCTGGTGTGATGCGGCTGACGAAACGGCCGTCGCCGGAAATCAGCGGCGAGGGGTAAGGCGGCAATCGAATAAATTGCCGCGCTTTCTAAGGCTTCATGGAACGTCAGTGGCGGTAAGATACCGGCCAGCCGCTGAGCCAGCATCGATTTTCCGGTCCCGGGCGGACCGTAAAACAATAAATTATGTGAACCACTCGCCGCGATTTCCAGCGCCCTTTTGGCGTGCTGCTGGCCTTTGACATCCGACAAACATAATGGCGACGGTATGGCAGTGTCGGGCAGCGCCGGAATGGCCGGTAGTGGCTGTTGCGCCAGCAGATGGCTGTGGACCTGCAGCAAGTGGCTGGCACCCAGTACCAGCACATCCGGTACTTGCCGGGCAATACTGGCATTTTGCATCGGCAGCAGCAAAGACCGGCCGGCCTGTTGTGCGGCGAGCGCTAACGGAATTTCGCCGACGATAGGCCTGATCTCGCCCGATAAAGCCAGTTCGCCGTAAAACTCAGTGTCAGCAACGGCTGCGGCGGGCAGCTGACCGCTGGCCACCAGAATGCCAATGGCGATGGGCAAATCAAAACGGCCACCTTCTTTGGGTAAATCGGCCGGTGCCAGATTGACGATAATTTTGCGGTCGGGGAATTCAAAACCGCAGGTCAACAGTGCGCTACGTACCCGGTCACGCGCTTCCCGCACTGTGGTTTCCGCCAGCCCAACCAGCTGAAAACCGGGCAGGCCATTAGATAAATGTACTTCGATAGTCACGGGTGGTGCTTGCAGTCCGAGCCGCGCCCGGCTGTGAATGAATGCCAGTGTCATCAGCGTCCTTGCTTGTTGCACAGATCTAAAGATGTAGCCCAATGTTAAATAAATGCAAACTAATTCACTGTGGCAGGCCATTCGGGCAGCCTTTCTTCTGTGCCAAGAAGCCGTTACACTGAACCATCTTGTCCTGATTCACTTTTCTGACTGCATGAACCCCGGGTCCCCATGAGCACTGAAGTACAAACTGCAAAAAGTCGTTATCTGTTTTACCGGGTGATTGGATACCTACTGGTGATTCTGTCGATGTTTATGCTGTTGACCGCCGGCGTTGCCGTGTACTTCGATGAGCAGAGTTTCTGGAGTTATCTGGTCAGCAGCCTGTTAACGGTTAGCATCGGCTACAGTCTGGTCTACAAAGGCCGCCATGATTTTGTGTTGATGAAACGCCAGCTGTTTTTACTGACCACCTTATGCTGGGTATCGATTTGTTTGTTTGCGACTCTGCCTTTTGTGCTGGTGTTGCCGCAACTCAGTTATGTCGATGCGGTGTTTGAAACCGTCTCAGCGATCACCACCACGGGCGCGACAGTGCTCAAAGGGCTGGATAACATGCCAAGAGGTTTGTTGTTCTGGCGCGCGGTGCTGCAGTGGATTGGTGGTGTCGGTATTATCGTGATGGCGATTGCCATTTTGCCGGCGTTAAAAATCGGTGGGATGAAGTTATTTAAAACCGAAAACTCGGATATTTCCGAGAAAATTCTGCCGCGCAGTTCCAGCCTGTCGCTAATGATTGGCGTGGTTTACCTCAGCATGTCAGCGAGCTGTATGACGCTGTTTTATCTGTTTGGCATGAACGGTTTTGATGCTATCACCCATGGGATGACGACGGTCGCGACCGGTGGTTTTGCCAATTACGATGCCTCTTTTGGCCACTTTAATGACAAGCCGGTGCTGCTGTGGATTTCGTCGGTATTTATGTTGTTGTCAGCATTGCCGTTGGTGTTGCTGGTCGGCACTGTGCGCGGCCACAAAATGTTGTTGCTGCGTGACCCGCAGGTGCGGGCTTTTTTAGCTATCACAGCGTTTTGCGTCACTTTACTGACCTTGTATCAATACCATCACAATGGCCGGCCTTTTTTTGATGCACTGACGCATACCACCTTTAACGTGGTGTCGATTATCAGTACCAGTGGTTATGCCAGTGAGAACTATGCGGCCTGGGGCGGCCTGGCGCTGATCCTGTTTTTTTACCTGACTTTTTCCGGCGGTTGTTCCGGTTCTACCAGTGGTGGTCTGAAGATTTTCCGCACACAGCTGGCCGGTTTGTTATTGATTAAACAGTTTAAATTGCTGGTACACCCGAATGCGGTCTGGGTACAAAAATACGGTAGCAAACCGGTCAACGACCAGTTATTGGGTTCAGTGCTGGCGTTTTGTTTTATCTATTTTGCCTCTATTGCTGCGCTCGCGCTGGGTTTGTCGATGTATGAACTGGATTTTGTCACGGCACTGACCGGTGCTGCGACGGCGATCAGTAACGTCGGTCCAGGTCTTGGGCCTGTGATTGGTCCGGATGGCACTTTTGCCAGTTTACCCGATGGTGCCAAATGGCTGATCAGCTTTGGTATGTTATTGGGCCGGCTGGAAATTCTGACGGTCTTGTTATTGTTTACCCCGATGTACTGGCGCTTCTGAACCGGTGCGTGCGGCCTCTGGTTGATTTTTCCGCTTTGACCTTGCGTTGTGGTGATTTTCACCTAGAATGACGATCCGTCAACTTTTTACGGTTCTGTGCATGTGTCCTCAGCCGCCATTGCAAAATTCGCGCAGCCAGGCCCGGCAACATCGGGAGCAGGCACTGCTAAAGCTGGCGCAACAGATTTTACGGCAGGACGGTTTTGCCGGCCTGACCATGGACCGGCTAACGGCTTTATCCGATGTGTCCAAAGGCACTTTATATAACCATTTCAGCAGCAAAGAAGACGTGCTGACTGCCCTTAGCGTGGATTCTTTAGAGCGGCTGCAACAACTTTTCCAATTAGCACTTAACTTTAGTGGCCATAGCCGGGAACGCGCGCTGGCCCTGCATTATGCTTATCATCGCTTCAGCGCTGCCGAACCGACCTTGTTTTTATGTCTATTAACCGCTGCCACGCCGGGAGTGATGGAAAAAAGTTCGGCAGAGCGGCTACAACGCCGTCAGCAGCTGGAAACCGAATTATTAACCATGTGCCAGACCGTACTGTCAGCAGCGCTGGCGGATGGCAGTTTAACCCTTCAAGCGGGTACGGCGGTCGAGCAATATGCCTTTATCAACTGGGCACTGGCTTTTGGCTGTAATGCGCTGTTTGCGCCGCTGCGTCAGTTAGGCATGTTTGCCGGCCTTGAAGCGGGACAGGTCAATATTCACAGTATTAATTTATTGTTTGATGGCATGGGCTGGTTACCTTTGTCGCCAGACTGGGATTATCAGGCCAGCTGGCAACGGATTGACCACATGTTCAGTCAGCAGCTGACTGGCGCCGGATCAGACAGTTTTAGTCACCTAATGTCGAGCAATGCACAGGAGCACGCATGAATCATCCCTGGTTAGATAATGCGGTAAAAAGGCCATGGCTGGCGGTTTTTCTGATCTTGCTGGTATCGGTATTATTTAGTTGGGGCGCGAAAAATCTGTATTTTCGCGGTGATTTCCGTATTTTCTTTTCGGCCGATAACCCGCAGATGCAGGCATTTGAGCGGATGCAGGCGCAGTTTAATAAAAGCGACAACATGCTGGTCGCTGTGCTGCCAGCCGAAGGCGATGTATTCACGCCGGAAGTGCTGACCGTGGTGAAAAAACTCACTGACGCCGCCTGGCAAACGCCGTATTCATTGCGGGTTGATTCCATCACCAATTTCCAGCATACCGAAGCTCAGGACGACGACTTATTGGTTGAAGATTTACTGCTCGATGTCACCGACATTTCTGCAGAAAAAATCAGCAAAATCAAACAGGTGGTGCTTAGTGAACCAGCGATTTTGAAGCGACTGGTGTCGGCGGACGGCACTATGACCGCCGTCAATATCACAGTGCAGCTGCCGGAAAAAGACCAAAACAAAGAAGTGGCGGACGTGTATTCCGCGGTGGCGGCTTTAACTGAACAGCTGGCAAAAGAACATCCGACCGTCAGTTTTAAGCTTGCAGGTGTGATAGCGCTGAACAATGCCTTTACTACCGAAGCGCAGCATGACGCCAGCGCTCTGGTGCCACTGATGTTTGTCACTATTATCCTGTTGTTGGCGCTGATGTTGCGCTCCGCGCTGGCGGCGCTGGCTGTGGTGATCATTATTATTCTGACCATCAGCGCCACGCTGGGTCTTGCTGGTTGGGCCGGTATTTTCCTCAGCACTGCGACAGTCAACGTACCGACGCTGGTGATGACACTGGCAGTCGCCGATAGTGTGCATTTGATTGCCTCCACCCAGTTTTTGATGCGACAAGGTCAGTCCAAACCTGATGCTATCCGCCAGGCCATGCTGATCAATGCGATGCCGGTATTTATCACCAGTGCGACGACGGCCGTTGGTTTTCTGACGCTGAATTTCTCTGAAGTGCCGATTTTGCGCGACTTCGGCAATATGGTGGCCGTCGGCGTGATGCTGGCCTGGTTATTAACCATCCTGTTGTTGCCGGCGTTATTGGCGTTATTACCGATCAGTGCCGGCCACGATTCTAAAGCCTTTGGCGGTATGGACCGCTTAGCAGAATTTGTCATTCGCCGGCCTGGGCCAATTTTAGTCGGCACTGTGCTGCTGACACTGGCGGGTGGTTATCTGACGTTGCAAAACCGCGTTAATGATGAAGCGGTTAAATACTTTTCCACACAAACCGAGTATCGCCAGGCTGTTGATTTGCTTGAAGAAAAGTTAGGTGGCGTATCGCTGATGGATTTTGCCATCGACAGTGGCAGCGAATCCGGGGTGAACGACCCGGCTTTTATCGCTGCCGTTGATGCCTTTGGCGATTATCTACAGAGTTTGCCGGAAGTGACCCATGTCAGCCGGATCAGTGACACCTATAAACGACTGAACAAAAGTATGCATGGCGACGACCCGGCCTTTTACCGGCTGCCGGAAAGTCAGGAGCTGGCGGCGCAATATTTGCTGATGTATGAAATGTCGTTGCCTTTTGGTCTGGATTTAAGTAATCAGCTGGACCTGGACAAAAGCGCGACCAAGGTGGGCATCACGATGCAAAACCTTGGCAGTAAAGAAATGACGGCGATTGAAGACAAAACCATTGCCTGGTTCCAGCAGCATTATCCGCAATATCCGATTGAAGCATCGAGCACTGCGCTGATGTTTGCGCACATTGGTGAGCGTAATATGGCCAGCATGATGCAAAGCCTGCCGCTGGCGGCTGTGCTGATCTCTGCGTTGTTGGTGTTAAGCCTGCGCTCCTGGAAACTTGGCACAATCAGTTTGTTGCCGAATATGGTACCGGCACTGATGGGCTTTGGCGTCTGGCAATTGATGTCCGGTGAAATTAACTTAGGCTTGTCGGTGGTTGCTTCAATGAGCCTCGGTATTATTGTCGACGATACCGTGCATTTCCTCGCCAAGTATCAGCACGCCCGTCAGGAGGGCCGCGATGCCGAAGATGCGGTACGGTATGCCTTTCATAGCGTCGGCTGGGCATTGGTGGTGACCACTGTCGTGCTGGTGATTGGGTTCTCGGTGCTGCTGTTGTCTGATTTCCGGCTCAATTCTGATATGGGTCTGTTAACCGGCATTATTTTGCTGATTGCGCTGATTGTCGATTTCCTGTTTTTACCTGCGGTGCTGCTGAAGCTGGACCGCAAAGCCTATGCTCCGGCATCTGTTTCTCATTCGAATGGAGTCTGATATGAATACCACTTCCATCAAGTTTAACCGCGCACAAGCAGCAGTGCTGCGCACTGTATTGCTGACCGGCTGCCTGTATTTAGGCGCGTTGAGTGCAGGTGCTTTCAGCACAGCTGCGCTGGCTGATGACGGCGGCAAAGGCCTGCAAATTGCCACAGAACGTAAAACCCGGGACGAAGGCTGGAAAGACAGCGAGTCAAAAACGACTATGGTACTGCGGAACACTCAGGGTGAAGAAAGTACCCGTGAAATTCGCAGCATCAGTCTGGAAGTCGCCAACGACGGTGACAAAGGTCTGACTATTTTTGACGAACCCAAAGATGTGCGCGGTACCGCGTTTCTGAATCACTCGCATACCGGCAAACCGGACGACCAGTGGCTGTACCTGCCGTCGGTAAAAAGGGTCAAACGCATCGCCTCGCGTAATAAATCCGGGCCCTTTATGGCCAGTGAATTTGCTTACGAAGATTTAAGTTCGTTTGAACTGGAGAAATTTAAGTTCACCTGGCTGCGCGATGAGCAGCTTAATGGCGAAGCGGTGTTTGTCGTGGAGCAGGTGCCGCTCGACGAATTTTCCGGTTACAGCAAAAGTGTGGTCTGGATTGATCAGGCTGAGTACCGCGCCCGCAAAATTGAGTTTTATGACCGGAAAAATGCGCTGTTAAAAACCCTGGTCATGAGTGATTACAAACAGTATCTGAATAAATACTGGCGGCCGCTGAAGCTGCAAATGACCAATCATCAGACCGGCAAAAGCACTGATTTATTGGTGCGTGATATCGAATTTGGCAAAGGCCGGACTGATGCCGATTTTGATACCAATGCGTTGCAACGCAGCCGGTAAGCGGTGGCTCAGGCCAGAATTCAGACTGGCCTGAGAATTGCTCAATGACTCGTTTTGAACAGGCAAGTAATCGCCGTGTAGTTGGTAAATAAGCCTGACTTCAGCCATGCTGAAAGCAGCTTTGACGTCGGCAGTGTCAGATCCCGGAACCGAATCATGCAACTAAATATCTGTTGGGTTTTATGTGCTGCAGCTTTTGCCACTGCCACCCCCGCGCACGCCGCAACCATAGGGCCGGTCACCGGCAATGAGACTTTATGGAGTCTGGCCCGCGCCGCCCGTGGTGATGCACCATATTCGATGTATCAGGCCATCGTTGCGTTGCAACAGAAAAATCCAACCGCCTTTATTGGCAACAACGTGCATCACGTCAAACTTGGT
>CAMLRA010000056.1 GCA_946482325.1 uncultured Chromatiaceae bacterium | reverse complement strand
GTTCTTTTTTGCCTTTTTTGGTGCGCTGTTTTATGCCCGGATGATTGCGATGCCCTGGCTCGACGGCGAGAGTAATAATGCGATGACCGCTGAGATCCTGTGGCCGGATTTCAGTGCGCACTGGCCGATGACTAAAACGCCGGGTGGGATTGAAACCAATGCGATGCCTTGGCAGGGATTACCGCTTTATAACACTTTGATTTTACTGACCTCGTCAGTCACCTTGCAGTTTGCGCATGTGGCTTTGGAACAGGGCAAACGTCTGCAATTGCGCTTGATGTTGTTACTGACCATTTTACTGGGCGCCAGCTTTTTGGGTCTGCAGGCCTATGAATATATGCATGCCTATCAGGAACTAAATTTACGTTTGGATTCAGGTATTTATGGCAACACTTTCTTTTTGTTAACCGGTTTTCATGGTTTACATGTGACATTAGGCGCCATCTTTCTGACCGTGATTTGGTTGCGGATCATGCTGAAAAATCACTTCACTGCGCACAATCATTTTGCCTTTCAGGCTGCAGCCTGGTACTGGCATTTTGTCGATGTAGTCTGGCTGTGTTTGTTCGTGTTTGTCTACGTGTTATAGGCAGATGGAAACAGACCCGGCGCGGTTACCGGGTCTGTTGCAAAAACTTAAAAAGGCCGATGGTGTGGTTCAATCCAACCCATGGCTAAAGCGAGGATAATCAGCGCCATCACTAAGACGGAGAACATCACCCGCCGGCCCAGATGTTTTGACATCGACGCCTGATTCGGATCGTTTTTTAACATCAGATATAAAGCGCGAAACAGCTGAAATACAACAAAAACTAATAAAGCGACCAACACAATTTTAATCAGCATGACAGGTGTCCTTATGACGCAACCCACAGATTTGTCAGCATCTTCTGCCGCTAAGTCATGGCAGTATTTCGCTGTGCTGATAACTGTGGCGGCATTTTTACTGTTAAGCAAGTTAGCCTGGTGGCAATGGCAGCGGGCCGAAGAAAAAAACCTGCAGTTACAGCAAATAGCTCACTGGCAACAACAAGACGGACTACCGGTTACACAGTTGCAGGAGATGAGCCTGTCGGCACTGGATGGCGCACCACTGCAGGGGCAGGTGCGTTGGTTATCCCCTTACATCTGGCTGCTGGACAATCAAATCGTCAATGGCAGGGTGGGATATGATGTTGTTGTACCGGTGCAGGCTCAGGACAGCCTGTTGTTGCTGAATTTGGGTTGGACCGCCGGGCGCGCGGACCGGGCAGATTTGCCCGAGGTCGTGATCCCGGAAGTCTTTGAGCTGCAGGGGGTACTGCGTACTGAGCCGCGGCCTTTTTTGCTGGGGCAGAATATCGAAAGCGCTGCCGGCTATCCGCAACGGATCCAGGCCGTGTTACCACAACAGCTGGCCGAAGCAAGTGGACTCAAGTTGCTGGACGCAGTGTTTTATCAGCAACAAAGCAGTTTTATCCCACACTACCAACCTGTGATCCTGCCGCCGGAAAAACATCGAGCTTATGCACTGCAATGGGCGCTACTGGCGGTGGCTGTGGTGTTTGTTGCTTTAGCTGTCAGATATCAGCGGAGTCGTCATGAGTAAACAACGTTTCCTGAGCTTGTTTCTATTGGTTGCAGCGGTGCCGGTGTTGCTGGCGTTTGTCATGCTGAAAAGCGGCTGGTATCACGCTGGTGTCAACAACAAGGGCATTTGGTTTGAGCATGAAGTGCGGTTACTGCCAGCTGTTCAGCAGCAGCAGGCACATTGGCGGTTGGTTTATTTACAGCCACAGCACTGCGATAACGCTTGTCTGGCAGTCGAGCATTTGATGCAACAGATTGATTTGGCATTGGGCCGCAAACAGGACCAATTGGATTTGGTGGTGCTGACAGAAGGCTCCGCATCGCAAATGCCTCATAAACCACAGATTCGTTTTATCGAGCGCTCTTTTGCCGGTTTGGCATCGGGCAGCCTGATGATTGTCGACCAGCAAGGTCTGGCGCTGCTGCATTATCCGTTACCGGACGCGCCGGAGCAGTTACCTTTGCTTGGCAAGGATGTGATGGCAGATCTGCAGAAACTGCTGAAATTTGACCGGGGGCCAACATGATGTGGATAAATAGACTTGTCAGCTTTGCGATTGCTTTGACCATGGTGGTTATTGTGCTGGGGGCTTATACCCGACTAACCGACGCCGGCCTCGGTTGCCCGGATTGGCCGGGTTGCTATGGCTTTTTACAGGTACCGCAAGACCATCATGCTGAGATAGCCGCCAGTCGTTTTCCCGAACGGCCTTTGGAGCCCCACAAAGCACGCAATGAGATGGTGCATCGTTATTCTGCCGGCACACTTGGGCTGGTGATTGCCGGTATTTTTATGCTCAGTTGGTGGCAACAACGCAAAGTGCGGTTATTACCGGCTGCATTGTTGTTGCTGGTGGTGTTTCAGGCAGCACTGGGCATGTGGACTGTGACGCTGAATTTGTTTCCGTTGGTGGTGATGGGGCATTTACTCGGTGGTTTTACCTTGCTGACGCTGTTGTGGCTGTATCGCCGGCAGCTTAAACCTGAGGGCAGTACTGCGGTCGTCGTGCCACCACGATTGCGCCGGGCCGGTACCTTAGCCTGCGCGATGTTAATAGGACAAATCGCTTTGGGCGGTTGGACCTCTGCGAATTATGCCGCTTTGGCCTGCGTGGAGTTGCCGTTTTGTCACAGCGGCTGGACCAGTCAGTTACGGATTGCGGAAGCTTTTGACCTGCATTTAGGGCACGACAATTACGAGTTTGGCGTGATGAGTAAAGAAGCGCGCCAGACCATTCATGTCAGTCATCGGCTTGGCGCTATTTTGACCTTGCTGGTGGTTGGTTTTTTTGCCTGGCAACTGTGGCGATTCAGTCGCATTTTGCCAGCATCTGAAGCGCAATTGCATAAGCGACAAGCGCAATGTGTCTTGTTGCTGTTGTTAGTGCAGTTCAGTCTCGGTGTGCTGAACATCTGGTGGTTGCTACCGCTGCCCAATGCCGTGGCACATAACTTTGTTGCGGCGAACTTACTGGCGGCGACTGTGTTGGCGCGTTATGGGATACGACAGCAGCGTCAAGTGTCAGCGACAGCCACTGCATCCCGATACCTCTCTTCTGACAGGAGTCCGGCATGAACATCAGCAGAATCGCATTGGTGCAGGAATTTCGCCAAACCTGGCGTGACTATTACCAGCTGACGAAGCCTAAAGTTGTGGCTTTGTTATTGTTAACCGCCTGGGTCGGGATGTGGCTGGCGCCAACTGCAACATCACAGCCGGTGCTGATGTTCATTGCCTTAACGGGCATCGGATTGTTGTCTGCGGCTGCCGCGGCTCTTAATCATGTACTGGACCAAAACATCGATGCGAAAATGGCCAGGACACAACGGCGTCCGGTCGCGACAGGAAGGGTCAGCCCACAACAAGCTGTGACTTTTGCTTTTAGCCTGGCCATTGCGGGCTTTATGTTGTTGTATGGGTTTGTTAATCCGCTCACGGCCTGGCTGACCTTAGCCAGTTTGTTCGGTTATGCCGGCATCTACACCATGTTCCTGAAACGCGCTACACCGCAGAATATCGTCATTGGTGGTTTAGCCGGGGCCATGCCGCCGTTATTAGGCTGGACCAGTATCACCGGGACTTTGTCAGCAGAACCCTGGCTGCTGGTGATGATTATTTTTGCCTGGACGCCGCCACATTTTTGGGCGTTGGCAATTCACCGGCGTGACGATTATGCCAAAGTGAATATGCCGATGCTGCCGGTCACCCATGGTATTGACTTCACCAAAACAGCGATTCTGCTGTACACGCTGTTGCTGACACTGGTCTGCTTAATGCCGTATCTGGTGGGAATGTCCGGGTTGGTTTACCTCGTCGGCAGTCTGAGCCTGAATCTTGGTTTTATCCTGCATGCCTGGCGGCTGAAGTTTGGGATTGATCCAAAACAAGCAATGCAGACGTTCCGCTTTTCCATTTATCATCTGATGTTGTTATTCTTGGTGCTGATCCTGGACCAGCAATGGTTCTGGCGCTGGCAGTAGGGGTTGTTGACGATTGGGAGCAATATGCAAAAAGTCTGGGCGGTCTTGTTATTGGTTGCGGCGTTAGCTGCAGGCGTTTTGGTGTACCGGCAGTTACAAGCGCCGGCCGAGTTTTCCAACGTATTGATTTACGCGGCGCCACGCGAGATGAAGTCTTTTCAGCTCACCAGCCATACTGGCCAGCCCATCAGCCGTGAACAGTTAAATGGCCACTGGACATTAGCTTTTGTTGGTTACACGTTTTGCCCCGATATTTGCCCGATGACGATGGCGATGTTATCCGGTAGTTATGCTGGATTAAGTGAAGCCCTGCCCGCCGGGCAAAAGCTGCAACTGTGGTTTGTGTCGGTCGATCCAAAACGCGACACCGTGGCACAGCTCGGAAATTATGTGGGTTATTTTGAACAACCGGCCATCGTCGGCCTGACGGGCAATCATGATCAGCTGTTCCCATTTGTTCGTGAACTCGGTCTGATGTATGCCATCAGTACCACGACGGACGAGGATTACCGCGTTGATCACAGTGCGTCCATTGTGCTGCTGAATCCAAAAGGCCAGCTGGTCGCAATGTTTAAGCCGGAAATGTCACTGGAACAAAACGCAGTGCCTGTGGTGACTAAAGCACAGTTACTGCGCGACTTTCCGGAAGTGCTGAAGGCCGTTACACCTTAAACTGCGGGTTAATCCACAAAGACCCAGGGCTGCGAGAACCAGTAAAAATAACCCGGTTTGCTCAGGCTTGGTGCAGTGCAGTTATATCTGTTGTGATAGAGCTTGAGTGGTGCTGTGGCCTGCACACTGAAGGTATCTGCATCCAGCCATTTTACCGGCAACGCTTTGCCATCAAAAAAACAATGCAGGTTTTTCGGCCGGAAATCACTGCTGTCGACACTGAGTGTCAGCAGTGGCGGGTTTTGGCGACTGACCGGGTCTGCTCCGCTGTAGTCTGTGACTGGCAATGCTAATGTTTTCAGCTTCGGCACAAAATGTTTCATCGCAGCGAATTGGCTGGATGACGGATAACGCGGGATGCGGGTCAGTGCAACGCCGGGTCCTGCGGCACCAGATTGTTGGCCGATGCCGATAAACCCCAGTTCGCTCACCAGCTGTTCCAGTTCAGCACTAAAATCGCCATACGGATAAGCCAGCCATTTGCGTTGTTGTCCGAGCTTTTCTTCCAGTTGTTGCTGCGCCAGCAGGATGTCGGTTTTTACCCTTTGCCGCCACTCTGCTTTGCTCTCACCTTTGTTGGGCACAGCCAGACGATGATGATACGAGCTGTGGTTGGCGATAATCACGCCTTCCTGCTGCATCGTCTGAATTTGCGCCCAGCTCAAGACCGGGCCTTCACGCCGGTCAATCAGCGCCGGCCCCAGAAACATGGTATAGGGGTAATTGAATTCTTTTAAAATCGGCCGGGCATTGGAAAAAACATTGGCAAAGCCATCGTCAAAGGTGATGGCGACGGCATTGTCCGGCACCGGTTTTTGCTGGACCAGGCCATTGATAATGACGTCCAGACTGACGACCTGATAACCCAAATCTTTTAAATGCTGCATTTGCTGGCGGAACTCCGCCGGCGTCACACTGGTACTGCGTGGCGTGTCATTGGCAACATGATGATATTGCAGAATAATAGCGGCATGAGATGTAGCAGAATTGCACAACACAACGGCGAGCGCAAAAACGAGGGCGAGCAATTTATTCATTGTCAGACTCCTGCAGCAACGCAATTCCGGTGCGTTGCAGCAATATCAGCAGATAACTGGTAAGGGTCAGCGTAAAACAACCTAGCCATAACCACTTTACTATCAAAAGCATCAGGTGCTGCTCTGTGGGTATCAGCCATAGCGTGAGTAGCAATACCCAAAAAAGTATTAGCCCTTGAACAAAAAAGCGGCCACATTGGGCCGCTGTCAGAGGAAGTCTGGGCATAACTTAGTAGTACGAATGCTCGCCGCGCTGGTGGTCGGTGACATCGCGCACACCAGACAATTCACCGTGGAAGCGGTTCAGCAGTTCTTTTTCGATGCCTTCTTTCAGCGTCAAGTCGACCTGTGAGCAACCGTTACAACCACCGCCAAATTGCAGCACAGCAACACCGCTGTCTGTCAGTTCGACCACCGATACCCGGCCACCGTGATTGGCTAATTGCGGATTAATCTCGGCATCGATGACATATTGCACCCGTTCTTTTAACGGCGCGTTGTCACTCACCTTGCGCACTTTGGCATTCGGCGCTTTTAACGTCAGCTGTGAACCCATTTGATCAGTGACAAAATCGATTTCTGCATCGACCAGAAACGGTTTACTGTCAGCATCAATGATGGCGTCAAAGCCGTTAAAAGGCACCGTCAGGTCTGTTGATTCGACCGCATCCGGTGGGCAGTAGGACACGCCACATTCCGCGGAAGCCGTGCCGGGATTGACCACAAACACCCGGATGTTGGTGCCGCTGGCCTGCTTTTCTAACAGTTTAACAAAATGCGCTTGCGCCGATTCGGAGATGATGATCATCAGTAGTACCTGACTAAATTACTAGGTTAATGCCTATGATACGCCCGCAAACCGGCCTTGCCAAGCCTGCTTGAGTGGCAGCAGGCTTTATTGCTAAGGTGAATACTTAGTTTTCAGGAGGATAGCCGGTGCGAACTTTTACTCTTTCTCTGTTGATAGCGACTGCATTTTTTCATCCGGTAATGCAGGCACAGACTGCCCCTGTGGTGCCGGCTCCGGCGGAGGTACTGGGTTTTGAACCCGGTCAGTGGCATGCGCGCCACGACCAGCTCGAGGCTTATCTGCGTGCCGCCGCCGCCGCGGCGCCGGATCGGACCCGGTTTGACATTATTGGCCGCACCCACGAACAGCGCCCTTTATTGCAGCTTACCTTGAGTTCTGCTGCCAATATGCAGCGACTGGAACAAATTCGCGAAGCACATCTGGCGGTCAGTCGCGGTGATAAACAACCTGATCCGACGCTGCCGGCTATCATCTGGCTTGGGTACAGTATTCATGGCAATGAAGCCAGCGGTGCCAATGCCTCGTTACGGGTTGTTCATCAGCTGCTGACCTCGACAGATCCGGCAGTCAAAAACCTGTTGGAGAACAGCATTATTTTACTGCAACCCAGCCTGAACCCGGATGGTAACGACCGTTTTGCCACTTGGGTCAATATGCATCAGGGCACGGCGGCAGTGGCAGATCCGCAACACCGCGAGCACGTCGAGCCCTGGCCGAATGGCCGGCCAAACCATTATTGGTTTGACTTAAACCGTGACTGGTTGTTGCTGCAACATCCGGAAAGTCAGGCGCGTATTGCTCAGTTTCATCGCTGGCGGCCGCAAATAGTGGCGGATTTTCACGAAATGGGCACCAATAGCACCTTCTTTTTTCAGCCCGGGATTCCGAGCCGCAACAGCCCTTTTGCACCGGAATCGACCATCAAACTGACCAATCAGCTGGCGCAGTTCCACGCCAAAGCACTGGACGAGGTGAACCGGCTGTATTTCACCGAAGAGGCTTTTGATGACTTTTATGTCGGCAAAGGTTCGACTTATCCGGACGTGCACGGTAGTGTCGGTATTTTGTTTGAGCAGGGCAGCAGTCGTGGCCATCTGCAGGAGAGCCTGCAGTCAGAGCTCAGCTTCAGCTTTGCCATCGACAATCAGTACCGCACGTCATTTTCCACTTTAAATGGCGCAATTGCGCATAAACAGGATTTACAACAAGCGCAGTATCAGTTTGCGCAGAAATCCAAAGAGCAGGCCCGGCTTGACCCTGTGCGCGGTTATCTGCTGCGCGAGCCAGCTGACCAGAGCCGGCTTGCGGCATTATTACAGCTGTTAAAACAGCACCAGATTGCAGCCTATGCCCTGACTGAAGATTTCCAGATCAACGGTAAAACCTTTGAGGCCGGTCACAGTTATTTCGTGCCGGTAGAACAAAGCCAATACAACCTGATTAAAGCGGCGTTTAATACCGATACCAATTTCCGCGACAACACATTTTACGATGTGTCGGCCTGGACTTTGCCTTATGCCTACAACATCGATTTTGCCGCCAGCCGCAAAGCGCCGTCAGAGCTTGCAGCTGAAGCCTGGACACAGCCGGTGGCAACAGTGCAGTCGTTTAACGACGGTGCTTACGCCTATGCGCTATCTTGGGCGGATCAACAGGCGCCAGTACAAACCGCGCGTTTATTGCAGGCCGGCTTCCAGCTCAGAGTGGCGCCGAAAGCATTCAGTGCTGTGACGGCTCAAGGCGTGCAGCAGTTTGCCGCTGGTACTGTACTGCTGCCTGCGGGGTTGCAAGCTGAAGGCTGGCAGCAAAAATTACGCGAATTTGCCCGGAATCAGCCGTTAGCGCTCAGCGCATTAACTTCGGGCCTGACGCCGCAAGGCCAGGATTTGGGCAGTAATCAGGTCAAACCGCTGGTGTTACCGGAAGTGTTATTGATAGCAGGTCCTGGTATCAATTCGACCGAAGCCGGTGAATTGTGGTTTGCCACTGAACGTCTGGCGGGTATATCGCCATCGATGGCCGAGCCGGCACGGCTGAAGCGCCTCGATTTGGCACGCTACAGCCATATTCTGTTGCCGGATGGTAATTACAGCAGTTGGGGCGATGCTGAAGTGGCACAGCTAAAAAGCTGGCTGGAACAAGGCGGCGTGTTGTGGGCGCAAAAAGCGGCAGTCAGCTGGCTGGCGGAGAAGTCTCTGCTGCAAGCCAAGCTGAAAAAAGCCAGTGAATTAAAAGCCTTAGTCACAATGACCGCACCGGTTTATCAGGACAAAGAACAGCTGGCCGGCCGCCAGCGCATTGCCGGCGCGATTTTCCAGACGGAAGTGGACCTGAGCCATCCGCTGACTTTTGGCTTACCGCGTCAGCAACTGCCGGTGTTTAAAAATGACCTGCTGTTGATGGAGCCGGCTGAACAGCCTTTTATCACTGTGGCCCGTTACAGCGATCAGGCACAGTTAGCAGGTTATGCCGACCCGGCGCTGGTCAATGCTTTTCGTAAAAGCGCTACAGTGCTGGCACATAATGTCGGCGATGGCCGCATTGTGGCGATGACCGACAACCCGGTGTTCCGTGGTTATTTTGTCGGTTCAGGCCGGTTATTGGTTAATAGTCTTTATTTTGGCAAGTTGTTCGACTCTGGCGATGACAGTGGTGACGGCGACGAGTAAAGCCAGGTCTCAGTGCCGGGCGCCGGTGTGATGGCGAGTGTGACCACGCCAATCCGCTGCACGCCGGCCTTTCGCAACAGACGACAAAGCTGATTCATTGTTGCACCTGTGGTCAGTACGTCGTCGACCAGTAACACCTGTGCAGGTAATGTGACACCCGCCGGGGATTGGAGCCGGAACTGGCGGCGCAGCTGAGCCCGGCGCGCACTGGCGCTGGCGCCAAGCTGATGCGGCTGATGGCTTTGCGCAACAAAAACATGCAATAGCGGCATGCCGGTGACTTCAGCCACTGTCGCCGCAAGTTGCTGTGACTGATTAAAACCACGTTCACGCAGCCGCTTTGGATGCACCGGCACATAAGCCACTGCGGCGAATTGGTCCTGTAGCCGCCAGTGCGGCAGAGCCAGCGCCAGCTGCTGGCGCAATAGCTGGCCGCAGGCCAGTTCCTGTTGCAACTTCCAGGCACTGATAAAATGGCTCCAGGGCTGCTGATACCAGCTTAAACTCCAAACTGCATCAAACTGTGGGGCTAAAAGTCCACGCCTAACTGCGGGTAGCTGCAATGCATCCGTTGTTACAGGCCAGTGCAGACGGGGTAATGCCGCCTGGCAGTGATCGCAAAGCTGGGCGCCGGGTTGATGCACCGGAAAATCACACCACAAACAACAATTCGGCAGACAAAAATGCAAAAAGCGCTGCAGCAGCTGCTGGAACGCAGGCACAATAGCGGTTTGTATGGTCATCACATTCCTTGTGATTTTTTACATAAATTTAACTATGATGCTGAATGCTGAAAATACCAAACCAACAGTAGTACTTATCCATGGTTGGGGCTTAAATCATGCGATCTGGCAGCCTGTCGCGGATGCGCTGGCCACGGACTATCAGGTGCTGGCGCTGGATTTACCCGGGTATGGGCTGGCGACGAGCTATCCGGAACCTTATAGCCTGGAAGCGATCACCGAGCAGCTGGCTGCGCTTATTCCAGCACACAGCTTTGTGTTGGGCTGGTCGCTGGGTGGCTTGGTTGCAACTATGCTGGCATTGCGGTATCCGGCTAAAGTGCGGTCGCTGGCGCTAGTGGCCAGCTCACCCTGTTTTTTGCAGCAACCGGATTGGCCCGGCATGAACGCGCAGGTGATGCAGCAGTTCGCAGGTTCGTTATCTGCCAATCTGGCTTTAACAGTCGAGCGGTTTCTGGCTATTCAGGCGATGGGCAGCGACACTGCAAGACAGGATATCAAGCAGCTAAAGCAGGCGGTACTGAGCTTGCCATTGCCACAGGCACAGGTGCTGGCTGCTGGTCTTGAAATTCTGGCGACCACAGATTTACGCCCGGAGCTTGCCAGGCTCAGCGTGCCGCTGTTTGGTTGTTTTGGCCGGCTGGATTCGCTGGTACCGGTGGCGATGGTCACAAAGTTGACGGAGTTCGCACCACAAGCACAGATTTCAGTGCTGGTCAAGGCGTCGCATGCGCCTTTTATCTCCCATCAGACAGAGTTTTTGCACTGGCTCAGACAGTGTTTACAGGCTTAGCAGCCACTGTAAAGTTGCTTGGCCGGATCTAGATCAGGAAAACGGCAGAAAATTGCCGTTAAAGCGGCGACTATTTGCCATTTTCCTTGTCTCAACTGCATGAGTTGGTTACTATTTAATCATTGGTTCATGTTGTGGAGATCCGTCGATGGAATTACAGTCCGCGTACAACTCAGGTTTGCAGGGTTTTCAACGCGCCTCCAATGGCATTACGGAAGCCACTGTCAATATCAATCGCGAAGCGGTTAACCAGCAACGCGCGTTAAATGCTCAGCAATCCAATGCTGTAGCGCAGCAGCCAGAACCCGTGCAGCCACAGCCTAAAACGCCAGCGCTGGAACAAAGCATGGTGCAACTCACCACAGAATCACTGTATGCCGAAGCTAATGTGCGGTCGATTAAAACGGCTGACGAAATGCTTGGCACCTTGATAGATGTCAGTGCCTGAGGACTAAAGCAACATGGCCATCACGTCGGTCTACCCAAATGTCACACCCTATGTCGGTAATCCGGCGGTGGATTTGGCACGCCGGGAAAACCTCAAACGTGACATCATCGAGCCGGTTGCGCAAATGGAACGCAACGCCGCAGAAAAAGGCGTGATTTCCGAAGATAAAAGCCGCAACTCACCACAACACAATAATCCGACTTACACAGACGAAGTAAAAAATCGCGGCACTGAGCTCAAGCAGGCGATTGAAGGCCGCTCGCAGGAACGGGACCCGGAAGGGCGTTCTGAGCAAGGCAGCTCAGGACAATCCGGTTCCGGCCGTGACGACCAACAAAGCGCCAGTGAACAACGAAAACTGGACGAACTGAAAAAACGCGATGCTGAAGTTCGGGCCCATGAACAGGCGCATGCCAATACGGGTGGCGATTTAGCGGCTTCCCCGAGTTATGAGTTTCAGTTGGGGCCAGACGGCCGGCAATACGCAGTGGGTGGTGAGGTCAATATCGATTTGGCTGTTGTGCCAGGCGACCCGCAAGCCACAATCGTTAAAATGCAGAAAGTGAAGGCTGCAGCTTTGGCACCGGCAGATCCATCGTCGGCAGACCGGCGTGTGGCTGCGGAAGCCATGCAACGAGTATTGCAAGCACAAGCTGAATTGGCGCAGCAGAATGTTGCTTTAAATAACCCACCGGCTGCAGATGCCGATTATTGGCTGGAGCAGGCTGACGAGCAGCAACAAGCACAAAATTCCCCGACCAGCAGCCGGAACTATCTGCAACCAGATCCGCAGCAGCAGCTGGAGCCTGGGCGGCCCGTGAATAAAGGCCCGCAGGTCGAACAACGTAGTCTTGAACTGGCGGCGTTGATGCAAAAACGCAGTCAGGTCATCAGTAGTTATTACCAACAGGCAGTGCAGCCGCAAGACAGGCCTTTATTGCTGACAGCCTGAAATGCAACGCCATCATCAGCTTACGAATAAAAACGCCGTCAAATGACGGCGTTTTTATATTGCTGCAGGCAGGATACTGACGTTACTTCTTCAGTTTGGCCAGTGCTGCGGCAAAAGCGTTACCCATCGCGGCATTACCATTGTCTTGCTGGCGAGGTGCGGCTTGTGGCCGGCTGCCGCCGGATTTAGCTGGCGCTGAGCGTTCTTTCGCGCCACTGGCAGATTTTGGTTGTGGCTGCTCGTCCATCCGCATCGTCAATGCAATGCGTTTGCGTTCAATTTCCACTTCCAGCACTTTGACTTTGACGATATCGCCGGCTTTGACCACCTGGTGCGGATCCGACACAAATTTGTCGGTCAACGAGGAAATATGCACCAAACCATCCTGATGCACACCGATATCCACGAAAGCACCAAAATTGGTGACGTTAGTCACTACACCTTCCAGCAGCATGCCGGGTTTTAAGTCGGCCATGGTCTCAACGCCATCTTTAAACTGGGCAGTTTTAAACTCTGGTCGTGGGTCGCGTCCAGGCTTGTCCAGTTCCTTTAAAATGTCGCTGATGGTCGGAATACCAAAATGTTCATCAGCGAAATCAGCCGGATTAATCGACTTGAGGAAACTGCTGTTACCGATCACAGCATCGACCGGCTGTTGGTGTTTCGCCAGAATTTTTTCGACCAGTGGGTAGGCTTCCGGGTGCACTGCTGAAGCATCCAGCGGGTTCGTACCGTTGTTGATCCGCAGGAAACCTGCGGCCTGTTCATAGGCCTTAGGGCCAAGGCGTGGCACTTTGAGCAAATCACGACGCTGCATAAAACGGCCGTTGCTGTCGCGGTACAGCACGATATTTTGTGCCAGCGTTTTGTTCAGACCGGCGACGCGGGCGAGCAGTGCGACCGATGCGGTGTTCAGGTCCACGCCGACGGCGTTTACACAGTCCTCTACCACAGCGTCCAGCGATTTGGTCAGCAGGCTTTGGTTGACGTCGTGCTGATATTGGCCGACGCCAATAGCTTTAGGCTCGATTTTGACCAGCTCGGCCAATGGGTCCTGTAAGCGACGGCCAATCGACACAGCCCCCCGCAACGACACGTCCAGATCCGGAAATTCCTGCGCAGCCAGTTCTGAGGCTGAATACACCGAAGCGCCGGCTTCCGACACCATGATTTTGCTCAGCTGTTGTTCTGGCAGCATTTTAATGACATCCGCGGCCAGTTTATCGGTTTCGCGCGATGCCGTGCCGTTGCCGATGGCAATCAGTTCGACCTTAAATTGTTTACAGTAGGCGGCCAGCGTTTTGACCGATTTATCCCACAGATTTTGTGGGGCATGCGGGAAAATGGTGGTGTGAGCGACCAGTTTACCAGTCTGGTCGACGACGACGACTTTTACACCGGTGCGCAGGCCCGGGTCGAGACCCAGCGTAGCGCGCATGCCGGCAGGCGCTGCCATCAGCAAATCTTTCATATTGCGGGCAAACACGGCGATGGCTTCTTCTTCGGCTTTTTCACGCAGCTCACCGAGCAAATCGTTTTCCAGCTGCAAATGCAGTTTCACTTTCCAGGTCCACTGCACCACAGTGCGGATAAACGCATCGGCAGCGCGGCCTTGCTGGCGCAGGTCAAAATGGCTGGCGACCATTTGTTCGCAGCTGGCGTGGGCGCTGGCTTCATCGGCGTCTGGCTGTAACTGCAGATTCAGAATACCTTCATTGCGGCCACGGAACATCGCCAGCGCGCGGTGCGACGGCACGTTTTTCCAAAGTTCTGTGTGGGCAAAATAATCGCGGAATTTTGCACCTTCGGTTTCTTTGCCGGCCACCACAGTGCTTTTTAATACGGCATGTTGCGCCAGATGGCGGCGCAGTTTTGCCAGCAGATTGGCATCTTCGGCAAAACGTTCCATCAGAATATATTTGGCGCCGTCCAAGACGGCTTTGAGGTCGGCAAACCCGGCTTCAACGTTGATGTACGGCAGCGCCGCCTGTTCCGGCACTAAATCGGCATCGGCTAATAACGCATCGGCCAGCGGTAACAAACCGCCTTCAATGGCGATCTGGCCTTTGGTGCGGCGTTTGGCCTTGTATGGGCCGTATAAATCTTCCAGCCGGGTTTTATTGTCAGCGGCCAGAATATCCTGCTCCAGCGCCGGCGTCAGTTTGCCCTGTTCGTTGATTGTGCGCAGGATCACCTGACGGCGGTCTTCCAGTTCGCGCAGATAGGTCAGGCGCTGTTCCAGCGTGCGCAGCTGCGTATCGTCCAGGCCACCCGTGACTTCTTTGCGGTAACGGGCGATAAAAGGCACCGTTGCGCCTTCGTCCAGCAGCTGAACTGCAGCATTGACCTGATCCGGACGGGCTGCGATTTCGGCAGCGATCTGTTTGATAATCATCGACATGGTGTAATTGAGTTCCTTGCGACGCAGCGATAGATAACATGGCTGCTGATAAAGTGACGGCTATTGTCATACGGCTACACAAAAAAATCCATCCTGTGACGGCTGACAGCAACTACGGCGCTTGGTATAAACCGCGGTGGAACAGGCAAAGTCAGGTCGCGGGGCTGTGGTGGATGGACAAAAAAGTACAAGCTAAAACGAAGCTGATCACCCGTGAGGGCTATAACCAGCTCAAAGCAGAACATGACGAACTCTGGTTTAAAAAACGGCCTGAAGTGACCAAAATTGTCAGCTGGGCCGCAAGTTTAGGCGATCGTTCCGAAAATGCAGACTGGCAAAAAGAGCCGCCCAAAATGTACTACTTGTATGTAGATTACGCTTAAGAATGTAGTATGCGTACTATAACGGCGTACTATTCACCAAGAGTGGAATTCTCCAAATTGACTCCAATAATTCGCTGCAGGGTTGACGGCCCTGAGCTCAACGTTACGCGCTATAAAAGTGGAAGCTGTTGATGGAAATTGACGAAAAAGTGAGAAATAAGTTCGATGCCCTAATACGCTTAGGCGATGAGCTAAAACATGGAAACGAGCACGGCCAAGTGCGAGGAGTGGCCCATCTGCAAGATTGCGTTGCGTGGATAGCCTCAGCCCAAAACATCGTACATTTGGTCGTAACCAATTCCAGTAATCCGTACAGGTTGTCAGTGGATAGAATATGTGGTTCAGATCGTGGTTACTGTACACAAGAGTCGGTAGGCGAAGTTACAGTAATTCTTAAGTCGCTATTGGAGGATATCGATCTGGGCTTGTTGGCCTCTATAGAGGCTCAAACTAGAGCAGCTGTTTTTGACGACTTCTTGGACCACGCGAAGGACTATGCAAAAGAGAGGCGTAAGAATGAGGCTGGTGTAATTTCTGGTGTTGTTTTTGAGGACACATTGCGTGGCATTTGTCGAAAAGCTGGTGTTACTGAGCGGGGCAGGAAATTAGATGTATTGATCGACGATCTTGTTAAAGCTGGCACTCTAACCCAAGTGAAGGCAAAACGCGCTAAGGTGGCAGCACACGTGCGCACTAAGGCAACACACGCGCAATGGGACGAGTTCGAGTTGGGCGATGTTGATACGACGATCGCGTTTACTGAGGAATTGATTCTCAATTATTTGGAGCGTTAAGGCATGACAATTTTCTGTACGCGGAAAAATTACTAGTTGTGCTCTCAATTATCCGCTGAGCAATGCGTTACATGCCCAGTTCACGATACATTCAATGTCCGCAACTAAGGCAAATGAGACTGTCTATGCCGATAACTTAGAAAGCACGAACGCCAGGTTAGGACAAATTGCGACACTATTCTGATAGGTTAGTTCGCATAGTACAAAGGCCTGATGGAATCGACAATAATGTCGCACTAGATAGTTTAGTTTCAAGAATCAAGCTATCGGGCAAATTTACATTTAGCGGAGAAGAAAGCTAACGAGCAAAGGCTGCTGCCCCATAAATGCGAGGCTGCATTAGGTATTAGGTATCAGCAATCATATGAGCAATGAAGTCATAACTTTCATGAAATCGTACGCTGGGAAAAAAGGCTATATGGTCTTTTCCGAGCAGTCTGGGGAAGTGAAATTCGCCGACAAGCTACCAGTTATTGGTGGGGACACACAAATCCAGTTCTCATCTGGCTCCGTTTACGGGTTCTTTGCGATAAAGACGGAATCCTCATCGGTATCAGACCTCTTCGCCGAAGTTGGCAAAACTGCTATGCCACTCAATAACGAAGGAAGTATTTATCCACTTTACTGGGGGAGAGATATAAACCCCGGTAGCCGCATCGCTGATCACGTTCGGCCACGAACTAAAACAGGCAATGCAGAACTTGAAAAGATTGATGCCTTGAGGCAATTCAGAGTGATCTTTGGAATTGTATACGTCTCACGCTATCAAGACTTCGAGAATGAATTGCATAGTGATTTTCCTCCTCTAGTTGGCTCATCTGCTAGAGGAAAACTGTCAACCTTTACTTCGGTGTTAAGTTAATTTGTTAGGCTCGCCTACATAGGAAGTTCGATGAGTATCGAGAAAGAACTGAGAGAATACTTAAATACAAATCTGAAAGAGCTCGATACGAAGTCCAGGGATATCAATTTGATACTCTACTTTTATGGATTTAGCAAAGACTTATGGCCAACTTTGGAAGATGCCGCAATTGAGTTTAACGTAGGCGATTCAGATGGAAGGCGCTCAGAACGCCCACGACAAATACTAAAGTCTAAGTTCAAAAAAATTGCGAAGCTAAATGACTTTCGTTTGCTGAAGGAGTTTTCTGAATACTTGCATTCATCACCCATTCATTCCTTTGAAGATCTAAATCAATATGTGGAAGTGAATAATCTATTCGATGGAAATAAAAATATTTTATCGCTACTGAGATTACTCCACGACATAGGTGAGGCTTCGGCGTACAAAGCATACACTATCAGTTTAGACGAGATGACTAGATCTGGCTTTAATGAAAACACAGAAATTGTTTTCGGAGTTTCGCCGAAAATTAAATCTTTACAAAAATCACTAAAAAAGGCGAAGACAATACCAGGGTTGCTTGGTATTGCCAAGCTTAAATATCTTATGGAAGAAATTGATTTAGATGATTCAGAGTTTCAATTCTTGCTGAGCATTATTAAATCAGATTCGGATTCTTGGTTTTGTAGTTATAGCGGCGATGATTATTACCTCTTCGAGTCTAGAGATAATTCGCTCATTAATAACCTTGAGAAAATAAAAAACATCACACAGCTAGAGGATGTAGAAAAGCTGACGATAGTTCTAGGAAATTCGTTGAAAAGACGAACAGCTCCAAATAAAAGAGACTACCCGCCAGAGGATGTAATAAAAAGGTATCTGTTGAGCTCAAAGCATACAGAAATCAAAGGAAACAAGGTTTATATCAATGTTGAGCCGGGAGAGCTTACTAATGTAGAAAAAAGTATTGTTGAGTTTCTCGTTGATTCTAATGTGAGTGATTACACTTCAATATCAAATCACTTGTTGAATTTAGGGTATGAAAAGCCGCTTGTTGATAAATCTGTATTTCACTCGCCGTTACTATTCGTCGATAAGAGTGAAGGTCGATATCACTACACATACAATTTGGTCGGGAAATCTGCTCAGACAAATGAATTACTTACCAAGTATGAAGAATTTCGCCAAAGATTAATTAAAGCTTCGTCAGAAGGCACTGATGGATGCAGCAATATATCTACTAGAAGAGAGCAGCACATTTTAAGCTTATGGCTGTTTGAAGGAAAATCGAAAGAATACTGCGCGATCTGTCAAAAAGAGTTTTCAGTAAAGTCATTGATTACAGCGCATAAGAAAAAACGAAAAGACTGTGCGGAAAATGAGAGAACCGATCCACATATTGTTATGCCATTGTGCGTGTTTGGCTGTGACTATCTTTATGAGAATAGGCTAATTTATATAGATTCAGGATTTGTAAGAACAATAAATGATTATGAGCATGTGTTAATTTCCGAATTATCTTATTTAGAAAGTGTTAGCGGCAATAAGATAGAGGATCGATGGCTGGAAGGTGACGAATTGTATTTTCCAAAGCCTAACGAGCAAAAGCAACCGGTCTCATGAATGCCACGGTGTTTTTTGGAGTCAGCATTTCTGGATTTGGGGTTAGGTTTTGCATCTTGCCCCGAAATATTTTGTTGATTTATGATAAATTAAAGTAAAAATAAAAATAGCTAACAGATTAGGCTTAACATTGACTTAGCAACGTGCAAGGCCTGCTCCTTATGACGCTGGTATATTCGCACTATTGTAGCGCTAAGACATCCGTCAAATTGTTCTCTTCGGTCACTGGGACGGGCTAAAGCCGGCCTCTAAAACAAATGCCAGACTTGTTAACGGAGTCTGTGTATCAACAACTAACGGATACTCAAGTGAGAAACTGGGACACTTTTATAGAAATTGAAGCCGACAAGGTTGCTCAAGAGACGCGCAAGCGGCTTTCTTCGCGGATTGAGCAAAACAATAATGTTTCTAAGGAAATTGGCTCGGAAATTGACAGAATCCTGAATAAGGTAACCCGGAGGGAAGTCAGAGAATATGGTGCGGTTGAACTGATTCGGAATGATGAAACACATAGGGAGTGGGAGACGGCCTTCGCCGTTGTGAATATGGCGGGAAATCCCGTCGTTAGTCTTATATCTTCTGGGTACTATTTACAGGCCATTACTTTGGTTAGGCAGGAGTTGGAAGGGCTAGCGCAACTAAAACACATTGCTCAAGGCAATAGGACTAAAAACAAGGCTCCAAAGATTAATGTACTCGATGAAGAAGTTAAAAAGTTATATGGCGACTTGTCGGAAGGCGCGCATCTAGCGAGTCACGATATTACGGCAATTCAAGCGCCAATGCCAACCGGACTCGAGAGACGATACGCTCTACTTCCTCACGGGCCAAGTATCATACCACGCTATTCGCATGAGGTAGCTGATGCCATTTTCGAAATGCATATAAAAATACGTGAGGAACTTAATGACTCCCTACGTGAACACATATCGAAGTTATTTCACGAGGGTTAATGGCGCACCTGTCGTGGCGAACTGAACGTAGCCACCCGATTAGAAATAAATAGCTTGGTTCACGAAAAATCGAATGTCTGCAAATAAGGCAATGTAGACATTCGTTTTTTCGAACGCCTTGATACTATTGACTAAGTGATTCCGTCAACCTTATGCTATCGACCACAACTTGTGGTGGTAGGAACATCCCCACGTAAAAAACCTAAATTCCTTGTTTGTTGTGGCGGTAGGAACATCCCCACGTAAAAAACTTAAATTCCTTGTATTAGCTATCGCAAGAGCCCCAACCAAGTTGGGGCTTTTCTGTTTAAGAAACAAGTAGTCCTTTGGTGTAAGAGTAAAAGTCGGTTTGGCAACTAGCAAACAACCAAAATCTATTTCTCTTTAAAAATCATCGCTTCAAAAAAGACCAAATCACGGCGAGTGAATCGAGACCTCACTTTCAAAGCGGCAAATCATGTTGTGCAAAGTGCAGATAAACGTAGGTCGTTGTTGGGTCACAGCGTTGACGCCCTTAGTTTGCTTTCGGGAGCTCCGCCCATTTTGTCGTATACGCCGGTGATAAAAGCTGGCGTTTCATTGCCCAGTCTTGCTGCAAGCCTTTTGCGGCAAAGAACACTTTAGCTTTACCGCTGTGGTTGATTTCATCCAGCACAGTCATCAGCGCTGGATTGACCCGATATACGGGCGCTGCTTCATTAACTCCACCGTTAGCTGCGTCGGTAAACAGTTGCAGCTGCTCAATCCCTTCATCGTAAAAATCAGCCAGCATCACGCCGGCTTTGGCATAGCGGTAACCTTCTTTCCAGATTTTCTTCAAAAGCTCCACGGCCAGATGCAGAAAATCCCGGGTGTCGTCCGTTGGACTCACCAGAACGCCGGTTGCTGAATTGCTGTAAAACGGGTCTTGGCTGTGGTTACTAAACGGGCTGGTGCGGATAAATACGGTCAGTTGTTTGGCTTTGCTGTTTTGACTGCGCAGTTTTTCAGATGCGCGATGCACATATTCTGACACTGCCTGCTGCATATGAATAAAGTCAGTGATGCGCTCGCTAAAGGCACGTGAGCTCACAATTTCCTTTTTGTTGGCCAATACATCTTCAAGCGCTAGACAGGACTCGCCATTAAGCTCTGCCACGGTGCGCTCAATCACCACAGAAAATTGCCGTCGCAGCATTTTCGGTGACGCATCCGCAAGCTGTAGCGCCGTATGAATACCTAACTCGTTTAGGCGTTTTGTCAGCTTACCGCCAACGCCCCAGACTTCACTGACTGGCAACAATGCCATCAACTTACGCTGCCGCTCTTTACTGGTTAAGTCCACCACACCTGCAGTTTTCTGCCACTTCTTGGCGGCATGGTTTGCAAGTTTTGCCAAGGTTTTGCTCGGTGCGATACCGACACACACCGTCATACCAATCCAGTCTTGGATGGTTTGGCGAATACTCAGCCCAAGCTCAGTGAGCGATTGCGCATGCTCAACACCGGTTAAATCGAGGAAAGCTTCATCAATTGAATAGACTTCAACTGCTGGTGCCAACTGCTCCAGTGTCGACATCACCCTGGAAGATATATCGGCATAGAGTGCATAGTTAGACGAAAACACCACGATACGATGTTTACCAACCAGCTCACGCACCTGAAAGTACGGAACGCCCATTTTGATACCCAGCGCTTTCGCCTCCCGGGAGCGAGCAATCACACAGCCATCGTTGTTCGAGAGCACAACAACAGGCGTATTGACTAAATCTGGCCGGAACAGCTTCTCACAAGAGGCATAGAAGTTATTGCAATCAACCAGCGCAAAGGTTTTGTTCATCGCTACAGGTTTTTATGCGAGCGGCTCATCTGCCGGATAACGTTCGTCACCACGCCAAAGATTTGCAGCTCGTTATCGTTCGCAAGACAGATAGGCTGAAAAGCACTATTGCGAGGCACCAGCATCAGCTTTGGCCTTAAACACAGCTCTTTGACAGTAAACTCACCATCGACCTGCGCCACTACGATATCGCCATGCACCGGCTTTACCGAGCGGTCGACTACCAGGATATCGTTGTGGAAAATGCCAGCTTCAATCATGGATTCGCCTTCAACCCGCACGAAGAATGTGGCAGCGGGGCGCTTAATACACAGCTCGTTCAAATCCAGCGTTTGCTCTACATAATCCTGCGCCGGCGAAGGAAACCCGGCCGAGACTTTGCTGACAAACAGCGGCAACTTCAATGTACTGCGGATCGCGGACTCGCCAAGAAATGAAACGGACATAATTACCAATAACTGTATTTATATACAGTTATGATCGCA
>CAMLRA010000055.1 GCA_946482325.1 uncultured Chromatiaceae bacterium | reverse complement strand
GGGATTAGGGATTAGGGATTAGGGATTAGGGATTAGGGATTAGGGATTAGGGATTCAAATTTACCACAACAATGCAAACAAAAAGCCGGCAAAAGCCGGCTTTTCAAGAAACTTTTCTGAGCTTGCTATTAAGCAACTACAGTTACGTTCTCAGCCTGAGGACCTTTTTGGCCTTCAGTTACTTCGAAAGTCACTTTCTGACCTTCTACCAGCGTGCGACGGCCGGTACCGTTGATAGCGCGGAAGTGTACGAATACATCTTTGCCGCCTTCGCGCTCAATGAAACCAAAACCTTTATCTTCGTTGAACCACTTAACGGTGCCGGAAATTAATTGTGACATAACATTCTCTTACTTTAACTATATTTGCCAATATATGGCGACTTAAATATTACCGGCCACGTTCGAGCTAGTACATATTACGACCCCATTATGTGGTAACCACTGGGTGGGGTCAATAGGTATTGCTGATCCAACGGAAAATAAAATTAACCGTGTGTTGACCGTACCTATTGTTTGCAAATTAAAACCTTTGCAAACAACATCTTGCCAGCGAATATGTTTAATTAATACTCAACTGTCTTTCGCAGTGTAGCACTGAATTGTGTCGAAAAAGCAATCATCTCAAATTATTTTTGCTTTTTTTTCATGGGTGCAGAACCATCGTCGCCTCCTTGGAAAAACTGAGGCTTTTTCTTCGATAACGGGCTGTCCGCCGGCTTCGTTTTATGATTGCCCGCTGCCCCCACTCTTTTCTGCGGTTTGGCGACAGGTTTTGAAGGCTGTTTTTTCTTCGTTGTGCCGTCAAACTTGGCAACCAATCCTTCAACCTGAGCCATTTCAAGGGGCCGGCGCAAAAATTGTTCAATCGCATAAAAGGCAGTGATGTCTTTTGGCCCAACCAGCGAAAACGCCTGGCCTTGCTGCCCTGCCCGACCTGTTCTACCGATACGGTGTACGTACTCTTCCGGGTGTTTTGGCATATCAAAGTTAATGACATGTGACACCTGAAGTAAGTCAAGACCTCGAGATGCGACATCGGTCGTGACCAGCACCTGATATTTATTGGTGGCAAAAGCCTGCATTACGGCATTGCGTTGCGCTTGAGTAAGTTTGCCGTTAAGTCCAACCGCCGCATAACCAGCCTGTTGCACCAACGTAGCCAACCGGTCGGTATCTTCACGCGTTGCTGTAAACAGAATCAGCTGTTTTACCGGCTCTTTTTGCAGGAAGTGCATGAGCAACGCTTCTTTGTGCGTCAGATTGTCGGCAAAAAAACATTTTTGCGTAATGTCTTTGTGTGGATCGTAACCAGCACCCAATGCCACCCGATATGGATCTTTGAGTAAAGATAACGCCAGCTCATTCACTTCAGCGTGGTCTAAAGTAGCGGAAAACATTAATGTCTGGCGTAAACGGTGGGATGCCTGCTTGTGGATTGCATTGAGCTGCGGCATAAAACCGAGGTCCAACATGCGGTCAGCTTCATCTAGGATCAACATCTCAAGCCCTTGTAAAAAAAAGCTTTTGTGCTCGAGGTGGTCAGCAAGACGGCCTGGTGTCGCAACAATAATGTGCGGCTGGCGTTTTAAAACTTTTTCCTGGTCATTGAAGTTTTCACCCCCAACAATAAACGCTGGCGTCAGGCGAGTATTGGCGACGAAGAGTCGCAGCTGTGCATAAATCTGCTGCGCCAGCTCACGGGTCGGAGCCAAAATCACTGCACGCGGGTCTTGCGCTGACAGCGGTTTGCTGCGCAACAAACGCTGCATCATCGGCAGCAGATAAGCGAGTGTCTTACCAGAACCGGTTTTTGAAGAAACGATTAAATCCTTCCCCTGCATCACCGCGGGAATGGCTTCTTGCTGAATTTCTGTCGGTTGGGTAAAGCCCAGGTGTTGAATTGAACGCAGCAGACGTGGATCTAACGCGAGTTCCTGAAAAGCAGCCATAAGTACTCTGAAGCTGAAAATAATCGTTTAGCATACCGTAAATCCATGCTGCCGTCAGCCACAGTGCTTGGCAAGACGGCGCAAGCCATGGAACAATATCTGCCATTTAACCAAGATCGCTGGACGCAACTATGAGCAAATCACTGGCAGAGCAGTTATTAAAAGCTGGCCTTGGCGATGCCAAAAAACTGAAGAACATCAAAAAAGAACAGCATAAAGAGCGGGTTCAGGCCGGCAAACATGGCCAGGTCGTAAACCAGGCCGCGGTATTGGCCGAGCAAGCGAAACAAGCACAGGTCGCCCGCGACAGAGAGCTCAATCAACAGAAAAAAGCCGAAGCTGATCGCAAGGCGTTGATTGCTCAAGTCAAACAGCTTATCGAGATGAATATCATTAAGGATAAAGGTGAACTCGGTTTCAATTTTACTGACGGCAATAAAATTAAGAAAATTTATGTCAGTGAAAAAGTACAGCAGCAATTAGTCAAAGGTCTGATTGCAATTGCAAAGCTGGGTGAGCAATATCATTTGGTGCCGATCCAAATCGCAGAAAAAATCCAGTCGCGTCAAGCTGAGGCGATTGTGCTGCTGAATCAACAAGATGCACAGGCGCCGGAAGACGACCCATATGCAGACTTCAAGATCCCTGACGATTTGATGTGGTAAGCCTTGTTAGTTGCAGGAGTTCAAATGACAGTGAATCAAAGTAAAACTATGGTGGTTAGCTGGTTGTTATTGTCTGTGACCGGCGTAGTCGCCTGTTGGGCCAGCCTGTTTCATGGTCAGTTTGAAACAATTTATGGCTTGCCGAGTGTAGTTGGTGCCGCCATGTTGATGTGGATCCGCCAACAGGCGGATTTTTATGCCCAGCCTTTCTATCGACTCAGCTGGCAGATCAGTATGATTTTACTGTGGCTGCTGTTAGTACCGGGTTGTTATCAGTTGGCCAGCCAATTTTGATCCCTGCAAAACTCTCACTGCAAAGTGCCGATGCGAAGCATTTGTGGCATCTGCAAAGTCTGTTCCGTTCAGCTGCAGAGGTCACCCAGTGGGGTGGAGAGGGATTTAGTTATCCGCTTCAGCGCCAACAGTTTTTGCAACAGCTACAACTAGCGGATACTGAAGCATTCGTCCTGATGAATGAAAACAGCTTGTTAGCGTTCGGCCAAATTTGCAACCGGTTCGACAAAATCCATTTGGCACGTTTACTGGTGCTGCCACCATTTCGACGTCAGGGGTTTGCGCGTTCACTCGTTGCCGGTCTATTGCAACAAGGATTAAAACGGTGGCCAAACCGCACTGCATCGCTGTATGTCTATCAAAACAATTCTGCAGCCATCCGCAGCTATCAGCGCATGGGCTTTCAATCAGGCCCACAACCGGCAGCCCATCGCGCTGATTTGCATTTTATGACGCTACCTAATCTAGCCTGCGTTGCCCTATCAACAGAAGCACCAGTGTTCATCAGCCACGGAGAACCTTAATGCCGATTTGGATCGACGCGGATGCATGTCCGAAAGTATGTCGCGACATGTTATTGCGCGCCGGCGAGCGTTTAAAAATCGAACTGAACTTTGTCGCCAATCATGCCTTGCCACTGCCAAGAGCCCCCTGGTGCCGGCAATTTCGCGTCGAAGCCGGCTTTGATGTCGCGGACAACCTGATTGCCAAATCCGTCCGTCCGGGTGACTTAGTGATGACGCAGGACATTCCTTTAGCCGCGATTTGTGTGGCACAAGGTGCGACAGTACTGACGCCACGGGGTGACAAACTCGACAAAGATAATGTGCAGGCCCGGCTGGCGGTGCGTAATCTACAGGAAGAACTCCGCAGTGCCGGCATGGTCAGCGGTGGACCACAGGCCATTGACCAGCGCGACCGGCAAAAATTTGGTAATGCGCTGGATCAGTACCTACAACAATGGCAACGCAGCCAGCCTCAGGCGTGACTTAAACTTCACCTTGCTGACGCACACTGACACCTTTGACTGCAGGCTTAAAGCTGTTGGTGAGTTGCCATTTCGGCTTTATTGGCGTTAAGGGTAAAGTTCGTTTGCGCGCGACCAACACATATGCCGCGCCAAAATAATTCAGATGCTGCTCTGACCAAAGCCGAAACGCCGAATCTGCTTTGGATTGCGCTAACATACTGGTGCAAAACAACCGTTGTTCATACAAAACCTCAAAGCCAAGCAGCTGCAACCAGTCTTTCACCCGGGCCTGTGAAAAGAACCGGCCAGACCAGGGAAAGCGCTGATGCAGGCCAGGCCATAACTTCAGCAAGCCCATCAGGCTATACGGATTAAAACCACTCATCAGCAGATACCCGTCCGGCATCAACACCCGGTGTGCCTCGCGAACCACATGATGCGGATCCTGGGTGTATTCCAGGCAATGCGCTAACAACACTGCGTCCACTGCATGTTCGATAAATGGCAAGTCATCCGGGTCAGCAATGACAGAAACCTGCTCGCCCCCGGTCGCCAGATGAATTTGATGGCGAATACCACAGGCTGTGGTATCAAGCTGACAACTCAGGGTGCCTACTTTGAGCAGGTGATATCCAAAAATTCGCGGCCACCACAGGTTGAACTGGCTTTCGAGTTGCTTCGCCAGTATGTCGCCCTGAGCAAACGCATGCCAATGCTGCGGCACCTGACTCAGCGTATAACGGCTTAAAGCTGGTTTCATCTTAGGCTCCCCCGGTATAATCCGCGGTATACTGCAAACAGACTGCTGGTTTGGAACTGCTTTTGCCGACGGCAACCGTATTCTTTTTTACTCATAGGATTGCAGATGCATCTCACCCCTGAAGCTATTCCGATTCTGCAGGATAACTATATCTGGCTATTGCGCCAAGGGGCCAATGCAATAGTGGTAGACCCGGGCCAATATCAGCCAGTGGCTGATTACCTGCACCAACAGCAGCTTACACTGCGGGCAATATTAGTAACCCACCAACATCCGGATCATGTCGGCGGGCTTGCACAGCTGAGTGCCGCCTGGCCCGATGCTGACGTTTTCGTTCCTATTGCATCTACAAGTGACAATCAATTGCCTGGTCGTCAGGTCCAAGATGGTGAATTGCTTGCCATAGACGGCTGGCAAACCAATGTGACTGTGTTAGGTGTCCCAGGCCATACCTTGAATCATCTGGCTTATCTGGTTGACTCTGCGCCACAAGTTTTGTTCTGTGGCGATACGCTGTTTAGTGCCGGATGCGGCCGTTTGTTTGAAGGGACTGCCGCCCAGATGCTGCAGTCACTGCAACGATTAGCCACATTGCCTGAAACGACGCTGGTTTGCTGCTCGCATGAATATACGCTGGCAAATCTGCAATTTGCTCTGACCGTTGAACCTGATAACAAGGCTCTGGTCGAATACCAGCGTTACGCCAGCAAGTTAAGATCTGATGGAGTTCCCACCCTCCCCAGCCATATCGGGCTTGAGCGTACCGTGAACCCGTTTTTGCGCTGTCACGAAGCGCTGTTACAGCAGCGCTGGTCGCAACCGGATACCTTGTCGCTCTTTACATTTTTACGCCAATGGAAGAACCGATTTTAATACCGGCTTGCAATTACCAATCTGCCCGTTACCATACACGGCCTTTACGTTGCCTGTGGCAACTGAATTCAGGAAAAATGCATGTTAAACAAATGCTTCCTTCTGCTAGTTTTGCTGGTGCTGTGCAGCTGTGCCAAACAGGCGCAAGGCCCGGCGGAATCTGCCGCAACCAGCTCAACACTAGACGCAGGCAATGACCAGGCGCAGCCTGCAACGCTGGACGTGCCGATGTCACCACTGGATCCAGTCGTCACACAGAGTGAATTGTCGGCGTATACCGATGTCTGGCAACGTATCCGCCAGCAAATGCATATTCAGGTGCCACAACGCGCTGATGTCCGTCGGGAGATTGCGTTTTTTGCCAGTAAACAAAAGTTTTTTAATGAAGTCGCCAACCGCGCAGAACCCTACCTCTATCTGATAGTCACTGAACTGGAAAAACGTCGCATGCCTGTCGAGTTGGCGTTGTTACCAATTGTCGAGAGTGCTTACAATCCGGCGGCGCAAGGCAAAGGACCGGCAGGGCTGTGGCAAATGGTGCCACAAACTGCCCGTAATTTTGGCCTGAAAATTCAGCACGGCTATGATGGCCGGAAGGACCCATGGATCTCCACACTTGCAGTACTGGATTACCTGCAGCATTTACATGACAGTCTCGGCAATGACTGGCTCAATGCGGTCGCCGCCTATAACACTGGCGAAGGCCGGATCATGGCGGCAATAGAGCGCAACAAAGCCCGTGGCAAACCGACCGACTACTGGAGTCTGCAGGTTCCCGGCCGCTATGTGCAAACCATGCCAAAGTGGCTGGCGATGATAAGCCTGGTAAAAAATCCTGCCAACTATCAAATCAATCTGCCACCTGTGGCTAACCGCCCTATCGTCGGCAGTACCAGGATCGCCGGCGCTGTTCGTTTACAGCAAGCCGCTGAACTTGCCGGGATCCCGTTGAATCAGCTCAAGAAACTGAATCCCGGCTTTGCGTTAAACACAACGCCTGCTGGCAACGATTTTCCGATGTTGCTGCCACTCGATGCACTTGAAGCTTTTGAACAGCAGCGACATTTACTAAAAAAAGTTTCTGTTGCGACTGCGTCTTCAAGTGAGCCTCAACGCTACAAGGTTAAAAGCGGTGACAGCCTCGGCACTATCGCCGCGCGCTTTAAAGTTAAAGTCGTCAGCCTGCGCCGTTTGAATCAGCTGAAAAACGACCAGCTGCAAACAGGACAAATACTATTAGTACCGACGGGCAAAAATCCGCCCGTAGCGGTTGCCAGAAGTCAGCCACAGAATTATCAGGTCAAGTCAGGTGACAGTCTGTGGACAATCGCACAGAAACTGCGGGTTGATAGTGAGGAACTCAGGGTATACAACAACTTAGCTGCTAATGCGCACTTAAAACCCGGCCAATCTTTACGGGTCCCCGGTGCGCGAGTTTCGCCGGAAAAAGTCACAGGGAATGCGAAGCAAGCCAAATCTGTGTATACGGTTAAAAAAGGCGATTCCCTCGATCACATCGCCAAACTACATAAAATTAAATTGGCCGATTTGCTCAAATGGAATCAGTTAAAGGCCGATAGTAAATTAAAGGCGGGCCAGCAATTGCGGATAGCAGCTGGCAAGCGACAATCCTGACCACAACGGGGTAAATATGATGTATCAGACGCGAGTGATAGCATTAGCAGCATGGTTTTTTAGTGCAGCAAGTCTCGCCGAGTTTCAGTTAAATGGCCCGGTGCAACTGACGCTGGCGGATGGCAGTCAACAGCAAACTGAATTTGGCTTTGCATTCCTGCAACACGAAGGCGCCTACCAGTTTAAGTTGGGACCACACGAAATGGCAGTCGAAGAAGTACCTAAGCGGTATACACTGGCGTTAATGCTCAATAAAGACCAGCACGTATGGGCGCGAGATTTCAGCAAAACGCCAGTGAGCGGGTTTCAGTGGCAAATAGGTAAGCATCAACTGAAACTGTTCAAGCAAAAATTGCAACCGGCACGGCCTGGTGATTTCGTGCTGTTAATTGACGACCTGCGATATCATTTTATCGAAGGTCGTCCTGCCCAAATCCACTTCCATTTTGATGAAAAAGGCATCACCGAAATTGAAGTTGAGGCGATGCTGCAACCCAAACGATAGCATGCAGCTTAACAACGAAAGCGGGCCTGAACCTCAGGAGGTGGACCTGCTTCTTTTTGTAACTGCAATGCAGCAACTCCGCCCCAAAGCACCGACAATGCCGGCGCCAATGCGACAAACCACCAGCTCATCGGATAAGGGATGCCACTGGCAAAGCAATAAAGCATCAACACCAGATGCACAGCTAAGCCCAGCCAGCCGGTGTAAAACAACAGCGCGTTAAACCAGCGTTTGGGACGGCGTAACTGCCAGATTGAATTTGTGCTCATCCCCGCTCCTGATTTACTGCCAGAAAACTGTCTGACAGCGCAAAACGATTCAGCGCTTCAACATCAGGCGTTATGTTGGCATGGGTTGGATCTTGCTGCTGCAAGCACAATACATAACTGGCTAAATGTAAAATAGCCTGCAACCGATCGATATGAGGGGATGATTGCAGATCCAGCCGGTACATAGCTGCCGCGCAAATATCGGCTGAGAATCCCCACAGCGTCATCAGATAGCCGGTTAACACACAGTGGTCCGCCACACCATCCTGAAACATATCTTCCTGTGTTAACTGTTGGCTGCTGAGCGGCTGAGTCGCCAATAATGCCAACGGACCTAATGCCTGCATCAGGCCTGCAACGTAAGCTTTCTCCGCCAGACTGGCGTCGTCGCGGCATTGGGTTCGCGCCAGCTGAAATGCGATAGAAGCTAATGATACCGCGTAATCCTGCAACTGCTGGTGTAACTGTGGCTGTATACGGCCCTGATACTGTTGATGCAGCATAAAGGCCTGCATGATGGCTTTAATCATTTCCCTGCCAAGTCGGCTGGTCACTTCCTGCAAATCCAGCGTCTGACGCCTGAAACCCAAATAGGCCGAATTGGCCATCTGGATAAGTCGTCCGGCCAGAGGCGCTTCACGCTCTAAGGCGGCAGCCAAAGCCCGCTGCGAGCTGTCCGGATCATCCAATAAAGTTAAAATTTGCTGATACTGCCGTTGCTGAATCGGCAAGGATTGTAAGGTACCAAGCTGATAACGCGCATGCTCGGAAAACGGACCTTCAATAATTTGTTCAGCCCGGTGGAAAATTGCCTGTAAGTCCAGCTCAGTAAACGGTTTACCCAATAATATCTGCGCCGATTGCACTGCCGCCAGCATGACAGCCCCATCGTTTTCAGCGCTCATCAATACCCGGATGGTTGCAGGAGAATGTTCAGCGCAAAACTCCAGTAATTCTTCACCACGAAGTGAAGCATCCAGCCGGTCTGTCAGCAGCATTTGTGGGGCTACTGGCTGCTGTAACAGATATTGGGTCGCACTAACTGCGTCTGCACACAACTCGACCTGCCAGTGCGGACAGATCCGGCGCAGCAGTCGCTGCGTTGCAGCCCCTGCGGCAGGATCTGGTTCGACTAATAGTACCAACCAGCGATCAGCCTCAAACATGAAGTAATTCCTCCCACTGCTGCCGAATCGGCTGGCAGGCAAGAAAACTGACAAACTCCTGACTACTAAGTGGCTTACTGAAGACATATCCCTGAATGTAATCGCATTGCATATCACGCAGTAATAAAACCTGGCCGATTGATTCAATGCCCTCAGCCACCACTTGCATGCCCAACTCGTGGGCCATTCGAATCATATGTCTTATCATACTGGCACATTGCGGCGAGTGTTCCAGATCTAATAACAAGGAACGGTCTAGTTTTAGTTTATTCACTGGCAATTTCGCCAGATAAGCCAGGGATGAATACCCGGTACCAAAATCATCCATTGCCAGCAGACAACCTAATTGATGTAAATGACCTAACAGCCTGCTGCTAGCGTCAATATCAGCCATCAGAAAAGTTTCGGTCACCTCGAGTTCGAGCCGTGCTGATGCCAGACCAAAATTATCCAGACAGGCGGCAATGCGGCTTGCCAGTTGCGGGTCGGTCAGCTGACGGCCGGACAAATTTATCGCCAGATGCGATAACGCTAAACCTTGCTGTTGCCACTGCTTAAAATGCCGTAAGGCTTGCTGTAACACCCAGTCACCAATAGCCTGGATCTGACCATCCTGCTCAGCGATAGGGATAAACACAGCAGGCGAAACCTGACCAAATTTTGGATGTTGCCAACGGATAAGCGCCTCAGCGCTATCGCAAAAACCATCAGTCAGACGAATTTTCGGCTGGAAACTTAAACTGAATTGCTGGCTTTCCAGCGCATCATACAAGGAATTACTTAACTCAAAATGTTGACGTTTTTGCTCCACCATCCCAGCGTCATAGCGTAAAAAGAATCCTGCCGGATTCACCAGATTCTGCCGGCATGCAACATCTGCATGCTGCAACAATAAAGCAGCAGTGGCGCCGTCAGCCGGTGACAATGCATAACCGACGCAAAAAACCAGCTGGACCCGATTGAAACTCAGCACCAATTGTTGCCGAAATGGTAGCAAGACCTGCTCAATCGACATCAATAACTGACTTTCCTGCGCCAAACCTGGCAATACCATGACGAATTTGTCAGCAGACACATACCCCAGCAGTGCTTTTGCCGGCAGCTGACTACGGATCACCTGGCCCGCTTTTTCTAAAAGTTCGTCCAGCTGACCTTGGCTTAAAGAGGCGTTGTACAAAGCAAAATCTGGTAACAGTAGCGTGACGACCGCAAATTGCCGCTGATCTGAAGACAACAGGTCTTCAATTTGTGAGCGGATATCTGAAGCTGTCAGCAGTGCATTAACGGCAGTGAATACTTGGTCGCTGACACGCTGTACCGGCATAATTTTCAACAAGTAATGCTGTAAGTCTGAGATTCGGTGACTGAAGCTGAAGTAGTCTCCGTGAACGCCCTGCAACTGAATATCATGGTCTTTTTTATGTAAGAAACTGGCCAGTTCAATTGGATTGATATCGGTAAAAAGAGCCGAAAGTACCTGACCACGCAACTCGGACGGCTGCAGCCCTAAGACCTGACAGGCAGAGCTGTTAAACCGCAATACCCGTCCCGCTGCAGATAACTCCAGCAGAGCATCATGACTCGATAACAGTAAGTTAGTCCTCTGCTGCTCAGCCTGCCGCCGATCACGTTCGCTGATGGCTGCGGCGATTTCCTTGAGCAGCAGCCCGTCTTCCCATGGTTTTTCCAGGAAACGCCAAGCCGCCCCACTGTTCAGGCAGGTTAGCAGTGCATCACGCTCAGCGTAGGCACTCAGGATCAGTCCGATGGTCGATGGGTATTGTTGCTTAACTTGCTGCAGCAGCTCAGCGCCATTCATGCCTGGCATGCGAAAATCTGACAATACAAGGGCGACAGGTTCAGCAGCAAGCTGATTTAACGCCGAAACACCACTTTCCGCTAAGATCACCCGGTACCCTGCGCGCTGCAAAGTACGTTGCAGTGCACGTAAAATTGCCGGTTCATCGTCGACTAATAAGATTGTTTTTGCCATGCCAGCTCCTTCCCCCATTCAACATAAACAGGAGCAGGCTGCTCAGGCAAGTATTTTCCTGCAGACTTGCTCTGTGAGCTGCGGAGCGCCAATATAAAGCTTCATCGGCAGTGGAGCAGTGAAGATGCAAAAACCGGCAACAGCCCCTTCGACTAACGCGCATTGGCAACAAACAGATCGGCTGGCGACCATTGGTACGCTAACTGCCGGTATCGCACATGAACTGAATAACCCGATTGGGTATATTCTCAGCAACCTCAGTAGCTTTGCGCTGTATCTGCCGATTTTCATACAGTATTTTGACCTGTTGCAGGCATTAGCACACTGTGAGGACCCACAGCAAAAAACAGCGCTGCGACAACAACTGGCCACATTACAACAACAGGAAGATCTACGTTTTTTACTGCAGGATACCCAAAGTCTGCTGAATGACTCGGTACAAGGTGCCTTAAGAGTGCGGGATTTGGTGCTGGACCTGCGGCGTTTTTCCCATCCGGACCATGCTGAATTTCAACGGTTTGAACTAAGGCCGCTGTTGGAGATGGCACTGCGGTTAAGTAAAAATGAGCTGAAAAATCATATCACGGCCGAATGTTTACTGGAGCCGGCCAACATCTGGCTGCAGGGCCAACCAGCAGCTTTGACCCAGGTACTGGTCAATCTACTGCTCAACGCTGCGCAGGCAATTGGCCCGGTAACCGGCCAAATCCGCTTAACCGCGGTACAGGCTGATGGCTGGTTAGAGCTGTGTATCGCAGACAGCGGTCCCGGCATTCCTGCGGATATTATGCCGCAGATATTTACGCCGTTCTTTACCACCAAAGCACCGGGCAAAGGTACCGGGCTTGGCTTGCCGATTTGTCAGTCGATTATTCAGCAACATGGCGGCACCATCCGTGTGGGCCCCTCAGCACTGGGTGGCGCCGCCTTTACCCTGCGCCTGCCGGCAGAAACAACCTCCGGGTCAGACGACTGCACACCGCTTTAATTCGCCGGTGCTCAGGCCTGCGCGTCCGCTTGTTGCTCAGGCGCTGCCGCGATAAAGGCCGGCAACGTCATACATTGCTGATAAATACGTTGAATCGTCGGAAATGGCGTCAGATCCAACTGAAAACGCAGCGCATTGTAGACTTGTGGCACCAGACAGAGATCGGCCAGTGTCACTGTATCGCCACAGGCATATAACCCGCCGGTCTTGCTCAGCCGTTGTTCCAGCGCAGTAAACCCTTGACGCAGCCAATGCAAAATCCAGTCGGTTTTTTGCTGTTCACTCAGACCCAAGGTGCCGGTCAGGTACTGCAAAACCCGCAGATTATTCAAAGGATGAATATCACAGGCGATATCCAGCGCCAACGCGCGCACCACTGCGGCTTTGGCCGGCTCTGCCGGTAACAGCGGCTGATTCGGAAAAGTGGCATCCAGGTATTCAATGATGGCCAGCGACTGGTTCAGCGTCAGCTCGTCATGTTGCAGCGTCGGCACCAGCATTGCGGGGTTCAACTCGCGGTATGATTGCGCTTTTTGTTGGCCGCCGTCTTTGAGTAAATGCACCGGGATCTGGTTTGCGGTGAGTTCTTTGTGCGCCAGCGCAATGCGAACCCGAAACGCAGCGGAAGAGCGCCAATAAGTATATAAAGTCAACATCGGAAAACTCCATCTGGCAAAAAGCCGGCAAGTGCCGGCTTTTTCATGCAAACAAATTGTTAGGCACGCGGCAGATACTGCACGACCTGCTGGTCGATAGCGCCAAAGATACTCTGACCCTGTTCGTCCAGCATTTCAATGCGGATACGGTCGCCAAACTGCATAAACGACGTTTTTGGCGCGCCGTCGCGAATAGTTTCAATCATCCGCACTTCAGCGATACAGGAATAACCAAGGCCACCTTCGTCAATTGAAGTGCCGTAATCTGTACCTTGTTTGTTCGACACTGTGCCTGAACCAATGATCGCGCCAGCGCCCAGGTTGCGGGTTTTCGCCGCATGCGCCACCAGCTGACCAAAATCAAATGTCATGTCGACGCCGGCATTCGGTTTACCAAACAGTTTGCCATTTAAGTGCGACACCAGCGGTAAGTGCAGCTTTGCGTCCTGCCAATGGCTACCCAGCTCTTCGGGTGTCACCGCAACCGGGCTGAACGCAGATGCAGGCTTGGACTGGAAAAAACCAAAACCTTTGGCCAGTTCATTCGGGATCAGGCCACGTAACGATACGTCATTGACCAGCATCACCAGCCGGATTTGCCGGCGCGCCTGCTCTGGCGTTGATGCCATCTCCACATCACCGGTAATGACGGCCACTTCACCTTCAAAATCAATGCCGTAATCTTCACTTACCACATCGATGTTGTCGCGTGGACCGATAAAATCGTCAGAACCGCCCTGATACATCAGCGGATCAGTCCAAAAACTCGGTGGCATTTCTGAATTGCGCGCCCGACGCACTAATTCAACGTGATTGACATAAGCACTGCCGTCAGCCCATTGATAAGCGCGTGGTAACGGAGACGCACAGGCTTTTTGGTCAAAGGCAAATTCGCCTTGCACTGTGCCGTGATTCAGCCCCTGGTAAACTTCGGTCAGGGCTGGTGCAACGACTGACCAGTGATCCAGTGCATATTGCATGGTTGCAGCGATGTTTGGCACCGCTACCGCTTTGGTTAAGTCGCGGCTCACTACCACAAGCTGACCATCACGGCTTTGATTTTTCAGACTGGCTAATTTCATTTTCTTTGTCCTGTCAAACTGTTACTGCTGCTCAGCCGGCTTGGTTTTCCAGCTGTTGACGTATTCCGGATTTTCAGTGGCTAACGCCGCCGCCCCCATTTCCAGCGCATCACGGGTATCGAGCATCACCGCCACTTCGTCGGTAAACTTCTTGCGATACTCGCGGCCTGCCTGAAAGGCTTTTGGATGCGGGCCATGGGTAAACCCGGCCGGGTGAAAAGTCACCATGCCACGCTCGATGTTGTCGCGGCTGAAGAAATCACCGGCGTGATAAAACAGCACTTCGTCATAGTCGTCGTTATTGTGGTAAAACGGCACTTTTAACGCGCCCGGGTCGCTTTCAATCGGCCGCGGCACAAAAGTACAGACTACAAAACGGCTGGCAACAAAAGTGGTGTGCGCAGAAGGGGGCAAATGATATCGGTGACTCATCAGTGGCCGGATATCACGCCAGTTGATGCGCATGACGGCTAAATCACCGTGCCAGCCAATCGCATCCAGCGGGTTATACGGGAAAGTGATCACCGACACCTGACCGTGCCGTTTGACCTGCACTTGCGTCGTTTTTTCGCTGTACTGCGCTTTAAAGGCGTCGTCGATTTTTGGCGTATCCAGCATTGCCGGGTCGAAAATCGCATGGTTGCCGACCAGGCCTTTTTCCGGCAGCTGGTAAGAATCATTGGTTGCTTCAATCAACAGCACAAACAACGGCGCGCTGATTTCCAGACGCCAGCTGGTAGACCGTGGGATCACCACATAATCACCGTCGCGCAGGCTCAGGTGGCCATAATCGCAATAAAGTTCGGCACTGCCTTCATGGATAAACAGCAGATCATCGCCGTCAGCATTGCGCACCAGAAAGTCCATTGACTGCTCTAAGCGCCAGGTGCGCATTTTACAATGCGCGTTATGCAGCAAATTCGGCACCTCCCAAGGCGATTGGGCTTTGTCGGCGCCAATTTCATTGAAATTAAACAGCCTTGGCTTTAACGGGCCTTCCCAGCTTGTCCAGCCGGTTGGGGCATGGGTATGGTGGAAATGGCTGGCTGGGCCAAAAAAACCACTGCGGCCGGTTTCGCGTTCATAAATGGCCTGCTCCGGAAAATCGGCGTGGGCCTGACGGGAAATATCGCCTTCTTTTAACGGAAATTGTGCCCATTTACGCATCGGCTAACACCCCACGACGGATTTGATCTTCTTCAATAGATTCAAACAAGGCTTTGAAATTGCCTTCGCCGAAACCTTCATTGCCTTTGCGTTGAATAATTTCAAAGAACACCGGGCCAATGACGGTTTTAGTGAAAATCTGTAACAGGATGCCGTCTTTTTCCGGCGCACCGTCAATCAGAATGCGCAGTTCACGCAGTGCATCCAGGTCCTCGGTATGGCCTTCAACCCGGCTGTTCACCTTATTGTAGTAAGTATCCGGCGTTGGCATAAAGTCCATGCCGCGGCTACGCAGGGTGCGCACAGTTTCATAGATATTTTCTGTGGTTAAAGCGATGTGCTGGATGCCCTCACCTTTGTATTCTCGGATAAATTCTTCGATTTGTGATTTGTCATCGGAAGATTCATTGATAGGAATACGGATTTTGCCACAAGGTGCCGTCATGGCGCGTGACACCAGACCCGTCAATTTGCCTTCGATGTCGAAATAACGGATCTCGCGGAAGTTACCGATCTTCTCATAGAAACCGGCCCACACATTCATATTGCCGCGTTTGACGTTGTGGGTCAGGTGGTCCAGCACTTCGAGGCCAACGCTATGTGCCGCCATCTGAGTCTGCCAGTTGTCATAGAATTTAAAATCAATGTCATACACTGAGCTTTGACCATAACGGTCAACAAAATACAGCAGGCTGGAGCCTATACCGTACACCGCCGGAATATTCAGTTCCATCGGGCCGATTTGGTTTTTATATTCTTTCGCACCGTTAGCCAGAGCATGTTTCAGTGCCGCTGCAGCGTCTTTGACGCGAAACGCCATGGCACAAACGCTTGGACCATGTACCCGGGCAAATTCCTCAGCCTGCGAATTCGGTTCGCCATTGACGATGAAATTGATATCGCCTTGTTTGTATAACCAGGCTTGTTTTGAGCGGTGCTGGGCAACTTCAGAGAAGCCTAATGACTGAAACAGCTCTTTTAATTGACGGATGCCGTTGGCATCAGCGGCCGTGTATTCAACAAACTCAAAACCATCGGTACCCAGTGGGTTGATTGGATCAAACATAACAAACTCCGGCAACAAAAATACAAGGGGAATGCCGTTATCTTGCCGTCTGATACAGAAAAAGAAAGTCTGGTTGCTTACATACTGCTAACAGCAACAAAGTACCGTTTTGTATCGTTTCGCGTACGAAATGCTGTTTTTTGTATTAAATAGACAAAACAGGCCGTTTTCGCCGGAAAATAGCCTGTCTTCAGTAACGCCAAGCGCACAAAGCGTATTTAAATTTTTACACTCTTGCGGTTAATGCCATATTCGCGCAGTTTATTGGCTACAGCGGTGTGACTTAAACCCAGTTTTTTCGCCAGTTGACGTGAGCTTGGGTAAGCCGGGAACAGTTTTCTCAATAAACCAGCTTCAAAGCGCTTCACAGCCTCATCCAGCGTACCGTCGAAGTCTTTTTCTAAATAACCAAAATCATTGGTGTAACTCGGCAGCTGCAGCTGATCTTTATCCAGTTCAGCACCTTCGAGTAGGGTCACAGCACGATACAACGCGTTTTCCAACTGACGCACATTGCCAGGCCAGGGGTAAGTCTGAATAAATGCCGCACAGCTTTCAGTCAGCTTGGGCGGTTTGCGACCAAGCCGGGCCGATAACCGCGCCATAAAATGCTCCGCCAATGGCACGATATCCTGTTTACGATCACGCAGCGGCGGTAACATCAGCGTCAAGACGTTTAACCGGTAATACAAATCTTCGCGAAAGCGGCCTTCCTGTACCATGCCCGGCAAGTCTTTTTGCGTGGTGCAAATCACCCGGACGTCCACCCGTACTTCATTCTCATCTGCGACGCGGCGGAAACTGCCGTCCTGCAGAAAACGCAGTAGTTTGGTTTGGATCTCGCGCGACATCTCGCCAATTTCATCCAGAAACACGGTGCCACGGTTAGCCTGCTCAAAAATGCCTTTTTTGCCTTCAGTGGTGCCCGGGAAGGCATTGGGGCCATAACCAAATAACTCTGATTCGGCGACGTTATCCGGCAAAGCTGCACAATTGACCGCCAAAAACGGCTTACCGGCTCTGCTGCTGGCGCTATGACAAGCCCGTGCTAACAGTTCTTTACCGGTGCCAGTTTCACCGGTAATGAGAATTGGCGCATCAAGTTGGGCCATTTTTTTCGCTTCGCGTACCACTTTACGCATCAGATTGCTGCTGGCCTGAATCGAATTAAAGCTCTCTTGATCGCCCTTTTTAAACGCGACCATCTGTTCACCGAGCCGGCTTTCTGATTTTAAGGTAATGACAGCGCCGGCCAGAATTTCATGACCCGCTTCCGCCGGTACCATCACCGGCAAAATGTCGGCGATAAATTTTTTGCCGTGAATTTCAATTTTGCGGGTTTGTGCCAGCACATCATCACTTTCAAGCCAACGCTGGAAATTAAAGCCTTTCACCAGCGGCGTAATTGGCAGCCCAGCCACTTCTTCCCGCTGCAGAGTCAGCGCATCAAGTGCGGCTTCATTAATTACCGTGACATTGGCTTTGGTATCGATAGCAATAACGCCGTCAGGTAAGGTTTTCAGCAGAGTAAACAGCTCATTGTGTTCACGTTCTGACGGCATAAAGGCCGTGGTTTTAACGTCTTCAACGCCAGGGATACGGCGAATTTTTGCCATGAGTTCCTGGAATTTTTCAAAATCGACGCTGGGAAAAGCGACAAACATCCGGCCTAATTCCGGATCAACTTCGATGCCGCGCAGGTCAATCTGATAGTGCACCAGGATGTTCAGTACTTCCTGGGCGATACCGACGCGGTCCTGACAATGGATTTCTAAGCGCATGCGAATAACAACCCAACTAGATGACTCTCGTTGCATCATACGGCATTGCGCGCGCTACAGACCAGCTCTTTTGTAAACTATTGTGAACGTGTGCTTGCGACTGGGAATGTTTCAGAGACAAAAAAAGCTGCCGCAGCAGCTCTTTTTCAGCAGTGCTCAGTTAGCCGAGCAAAGCGTCGGTTTTGGCGGCACAAATAAAGTCGTTTTTATGCAAGCCTTTAATCGAGTGTGACCACCAGGTCACGGTCAACTTGCCCCACTCCAGCAATAAGGCTGGATGGTGACCTTCCGCTTCGGCCATCTCGGCAACTTTCTGGTGGAAAGCCCAGGCCAGCTTAAAGTTTTTAAACTTGTATTCGCGTTCTAATTGCAAAATACCGTCGCGCACCACTGGTGTCCAATCCGGGATTTGGCGCATTAGCACCGGCAGTTCGTCATCAGAGACTCGCGGCGCATCGGCGCGGCAGGCTTCACATTTTTGTACGGCTAATTCGGTCATCTCTATTCTCAATATTACTGAAATTAATTTTGTTTAAGTTAGCTGGCTTTTTTCTGTTTCGGCGCAAATTTCGGGGCATGTAAACCCAAAGCTTTGGCTTGCTGCACGAGCGCCATCAGGTCCTGTTGCGCAATGTCAAACAGCTGACGAATACTCTGAATACGGAAATAAATCGGCTGCATAATGTCGATGCGATAAGGCGTGCGGAATACGTCAACAACGTCCAGCACTTTGCGCTCGGGGATATCAGAATGAATCGCATATTGAGTTTCGCCCGGTGACGACAAAATACCACCGCCGTAAATCCGCAGGCCATCAGCGGAATCCAGCAAACCGAATTCGATGGTAAACCAGTATAGACGTGCCAGATAAACCCGGTCTTCTTTGCTGGCGGCAAGACCTAACTTGCCATAAATGTGTGTAAATTCAGCGAAATCCGGATTGGTCAGCATGGCGCAATGACCAAAAATTTCGTGGAAGATATCCGGTTCCTGTAAATAATCGAATTCTTCGCGGCTGCGGATAAAAGTGGCCACTGGAAATTGTTTATTGGCCAACAGTTCAAAGAACCGGTCAAAACTAATCAGCGCAGGAACTTCGGCACAGCGCCAGCCGGTTGTGGCTTCCAGCACGGCGTTGACTTCGTGCAGTTGTGGGATACGGTCTGTGGGCAGGTTCAGTCGCGCTAAGCCTTCAAGATATTCGTTACAAGCCTTGCCTTTGATGCAGCTGAGCTGACGCTGGATGAGATCGGCCCAAATCTGGTTTTCTTCGTCAGACCAGGCAATGATGCCATTTGCGTCCGACTGGCGGGATACGTAAGTCGTCATGTTACTACCTGTTGATTCTGTGTGCCGGCCTCGGTTGGGCTGGCTGAATGGCAGGCATCCTAGTGGATTGAGTGAAAGCTGTTAACCCGCCTGATGAAACTGGTGGCATTGCAACTGTGCACTTTTTTATACACAGCAACTGCCACCACGGTTATTTAGCTGATTTTAAATATTATTTTTGCTGTAACTGCATCTTTACTAAAGCTTGCTGGATGTCCGCAATGATGTCGTCGATATGCTCCAGCCCTACCGAGATACGAATCAATCCATCGCTGATCCCGGCGGCGCGTCGCTCTTCAGCCGTGTATGGACTATGAGTCATTGACGCTGGATGTTGAATCAATGATTCGGCATCACCAAGACTGACAGCCAGGCTTAACAGCGCACATTGATTAATAAAAAAGCGGCCGTCATCCAGACTGCCCTTGAGTTCAAACGCCAACACGCCGCCCGCGCCTTTCATCTGTGTGCCGAGAAAACGATGCCCCGGATGCGTTGGCAAACCCGGGTAATACACAGTCGCCACCGCCGGATGCGCCTGCAGATATTCGGCAACTTTTTGTGCGTTCTGACAATGGCGTTCCATCCGCACTGACAAGGTTTTCAGGCCACGGATAATCAGCCAGGCATCATGCGGGCTGATAGTTGCCCCCATATCTTTCAGCGTTGTGAGCTTGATGGTTTTGATAGTTTCAGCATCGGACAAAATAATGCCGGCAACCACATCGCCATGGCCATTGAGGTATTTCGTCGCACTGTGAATAACAATATCAATGCCAAACAAGGCAGGCTGTTGCAGCAAAGGCGTCAGGAAAGTGTTATCAATCACTGATTTAATGCAGTGCTGCCGGCAAAACCGACCGAGAAATTCGAGATCGAGGACCACCAGATTCGGATTGATCGGGGTCTCAGCAAACAACATTTTGGTATTGGGTCGGCGCGCGGCTTCAACTGCGGCATGGTCCGTCATGTCAACAAAACTGACTTCAATGCCGTAACGGGCAAACTGATGATTAAAGAGCGCAAAACTACAACCATAGATGGCTTTGCTGGCAATGAGATGGTCCCCCTGCTGTAAAAAAGCCAAGGTTGCCGCCGCCACGGCGCCCATGCCGGTAGCGGTGGCGGCACCGTCGGCCATGCCTTCCAGCGCAGCCACTTTTAATTCAAGTTCGCGCGTGGTCGGATTGCCAAGTCGGGTGTAAATAAATCCTTCAGCTTCACCGGCAAAACGGGCTGCACCCTGCTCTGCACTATCGAACACAAAGGTGGAAGTTTGAAACAATGGCGTGGCCAGGCTGCCGAACTGAGTGTCGTAGGTTTTTCCGGCGTGGATACATAAAGTTTCTGCGTGCGTACTGATACTGCTCATAACTACCTGACTGCTTAGATGATCTTTTACTTAAATTAAGCAAAGAAGTTATAAGCTGGACAAGGCATGCAGACATCTGTCTGTCTGTTTAATCCGAGATGGCATTTGGACAGAACACCAGAATTGTAAATATTATTGTGCAGGTGGCCGCAGTAATAACTGTTGGATCAACGACTGCAGCAGTGGTTTTACCGGTTTTTCCTCAGGTTGTAACGGCAATGGCCGCAGTTGCTGTTGTACAAAACGGCCAAGCCGCGCCAGCATCAGGCCCGCTAATACGCCTTGTCCAGCGCGGGCGGATAACTTGCTACTCAGTTCCACGCCAAGAAAATCGCCGCCAATATCAATAGCAAGTTCAGTGGCTCCAGTCCAAAACAGTAAGTTGGCGAATTGTTTCAGTAAACCAAGTCTCGCGACGGCACCAAGCTGGACGCCATAAATTGCCGAGAGTTCTGCCATCAGCCGCCAGGCCCGCCAGCTGACTAACAGCATGTCCGCGAGCGCAAAAGGACTGACTGCAACTGCCAGTCCGGCTTGTTTTGCAGCAGCGCTGATACTCAGCGCAGCTCGCTGGTCTAATGGTTGTAACACGAGCAAATCAAAAAGTTTTAGGGTTTCTGCGTCAGAAAACTGCAGATTGTGCTGCGCTAAAAACGCACTGCGATCCGCCTGTGGTAAAGCGGCCAGAATGCTCTGACACAGCGGTGTTGCCTGACCAAATTGCAGGCTTTGCTGCATTGTTACCGCTTCTTCCCGCCATTGCTGCCGCATCTGACGCTGGCGTTTGCCACGCCAGGCGCTCCACAGCAATTTGCCAACAGCGGCAAAACCAAATCCGGTTAAGGCTACGGCTGCACCACCCTGCAGCCAGCTTTGACTGAGACTCTGCTCAACAAATTCTGCCCACTGTAATCCACCAAGCAACAGCACTAACGCGAGACCTGTGCCCAGCCAGATCGATGCGCGACTCTCACGGGTTGGATTGCCGCCTGACTCCGCCTGCTTCTGGA
>CAMLRA010000054.1 GCA_946482325.1 uncultured Chromatiaceae bacterium | reverse complement strand
AGATATGAATGTTTTCACCGCGTTTGCCGGCCGGATAGCCGCTGCCATCCCACTTTTCATGATGATCGCGGGCGATGATAGCACCAGCCTGAATAATGGCCCGTTTGGAGTTCTTTAAAATCTCATAGCCGATGCTGGAATGCGTTTTCATTACTTCCCACTCATGTTCGGCCAGTTTCATCGGTTTATTTAAAATGCCATCCGGAATGCCCACTTTGCCGACATCGTGCAAAGGCGATGCGAACATCAGCTTTTCTGCCTCATCTGTCGCCAGGCCATAAGCTGTAGCCAGCTCATAACAAATAAAAGCCACCCGTTTGACATGATTGCCGGTTTCGATGGAACGTTGCTCGACCGCTTCACTCAGCCGATAAACAATTTCACGTTGAGTATCTTCAATCTCGTGCTGTAACTGCACGTTTTCGTATGCAATTTGCACGTTTTGCGAAAACAGTTCAATCAACCGTTTCTGCGTTTCATTGACCTGATTTGGCAGCCCGGACACGTACAACAAAGAGCCATGGGTAAATTTACTGGTGCAATAAGCCACCAGATAGTTTTCCCGATAAACAATACTGCGGCTTTTCAGTGCCTGATGGAAAGCATCCATCAGTGTCGGGTCCAGTACATCAGACACAGCACGGCCTTCCTGATTCTCAAATTCGCCAAGACCGGCAAATACCACCAGCTGATCCGGATCGGTATTATCGTAAATATTACCGGCTACCAATGAAGAAGTAACCAGCAAGGCATCTTCATCACACCCCAGAATCGACGTCAGCTGCTGCAGCACGCCATCAATAAATTGCTCCATCGAATGCGAGGAAAACAAGTCAGCGGAAGCGGTGATGATTTTTTCCAGACCGCGACGACTGTTATCAATCGACAAGATGTCGCGGTAGGAACGCAGACTGGACATGATCACGGTAAAGAGTTTTTGTGCGGTCAGTTCGGTTTTAGATTTGTAGTCGTTGATGTCGTAGTTGACGATGACTTGCCGCTCTGGCGCCTGACCCGGCTGGCCCGTACGTAAAATAATGCGCACATAATGATTATGCAGCTCTTCGCGGATATAACGGGCGACTATTAATCCGGCGTCATCGGATTCCATCACCACATCAAGCAAGATGATGGCGGCATCATGATGATCTGCTATCAGTTTTTTGGCTTCAGCCCCTGAGTAGGCACTGAAAAACTCCAGATTTTTCCCTTGAAAAGAGAAGTCGCTGAGCGCTAACTTCGTCACCGCATGCACTTCAGGCTCATCGTCTACGATCAGCACCTTCCAGCTACCATTATGTTGCGGCGCCTGCTCTTCCGGTTCATCCGCAAATAAAAAATCGTTCGCCACGCTTGTTCCCTCTTGAGCTTCGCTTACCTGATTGCAGTAGCTTAAGTGATTGAGATGAATTAATTATTTTAAGAAGAATCAGCAATAGTTATATGCGCTATTCCAGCGATGGTCAAAAGATTGCGGCAATTTACCGTGAAAAATACGGCGGCAGTCTGGTCACTAAAAAGCGAGGGCTTAACGCGGCAAACGGCCGCCACTGATCCGCCAGTTGCCGCCATAATCGCGTCTTGAGCAGACATCAACGAATCCGGCGTGCTGCAGGATTTGCTGGACTGCGTCATGCTGCTGATGGCCGTGCTCCAGCCAGATCCAGCCGCCTGGTTGCAAATGTGCGGGCGCCCGGGTGCAAATCAGCCGGATATCGGCCAGGCCGTCTTCCGCGGCGACTAATGCGCTGAGCGGTTCATAGCGCACATCGCCCTGCGTCAGATGCGGGTCTTGCGCGTCAATATAAGGCGGGTTTGACAGGATTAAAGCAAAACGTTGGCCGGCGACAGCCTGATACCAATCACTTTGCAGAATGTTGACATTGGTGAGCTGCAGACGGCAGCGATTGCGCTCAGCCAGTGCAACTGCATCAGCAGAATAATCAACTGCTGTCAGTTGCCACTGTGGCCGCTGTGACGCCAGCGTCAGCGCGATAGCACCGGTGCCGGTGCCAAGATCCAGCACTTGTGCATTGGCTGGCAAAGCAAGCGCTAACGCTTGCTCCACTAAGAGTTCAGTATCAGGTCTTGGAATTAAAGTACAAGGTGCAACTTCCAGCTCTAAATCCCAGAACCACCAGCGCCCGGTGATATAGGCCAGCGGTTCACCGGTGGCGCGCCGTTGTAGTGCAGAATTTAAGCTGTTGAGGTCGGCGTTGCTGAGGGGTTGTTCAAGGTACAACCGCTCACTGGCCGGATTTTTATCCAGTACATCGGCCCAGAGCCGGCTGGCTTCAAATTTGAGATCTGTCGCATGCGGGTCTTGCTGCGCCAGCGGCTGCAGCGCCGTTTCGGCCTCTGCCAGCCACTGGCGCAATAACATCAGCGATTTTCCTCGGCCAAAGCAGCCAGCTGGTCGGCCTGATGCTCATGACTCAGCGGTTCCAGCACTGCATCTAAATCACCTTCCATCACATCGAGTAGTTTATAGATGGTCAGGTTGATGCGGTGGTCGGTTAACCGGCCCTGCGGGAAGTTATAAGTACGGATGTGCTCAGAACGATCGCCCGAGTCTACCAGTAAGCGCCGGGTGGATTCTTCTGCCAGCCGGTGTTTTTCGTCTTCGGCCGCCTGAATGCGCGATTGCAGCACCGACATAGCACGGGCTCGGTTTTTATGTTGTGAGCGTTCGTCCTGACATTCCACCACGATACCGGTCGGTAAGTGGGTGATCCGAATGGCAGAATCGGTCCGGTTCACGTGCTGACCACCGGCGCCGGATGCACGGTAGGTATCGACTTTTAAATCGGCCGGATTGATTTCGATGGCTTCGCTTTCCGGCACTTCCGGCATAATCGCCACAGTACAGGCGGAAGTATGCACCCGGCCTTGCGATTCAGTGGCTGGTACCCGCTGCACGCGGTGGCCACCGGATTCAAATTTCAGTACGCCATAGGCCCCCTCGCCCTGCACACTGGCGATAACTTCTTTATAACCACCGTGTTCACCGTCGTTACAGCTGACAATTTCAACTTTAAAGCGGCGCTTTTCACAGTAACGACTATACATGCGGAATAGATCCCCGGCGAAAATCGCCGCTTCGTCACCACCGGCACCGGCCCTGATTTCGAGGAAACAGTTGTTGTTGTCATTGGGATCTTTGGGCAATAACAGGATTTGCAGTTCCTGATCCAGCTGCTCAATACGCTCTTTACCAGATTTAAATTCTTCCTGCGCCATTTCACGCATGTCCGGGTCAGAATCCTTCAGCATTTCTTCCGCGCTTTGCAGGTCTTCCTGCGCCTGACGGTACTGAGCGAAGTGCTGAGCAATCGGCTCCAGCTGGCTGTACTCGCGGGATAACTCGCGGAATTTATTCTGATCAGAGATCACGGCAGCGTCGCTTAACAGCGCCTGCACTTCTTCATAACGCTCGACCAGACCTTCGAGTTTGCGATATACCGATTCTTTCATGGAGCAATAAATACCTGATTAAATACCTGATTAAACATCCAACTACACGTCTAGCAACGTGTTGATTAATGCCTGAGGTTGTGTGGTGTCGTCCTGCAGCAACTGCCGGATAGTCCGGGTTGGTGCATGCATGAGCCTGTTGCTGAGTTTAGTCGCTAATTCTGTCATCACCTTATCGGCACTCTGGCCGCTGGCAAGCTGATTCAGCGCCCGTTGTAATAATTCCTGTTTAACCGCCTCGCAGCGCTCGCGATAGTCGCGTACCCAGTCAATATTGCCCTGTAGCGACAACCATTGACTGAAATCGGCTACACCTTCGGCAATCATCTGCTCGGCCTGTTCAGCGGCATGTTGGCGCGACTGGATATTTTGCGCGACGATATTCTGTAAATCGTCGACGGTATAAAGATAAGCGTCTTCCAATTCCGCCACTTGCGCTTCGATATCCCGCGGTACGGCTAAATCGACCAGAAACATCGGTTTATGCCGGCGTTTTTTTAAGGCCTGCTCGACCATGCCTTTGCCGACAATCGGCAGCGTACTGGCGGTAGAACTGATGACCACATCTGCATCGACCAGCGCCTGCGGCACCTGGGATAAAGTTACCACCTGACCATTAAACTGGCCGGCAAGCGCCGCTGCTCTGTCATAAGAGCGGTTGGCCACTGTTAAATGCGCAGCGCCTTGTTCAAGCAAATGCTTGGCGACTAATTCGATGGTTTCGCCGGCACCAATCAGTAACACTTTGACATCATTGAGTTTGCCGAAAATTTGCCGCGCCAGCGTCACAGCGGCAAATGCCACAGATACTGCACTGGCACCAATTTCAGTGTCAGTGCGCACTTGTTTCGCGACGGCAAAAGTTTTCTGGAACAGTCGTTCAAATACCGGCTGAATAGTGCCAAGCTGGCGCGACTGGCTGTAGGCCTGCTTGACCTGACCTAAAATTTGCGGCTCACCGAGCACCAAAGAATCGAGACCACAGGCCACCCGCATCAGATGCGTTGAGGCCGCGTCATCACAATGCAGATATAAATGTGGCTCGACATCAGCGCGGTTTAACTGATGAAATTGCGTCAGCCAGGCAATCACTTGTTTCGATTGTTCGGGGCTGCCGCTAAAATACAGCTCAGTTCTGTTACAGGTGGACACTATCACCGCATCTGTTACCGCCGTTTTGGCAGTCAGATCCAGTAAAGCTTCAGCGATTTGCTCTGGCGCAAAAGCCAGTTGCTCGCGAAGCGCCACTGGTGCTGTTTTGTGATTAATGCCAAGTGCAAAAATAGCGATTCACCTAAAAAATTAAACGCCGCTTTGGCCTGTTCAGCCCAAAGTCACGGAGAAAGGCGCGATTGTACGAAAATCCACTGACGCTGAAAAGCCTGCTGCAATAGCCAGCGTCTGTCATCCGTCAAATTCAGACAGGAAAAACTGTGTTTTTAAAGCAAAATCTCTGGGCTGGCTGTTTAGTAAGCATTTTATTAGCCGGCTGTGCCAGCCAACCGGCGACCCCAATTTCCCGCCCACTGCCCGCCGCCGAGCGCGAGCAGGCGCTGGATGCGATGACCGAATACACTGTGGTGGCCGCACTTGGCGTCAAAGCGCCGGGCGAAAATGTCAGCGGCACGCTGAACTGGCAACAACAAGGCCCTTTTTATCAGGCGTCTATGACCAATTTCCTTGGCCTGACGGTATTTGAACTCAGCACTCATGCAGGTGGGGCGACGGTGAAAGTCGACGGCCAGACGCATCAGGCGATGTCTGCCGGCGCTTTGCTGGATTATTTATCCGGCTGGTCTTTGCCGATCGAAGAGATGCAGCTATGGCTCAAAGGCTTGCCGGGTCCAAGCAGTGAAAATCTGCAACGCGATGGCATGGGCCGCCTGACCAGTTTTACGCTGACTGACAGCCGCGCCCGACAATGGCAGGTCAGCTACACCGACTTTTTTCCCGATGCCAAATCTCTGCCGCGAAAAATGCAGCTGCAATCCGGTGAAACCCGGCTAAAACTGGTGATCCGGGAGTGGCAGCCATGACCGGCAAGTTAACATTACCGGCTCCGGCCAAGCTGAATTTATTTTTGCATATCACCGGGCGACGCGCCGACGGCTATCACAATTTGCAAACGCTGTTTCGCATGCTCGATGTTGGCGACGAGTTGAACTTTCAGGCAGATAACAGCGGCAAAATTCACTTCAGTTGTTCCGATATCAGTATCGCTGGTGATGACAATCTGGTCGTGCGTGCGGCAAAGATGTTGCAACCATTAGCAGCTGAGCGTGCCGGCGTCCGTATCCACCTGGATAAACGCACACCGATGGGCGGCGGCCTTGGCGGCGGTTCGTCTGATGCTGCAACAACACTGCACGCCTTAAATGTGCTGTGGCAACTGGGGTTGTCGACCCAACAACTCGCCGCCATCGGCTTAAAACTCGGTGCCGACGTGCCAGTCTTTGTCCAGGGCCAGACCGCATTTGCCGAAGGGGTTGGTGAGCAGTTGCAGCCGGTGGAACTGCCGGATTGCTGGTATCTGGTGGTGACACCGGATGCGCATGTATCGACGGCGGCAGTATTTACCCATCCAGATTTGATCCGCGACAGCAAGCCGCTGACACTGGCAGATTTAATGACCAGCCCATGGCGAAATGACTGTCAGCCACTGGTTGAACGTCTCTGTCCGCAGGTTGCAATAACCTTACAGTGGTTGGTAGAATACGCGCCGTCTCGAATGACGGGTACTGGTGCCAGTGTCTTCGCTGAATTCGCTGATGAACTCAGTGCTCGTCGCGCCCTGGCTGACTTACCGGCAAATTGCCGCGGATTTGTCGCCCGGGGGCTCAACCAGTCGCCGCTGCTGACTGCGTTACGACATGCCGTATGACGAGGGATCAGCGCCTTAATCGCCGAGCGCGCTGATCTCAGATTTTAACCGGAGCAATCCCTGAGGATCCTACCGTGCCCGACATGAAGATATTCGCTGGTAACGCCGTACCAGAACTCGCCAAGAAAATCGCCAGCCGCCTGTACATCAAGCTCGGCGATGCCGAAGTTGGCCGTTTCAGCGATGGAGAAGTCAGCGTTCAGATTAATGAAAACGTCCGTGGATCGGACGTTTTTATTATCCAGTCCACCTGCGCACCGACCAACGATAACCTGATTGAACTGATCGTGATGGTCGACGCATTGCGCCGTGCTTCTGCCGGTCGTATCACTGCGGTGATCCCATATTTTGGTTATGCCCGTCAGGACCGCCGTGTCCGCTCTGCCCGGGTGCCAATCACGGCCAAAGTGGTCGCAGATTTCCTCTCCAGTGTCGGTGTTGACCGGGTATTAACGGTTGACCTGCATGCTGAACAAATCCAGGGTTTCTTCGACGTCCCGGTCGACAACGTGTTCGCCTCTCCAGTGCTGCTCGATGACATGCGTAAGCGTGAATTCCAGGCGCCGGTCGTGGTATCACCGGATATCGGTGGTGTGGTACGTGCCCGCGCTATTGCCAAACTGCTGAACGATGCCGATTTAGCCATCATCGATAAACGCCGGCCAAAAGCCAACGTGGCGCAGGTGATGCACATCATTGGTGACGTCAAAGACCGCGATTGCATCATCGTTGACGACATGATCGACACCGGCGGCACCTTATGTAAAGCCGCTGAAGCGTTAAAAGAACAAGGTGCGCGCCGCGTGTTTGCTTACGCGACCCACCCGGTGTTCTCGGGTAATGCCGCAGAAAATATCGCCAACTCTGTGATTGACGAACTGATCATCACTGACACTATCCCACTGTCGCCGGCCATGCAGGCGGTGAGTAAAGTGAAACAACTGACATTAAGCGAAATGATGGCGGAATGTATCCGTCGTATCAGCAACGAAGAATCGATTTCTTCAATGTTTGATTAAGCATGGGCTAAGCCCCAGCAATGTTGACAAAAGCCGCTCCCGAGCGGCTTTTTTGTTTGCCTGACTTTAGCGCCGGTGCTATCATGTCGTGCTTTTTTCCGCCAGCGCACCTTGTGTGTTGCTGCCGTGAAAAAAATCTGAGCTGGTTTTCTGGTCGCGGAAACCAGCATTCTTAATTTTTGGAGATCCAAATGTCTGAAGCCATTTACACGTTAAATGCCGAAATCCGTAACGACCTGGGGAAAGGTGCGAGCCGCCGCCTGCGTCACGCGGACAAAGTTCCAGCAATCATCTACGGTGGCCACCAAGCGCCTCTGTCTGTGACTCTGGAACACAACAAACTGATCCAGGCACAAGCCAACGAAGGTTTCTACACTCACATCCTGACAATCAACGTCGGCGGTGAAGAAGTAAAAGCAATCGTTAAAGCGATGCAACGTCACCCGTTCAAGCCAAAAGTAATGCACGTTGACTTCCAACGCGTTGAAGCTGGCCATGAACTGCACACTGTTGTACCTCTGCACTTCGTTAACGAAGCTGCTGCAGGTAAAAAAGGTGGTATCGTTGCTCACCACATCAACGAAGTTGCTATCACAGTTCTGCCAGCTAACCTGCCAGAATTCATCGAAGTTGATCTGGCCGACGTCGCTGTTGGTCAAACTCTGCACCTGTCAGACCTGAAAGTTCCAGCCGGCGTGACTATCGCTGAACTGGCTAAAGGCGCTGGCCATGACCAGGCGGTTGTTTCTGTAAACAAACCAGCTGGTAAAGCGGAAGAAACTGCTGAGTAATGTCTGACTTTGTTCAGCTAATCGTGGGCCTGGGTAATCCAGGCCCCGAATATGAAAAAACCCGCCACAATGCCGGCCAATGGTTTGTCGAACAACTGGCCCGCCGCTACAACGTACCGTTAAAAGCTGACCCGAAATATTTTGGTCTGACAGGGAAATTTCTGTTAGCCGGGCAGGAAATCAAGTTATTAATTCCCACCACTTACATGAATTTAAGTGGCAAAGCTGTTGCAGCAATGGCGCAGTTTTTTAAAGTCGCACCGGAACAAATTCTGGTCGCGCACGACGAAATGGCGATAGCGCCGGGCGTTGCCAAATTTAAGCTCGGTGGCGGTCACGCCGGACACAACGGTTTAAAAGACATCACCAGCAAATTGGGCAATAATGCCAATTTTTATCGTCTGCGTTTAGGTATCGGTCATCCGGGGCACAAAGATCTGGTCACCGGATACGTATTGGGCAAAGCCCCACAAGCAGAGCAAAAATTAATTGAGGACGCGCTCGACGAATCGTTGCGTTGCCTTGAGCTGTGGCAAAAAGACGGCCTCGTCAAAGCCCAGCATCGTTTACACAGTTTTATCGCCACGACCTGAGGGTCTGGTAACAGCGGCAGCGCTATCTTGGCGCCGGCTCAGCACTGAGGATACTTCCATGGGTTTTAAATGTGGCATCGTTGGTTTACCCAACGTCGGTAAATCTACACTGTTTAACGCTTTAACCAAAGCGGGTATTGAAGCGGCCAACTTCCCGTTTTGTACCATTGAACCAAATACCGGTGTAGTGCCGGTGCCGGATCCACGCCTGAATCAACTGGCGGCTATCGTCAACCCACAGCGTATTCTGCCAACGACGATGGAATTCGTTGATATCGCCGGCCTGGTAAAAGGCGCCTCCAAAGGTGAAGGCCTGGGTAACAAGTTTCTGGCCAACATCCGTGAAACAGATGCCATTGGTCACGTGGTGCGTTGTTTCGAAGACGAAAACGTCATTCACGTTGCCAACAAAGTAGACCCGGCTGACGACATCGACACCATCAATATGGAATTAGTGCTGGCCGATATGGACAGCGCAGAAAAAGCCATTTTCCGCGTCAGCAAAAAAGCCAAAGCCGGTGACAAAGACGCCAAAGCCGAAATCGATGTGCTGGAAAAAGTAAAAGCCCACCTGGAACAGGGCCTGACCTTACGTCAGCTGGAACTGTCACCGGAAGAAAAAGCACTGATTTCCTACATGAATTTTCTAACCATCAAACCAACCATGTACATCGCCAACGTACTGGAAGATGGTTTTGAAAATAACCCACATTTAGATGTAGTACGCGAAATCGCCGCGAAAGAAGGCGCTATTGTGGTGCCGGTGTGCGCTGCGATTGAATCCGAAATTTCCGAACTGGAAGATGACGAAAAAGCCGAATTCTTAGAATCGATGGGCTTAAGCGAGCCGGGTCTTAACCGGGTGATCCGCGGTGGTTATTCACTGTTGAACCTGCACACTTATTTCACTGCAGGCGTCAAAGAAGTGCGCGCCTGGACTATTCCGGTTGGCGCGACAGCGCCACAAGCCGCCGGTGTTATTCACACTGACTTCGAAAAGGGTTTTATCCGTGCTCAGGTGGTCTCTTTTGACGACTTTATTGCCTGTAACGGCGAAGCCGGTGCTAAAGAAGCCGGAAAACTGCGGGTGGAAGGTAAAACCTACGTCTGTAAAGACGGCGACGTCATGCACTTCCTGTTTAACGTCTAAGCTCTTTTTACCAATAAAAAAGCCCGCACTGCGGGCTTTTTTATTTTCTTACAGATCAAGCTGCCCGATAGTTATCCACCAACTGATAACGTCTGGCGTACCAAGCAAAAACGGCCGCTGCCAGTAGCGCGAATCCCGCGAAGAAATACATCAAAAACGCGGTTTGACTGAGCCCTGTGCTGTCGACATGCGACAATACGGTTTCACTGCGGATACTGTTATTGGCCAGCAACACCCACAAATTGCCGATAGTCACCGACAACTGCCAGAAGCTGGTGATAATGCCTTTCATCGCAGCCGGCGCCTGACTGTAAGCAAACTCCAGCCCGGTCGCTGACACCATCACCTCACCAAAGGTTAATAATGCATAGGGCAACATCTGCCATAAAATACTGACGATATGACCGTTATCCAGCCAGACCTGCAAGCTGCCCGCCACAATCCAGGCAATACCCGAAAAGGCGATCCCCGCCCCCATCCGCCGTAATGCAGTGATTTTTAAGCCAGACTTTTCTAAAAGCGGATACAGCACAAAGTTATTAAACGGAATAAGGATCATCACCAGCAGCGGATTTAACGCCTGCATCATCGCCGGTTCAAACCATTCAGGCCGGCTCATTTGATTGGCCTGTAACACCCAGGTTGAGGCTTTCTGGTCGAATAAAGACCAAAATGGCGTCACTAATGCAAACAACACCAGTACCCGCAGCACCACCCGCACTCCATCTACTGCAGCATCCGGATGAATTCCCCGTGCACGCTCAAGCTGCAGCGCTGCGCCAGCGCCGCCAAATCCCATAATGCACACCAGTGCCAGACAAAAAGCCGCGACAAATCCCAAATTGGGCGTTTGTGCTATGGAAAACAGGGCTAACGCCACGCCAGCACAAGCTAAATACAAGCCTTTATCCGCCTGACCAGCTTGTTTGCTCAGCAAGGCGGTTTTCACCACCTGCAAGAAACTATGTGGATTGTCGGGCTCCGGAGCCACATGCACATAACGCGCACGACCTAACCAGAAAAACAAGGTTGCCAGCGCCATCAATGCACCGGGTAAACCAAAGGCCCAGGCCGCGCCATAGTGCTTCAATACCAGTGGCATCGATAATGAGGCGAAAAAAGAGCCAAAATTGATCGTGAAATAAAACCAGTCAAAGGCTTTGCGGGCCAGATGTTTGTTCGATTGGTCAAACTGGTCGCCCATAAAAGCCGACACCAGTGGTTTGATACCACCTGATCCCAAGGCAATTAAAAATAGACCGGCATAAAAGCCTTCTTTATTGGTCTCAAACACCGCTAAAAAGGCGTGACCAATACAGTACAGAATACTTAAGTACAAAATAGTGCGGTATTTACCGAGGAATTTGTCGGCCAGATAGCCCCCAAGCAGCGGGAAAAAGTACACGCCGATAACAAAGGAGTGAAAAATGTCTTTGGCTTCACCGGCGCGGAACTGTTCCGGGACAGATAACAGCAGCGCCGTCATCAAAAATGGCGTCAATATGTTGCGCATGCCATAAAAACTGAAGCGCTCACAGGCTTCACTGGCAATGATATAAGGCAGTTGGCGCGGCCAGCGCGCATTTTGTGTTTTCATGAGTCATCCAAATACAATTTTGTGCATATAACAAGTTGGGCTGATACTAACGTAAAAGCGTGTGGCGCCAAACCATATCTGCCCAGGCGGCGATGATTTCGCCAGAAAATGCTGCGAACTGCAGCAAGGCGAACAGAATTTCAGCAAACGATTCAAATGCATGGATTTGTGGCAAAAAAACGGTTGACGCAAAAAAGGCTGATGCGCATAATACGCGCCACTTGCTTAGGACAACTAAGACGCAGTGGCTACATAGCTCAGCTGGTTAGAGCACAGCACTCATAATGCTGGGGTCGCAGGTTCGATTCCCGCTGTAGCCACCACTTTCTCTGCGTTGTTCGCCGTAAATTGCGGAAATGGCGAAATTGGTAGACGCACTGGATTTAGGTTCCAGCGCCGCGAGGCGTGAGAGTTCGAGTCTCTCTTTCCGCACCAAAGCAAGTAAGAATTCTGCAGTTTCTGCAGGGGTATAGCCAAGCGGTAAGGCAGCGGGTTTTGATCCCGCCATTCTGGGGTTCGAATCCCTGTACCCCTGCCATTAAATTTAGTGGCAGTATGGTCATCAGTTCATACAATTAGCGCCACAAAATTTCTGCAGGGGTATAGCCAAGCGGTAAGGCAGCGGGTTTTGATCCCGCCATTCTGGGGTTCGAATCCCTGTACCCCTGCCATTCTTTGATAACCCAGCTTCGGCTGGGTTTTCTTTTTCTGACGGTAAAAAAAATCAGGCTGCATAATTGCAGCCTGGCTCTATTCAAATATTTGATTTTTAAAGGGTCAGACCAGACCCGCCGCATATTTCCCAACATAAGTTTTTAGCGGCCCGGCTTTCGCGGCAACCTGCAGTCCAAGGCGGCGCAGCTGGACTAAAGGTTTAAGCTTACTGCTGAATACCTGATAAAACACATCCATCGCTGACATCATCAGCAAGTTGGCTTTACGACGTTCTGATTCATATTTCGCCAGTAAAGCCGGCGCCGCCAGATCAGCACCTGCAGAGAACTGCTTAATCAACAATGCTGACAGACATTCGGCGTCAGCAAACCCCAGATTGACGCCCTGCCCGGCCAGCGGGTTGATGGTATGGGCCGCATCACCAACCAGCACCAGCCGGCCTTTAACATATTGATTGGCATGACTGCGGGTCAGCGGGAAATAACCTTGTTTAACGACGCTGAACTCTCGAAGCTCAGCCGGGAAATGTTGGCGGATTTGTTGCGCCAGCTGCTGCGGCGGGAGCCCGGCAAGTTGCTGAATCCGCAAGTGATCGTCATACCAAACCAGCGACGCTTGTTTGCCCGGCAATGGCAAATAAGCCCGTGGGCCTTGTGATGTAAACTGCTGCCAGGTCATAGGTAAAGCGTCATAGCTGGTATTGACGTGTACCAGCAAACAAGCTTGTTGATATTGCCAGCCTTGCGAGCCAATACCAGCCAGTTGCTTGAGCTGTGACTGCGCGCCATCAGCGGCAATCAGCAGCCGGGCTTTGATTTCGCCCTGATCAGTCTGCAGACAAGCGTGATCTTCGAACTGTTGATATCCACTGAGCTGCACCGGGCAAAACTGCTGAACGGTATCGGGCAATTGCTGCCATAACGCTTGTTGGATATGTAAATTCTCTATGATGTGCCCCAGGTGCGATTCACCGAGTTCTGCGGCGGTAAAATCCAGCGGCGCGGCATCGCCTTCAAAAGCCCGTAATGTGGCATATGGTGCCAGTCGGCTAGCCGATAATTGCTGCCAGGCGCCGAGCTGTTGCAACCAGGTTTCACTGCGCCGGTTTATCGCGCTGACCCGCAAATCAAAGTCGCAGTCGTCGGTGATAAGACTGGGTTGTTGCCGCTCCAGCAACGCCACTTTCATTCCCGCTTTGGCTGTTGCCACAGCCAAAGCCGCACCGACCATCCCACCACCGACAATTGCAATATCAAACACACTGACCTGCCTTATTCATGATGACCATCAATCACTTATTCTGACCCCGTATTTTACGCAGCTTCGATACCTGAAAGCTGTGTTAAATCACAAAATGATCATTTTTTTCCTGGCATGAACAAAAACTCCGTCTGGACAGGTCTTTCGAGTCCACACCCAATTGCTATTTAAATCAACCGAAGGCCTAAATTATGCTCCGCATCCAACAACTGTTGTTACTTATCCCACTGCTGTTATGTACTTTGTTCGCCAATGCAGCAGAAATCGCATTAAAACCTGAGCAGATCCGGCCTCTGTTAAACGGCCAGACAGTGCCTGCCGGACTGCAGGTTCAGGACAGTGCAGGTAAAACTGTCGATTTGTCTGCACTATTGGCCCAACAAAAAACCATACTGGTTTTTTATCGCGGTGGCTGGTGTCCTTACTGCAATACGCAGCTGGCTGGCCTTCGCGACATCACGCCGCAACTGCAAAAGCTTGGCTACCGAATTCTAGCCATCAGCCCGGAACTGCCGGCCGCCAGTGCCAAGTCCGAACAAATGACCAAAGATGCAGCGCTGAATTATCAGCTGTTGTCCGATTCTCATCTCAAGGCTCTGCAAGGCTTTGGCGTCGCCTACTACATGGATGCAACCAGCGAAAAAACCTACAAAAATACCTATGGCATTCAGCTCACTTATGATGAAACCGGCCAGGCCGTATTGCCGGCTCCGGCGGTGTTTATTATCGGTAAAAACAGGGAGATCCAGTTCAGCTATGTCCACATCAACTACAAAACCCGGCTGCAGCCACGCTTGTTATTATTGGCTGCAGAACTCGCCGGCCAATAACTCAGCCCTAACCGCATAAAAACCTAATGATTATCCGCGAATGGCGCATAGAAATTCGCGGATAATTCACCTGTTGCAAGCAGCAGAAAAATCAGCAGAATTTCATTGACCGCCGGGTGAAAATCCGGCATTTTGCGCGGCCAAACTGCATTATGTGCCAGTCCTCTGTGCTTCGTCAGTCTTTGCTGCGGCGATGATAAGTGGCTAAAGTAATGTGTCCGTTTTTGTTCTTTTGCCAGGAGATGCTTTGCATGCGTAAGGTAACTGTTGCTGCCACTCAGATGATCGGTGGCTGGAATGTGGAAGAAAATATTGCCCGCGGTGAAAAACTGGTGCGTGATGCCGCGGCTAAAGGCGCGCAAATTATCCTGTTGCAGGAACTGTTTGAACGTAACTACTTCTGCCAGAAACAAAAACCAGAATATCTAGAGTTCGCGACGCCATTGGAAAATAATCAGGCCGTCGCGCATTTCACCAAAATCGCTAAAGAGCTGAATGTGGTATTACCAATCAGTTTCTATGAGCGCGCCGCCAACTGCCTGTACAACAGCGTAGCCGTCATCGATGCCGACGGTTCTTACCTTGGCACTTATCGCAAAAGCCATATCCCGGATGGCCCAGGCTACAGCGAAAAATACTATTTCACCCCGGGCGACTCAGGCTTTAAAGTTTGGGACACCGCCTATGCCAAAATTGGTATCGGTATCTGCTGGGATCAGTGGTTCCCGGAATGTGCCCGCTCTATGGCTCTGATGGGTGCCGAACTGCTGTTCTACCCTACAGCCATTGGCAGCGAGCCGCATGACCCGACGATTTCTTCGCGCGACCACTGGCAGCGCACGCAACAAGGCCACGCCGCGGCGAACCTGGTGCCACTGATTGCATCCAACCGTATCGGTACTGAATCAGAGCAAGACTTCTCTATCACTTTCTACGGCAGTTCATTTATTGCCGACCAGTTTGGCGCCAAAGTGCAGGAAGCCGACGAAGTCAGCGAGGCCGTATTGGTGCATAGCTTTGACTTAGACGAGCTGGCGCATATCCGCCGCAGCTGGGGTGTGTACCGCGACCGCCGTATCGATTTGTTTGACACTTTGCTGACCAAAGACGGCAAAACAGTGCCAAAGAACTCGGCGAAGTAAACCGGTAACCGGTTCGTAACTCTCTTTTCAGGCCAGATTTTCTGGCCTGTTTCGCTTTCACCGGGTCTTGAACCCAGCCGCCTGCAGAGTCTGGCCGGCATTTCAGAAGGATAAAGTTACTGTGAGCGGATATATCTCTGATCGCACTTTAACCAGCACACCGCGCGCCGATGGTTTTTATATGCCAGCCGAGTGGGCCCGTCACAAGCAAACCTGGATGGTCTGGCCAGAGCGCACTGACAATTGGCGGATGGGTGCAAAACCCGCACAGCAAGCCTTTACCGCAGTGATCCGCGCCATCGCCCGCTTTGAGCCGGTGACCGTGATGGCATCGGCCAATCAGTTCGCCAATGCTCAGGCACAGTTAAGTCTGGAGCCAACGGTTCACCCAATCCGGGTGGTGGAAGTCTCCAGCGATGACGCCTGGTGCCGGGATACAGGCCCGACTTTTGTCACCAACGGCAAAGAAGTGCGTGGTATCGACTGGACATTTAATGCGTGGGGCGGCCTGAACGGTGGCCTGTACTTCCCTTGGCAGCGTGATGATCAGGTCGCTCAAAAAGTGCTGAATATTGAAGGGCTTCCACGCTACCGGACAGAAGGTTTTGTGCTTGAAGGCGGTGCTATCCATACTGACGGCGAAGGCACCTTGCTAACGACAGCAGAATGTTTGCTCAATCCAAACCGCAACCCGCACCTGACAAAACCGCAGATTGAACAACAGCTCAGCGACTACCTTGGTATTGATAAAGTGATTTGGCTGGAAGAAGGCATTTTTAACGACGAGACCGATGGTCACGTTGATAATATGTGCTGTTTTGTCCGCCCCGGCGAAGTACTGCTAGCCTGGACCGATGACGAATCAGACCCGCAATACGCCCGCTCACGCGCAGCCCTGACCGTATTAGAAACCAGTACAGATGCCAAAGGCCGGCCTTTTATCGTGCATAAGCTGCCGGTGCCTGGCCCGTTGCTGGCCAATGCGGAAGAATACGCCAGTGTCGACCTCACTGGTGCTGCGGTGCCACGGGAAGCCGCAGCCCGTCTGGCAGGTTCTTACATCAATTTTTATTTGTGTAACGGTGGCTTAATTTTGCCAACTTTTGACGACCCCATGGATAACGTTGCTGCAGAAATTCTGGCCAAAGTATTCCCACAACATCAGGTCGTGACCGTGCCTGGCCGGGAAATTCTGCTCGGTGGTGGCAACGTCCACTGCATCACACAACAGCAACCGGCCTAGCCAGCAAGATTTGCCTCGAAGCCCCGCCATCATGCGGGGCTTTTTATTGGTCGCCCAAAAAATAATCAATAAAGTTACACCTTTTAACTTTTTAGTGACTTTTAGCTCCAAAATGCTAGCATCCGATGGAACTGCCCGAAGCAGTTGCCCAATCAGGGCCAACCAAAAAAACAGAATCCAGGATTTGTTATGCATTTTATTCAAAAGTCTGCGCTCTCTGCTGCAGTGCTGCTGGCGCTCAGCGCCTGTGGTGGCGGCGGTGACAAAAACAACGCCCCGACTGCGGTCAACGTCAATATTGCCGCCGGTAAAAGCTGGTTACCGCAAACCGGCGCTTTTAAAGCAACTGATATTGACGGTGATAATTTGCAAATCACCGAGATCCTCGAAGCGGGCAAAGTAATCAGTCCGGTCAACGGTGTTTACAACCTCAAAGGCGGCACTTTGACAGTGCAAGGTCTGAACTTTGTTTATACGCCGCAACAAGGCCAGGCCAGCAGCCTGCAATATGTGGTCAGCGATGGTTTCCTGACGGCCACTGCCGCACTGGAGATCCCTGCCGCTGCCACAGATCCACTGGTACATCAGCAATGGCATCTGCGTAACACAGGTCAAAAAGCTTATGCCTTAGGCGAAGGCCTGTATGACTATCTGGTCGAAAGTTTCCAGGCACAGGGTTTGTCTGCGGAAGATGCAGTGAAACTGGCGAAGACCCGGATGGCCAACTGGGAAAAAATCCTGGTACCAGGGGAAGACATGAACGTCGCGGCTGCATACAGCCAGGGCGCAACAGGTCAGAATACGATCGCTGTTGTCGTCGACTCGGGTCTGGAAATTGCTCACGAAGATTTGGAAGCCAACGTGTTGCCAAACCGTTCACTGAATTTTGTTGAAGGCGCATTAAATCCTACAGATCCAACCAGCGGTGCTATTGATGGCGACCACGGTACCAGCGTGGCAGGTCTGATTGCCGCGGTGGGCTGGAACGGCAAAGGCGGCCACGGTGTGGCACCGGACGCCAAGCTGATTGGTATGAACTACCTCGAAGCCCAGTCAGATCTGGCATATTTCCTGTCACACGGTATTCCGGGCAGTGGTATCACGCCAAATGAGCCAGTCGCGGTGTTTAACCGCAGTTACGGCATTACTTACCCTACTGCGCTCGCTTATGACGAAATGGAAGAAGCGCTACAGGAATTCACCGCAACTGAACTGCGCAGTGGCAAAGGCGTGGTCAACACGAAGTCGAGCGGCAACTCTTTCCTGTCGGGCCGCAGCACACTGGAAAACAACTTCTGTAGCGCCAGCGGTGCCCGCACTTTGGGCCTGACCTGCTATAACGCCAATATGGAAAACTCACAGTCATCGCCATATTACTTCAGCATTGGTGCGGTGAACTCCGATGGCCGACACACCAGCTATTCCACCGCCGGTGCGAACCTGCTGGTGGTTGCACCTGCCGGTGAATATGGCGACACAGCACCCGCGATGGTGACGACAGATCAAATGACCTGTCTGCGCGGTTACTCCAGCTTTGCTTCAGCCGATTTCTATGACGAATACTTTGGCCCTGGTTATTTTGAGGCCATCTATCCGTTTAACAATCCGGGCCATGAAGACAACAGCAGCTGTAACTATACCAACAGCTTTAACGGTACAAGTTCGGCAGCACCAAATACAGCCGGTGTGGTCAGCCTGATCCTGTCAGCAAACCCTGCGCTGACCTACCGCGACGTGCGACATATTCTGGTCAGTACGTCCACCAAAGTGGATGCCAATAACGCACCGGTGAAGCTGACGCTGCCGGACGGTGAATTTGTTGCACATGCAGGCTGGGTGAAAAACAAAGCCGGTTTTGAGCATAACAACCTGTACGGTTATGGCCGGGTCAACGCCGGTAAAGCCGTGGAAATGGCCAAGAGCTATAAAGCGAACCTCGGCGAGCTGAAACTGGCGGCCTGGACGGGACTTGGGATCTATGCCACTAAACCTGAAAAGCTGACCAGCACAGTGCCGGATAACTCCGCCAAAGGTGCTGAATTTACAATCGATGTGGCTGATGACATCACACTGGAAGGCGCTCAGTTCCGTCTGACGGTCGCCAACAGCGAAATGACGCTGGGAGTAGATGCCAAAGGTGCGTTATACAAAGAGTTCCACACCACAGCCGGTGCCGACCTTGCCGTGGAAGTCACCTCGCCACAAGGTACCCGCAGCGTGCTGCTCAGCTCAAAACAAGCGCTGTTAATGCCAGCGGCAGGTGTAGACTTCTATCAGGGGTATATTTTGAAAGACTCCGTGATGCTGTCGCAGGCGTTTTATGGAGAAAAAGCCAAAGGCACCTGGAAAATCAAAGTACTGGACGCCAACGGCGCGGATATCAAAGCCACCGGCGGTTTGTTAAAAACCAAAGGGTATCTGAACAACACAGCACCTTCGGTTGTTGAAGGTGTTGCGATCCGTGTATTTGGCCACTAAGCCGGGAGCTCCATATAATGTATAAATCAATGATTACACTAGCAATGGCTCTGAGCTTACCTTTGGCTCAGGCACAACAAGTCCGCGAAATCCCGGAGCTGCAGGTGCAAAACTCTGTGGTCACGACTGAACAAGTCACTGGCGCAGACAAAGAACTGCCGTTGCAGGCTACTTTTGGTACTTATGTCACAGTGGCCGGTTTCAGCGCAACCACGGCGGATACGGTGTTAACCGCAGACGCAGTGGCGACTTTAGGTGAGCACAAAGTCTACGCCAATCCGGCGCAGGCAAAACCAGCAGTACTGACTGAAAACACTGTTGTACGTAACTTGCTCAGTGGCGAGCTGGCAATTGTGACAGGCCGCATCAGCGTGCTGACACAAGATGTTGCTGCGCTGAACGCCGCGGCTGCCAAGTTAGGTTTAAAGCCACTGAAAAGTCTGCGTAAAGGCCAGCTGCAGATGCTGCAGGCCGGTGCTAACGCCGATTTACTGCAGCTGACACAACAGCTGCAACAAGTGGCCGGTGTGAAGACCGTCAAACTGGATGTTCTGGATAAACGCCACACGGCGCAATAACAGCGTAACACCAAAGTAAAAGGCGCCTTCTGGCGCCTTTTTTATCACATACTGGTATAGATTTTATCAGGTGGCTATCAAGCAGCTTTTTTCGCCGCGATATATTGATCCACCACCCGTTCCAGAATGGCTAACGGCATAGAACCGTTTTGCAGCACCACATCGTGGAAATCGGTCAGCTTAAACTTATCGCCAAGCTCTTGCTGCGCCTTGCTGCGCAGTTCCAGCAACTTCATCATACCGACTTTATAAGCGCAGGCCTGGCCCGGCATCACGATGTAACGTTCAATCTCCGACTCCACATCGGACTTTGCCATACCGGCATTGCCTGACATATAGGCAATCGCCTGTTCGCGTGTCCAGCGTTTGTGATGAATACCGGTGTCGACAACCAGCCGGATGGCACGAAATAATTCCGCCTGTAAGCGGCCTAAATCACCAAAGGGGTCATCTTTATACAAACCCAGCTCAGCCATCAAACGTTCGGTGTAAAGCGCCCAGCCCTCGGCGTAAACGGTAAAAGGCAGGATATTACGAAACGTCGGCAGGCCTTTGAGTTCTTGTTGGATTGCAAGCTGGAAATGATGACCCGGAATGCCTTCATGCACCGCCAGCGTTTTCATGCCAAATTTTGGCGTGGCGCGGATGTCATAGAGATTGGCGTAAAACAGCCCGGGCCGTGACCCGTCCATTGCGGGTGGATAATAATAAGCGCCTGGTGAGGTTTTTTCGGAAAACTCAGGTACGCGTTTCACTTCTAAAGCTGCTTTCGGTCTGATATTAAAAGCTGGTGCTAACAAGTGTTCATTTGCGTCTAACAGCAATTTGTAGTCAGCCAGGATCTGGGCACGTCCCTCGTCTGAATCCGGATATAAAAAACCTTTGTCATCGCCAAGTGCAGTCATCATCTGTGCAACATTGTCACCACTGATGCCTTGAGCATGCAAAATTGTCAGCATTTCCTGTTGGATCCGCGCCACTTCCGACAGTCCCATCTGGTGGATTTGTTCAGGTGTCATATCGGTCGTGGTATGTTGTTTCAGAATATAGGCATAGTACTGCTCACCATCTGGCAACTTCCAGACACCGTCATCCTGTGTTGCTGACGTCACAGCGTCAGTCCAAAAATCAGTCAGTTTCTGATAGCCAGGTAATACTGATTTTTCTATCGCAGTTTTGGCATCCGCAGCGATCTTTTGCCGCTCTGCGTCTGTAAGCTCAGGCATTTTTGCCATCGCTTCGACCAGATGTTTATACATCATATTTTGTTCAGCGCCGCCCGCAGTAAAGCCTTTTACCTCAGCCAGCACTTTTTCAAGGACAAAACGGGGCGGTACAATCCCTTTGCCTGCGCGAATATTTAAATCCTCAATCACCTGGCTGAAGACGCGATCAAACTGGTTAAGCCGGCTAACATATTGCTCAGCGTCTGTTTTATCTTTTAATCGGTGGGTGGTGGTCATAAACCGCGGCAATACGTTCTGTACGCCAAATAACTGATTGACCGGATACTCGTGGTAACGCCACTTCTCCCCTTCTGCCTGGTGGGCCATAAACCATTCCAGCATGTCGTAGTTGAGTTTTTCACTGTCCGACATACCGTCACGGTCATAACTACGCAGAGTAGCCAAATCCTGCTTCACTTTGGCATATTGCCTGTCACCGGCGGCTTGCGAGCGGTCATCCAATTCTGCATTGTGACCACGTAAGCCAAAACTTTCTAACAATCCGAGTTGGCTCAATAACTCGGGACTATTAAAGCCAAATTCAAGGAAAACCCTTTCGTAAAATACCCGGGCTGACAGCGGTTTAAACCAAACTGCATTCACTACAAACGCTGTCAAAACCAGCACTGCTAACAACAATAAGCGCCCTAACCACTTCCACATCTTCACTTTCCTTTTTTTAGTTATAAATTAGTTATCCAGATACTTTTTTGTTACATCTTTACCATACCC
>CAMLRA010000053.1 GCA_946482325.1 uncultured Chromatiaceae bacterium | reverse complement strand
CGCTTCTTATCGAAAGTCCGTTTTATGTTTATGGCGGAACATCCAAAACGGTTCTCAAAGATCGTTATTGCTGAGATGCGTGGTGTCGCCGACGAAAACGCGCTGCCGCCGTTTTGGCAGTGGTTACAATCATATTTTTTCAGCATCGACTTCCCGACTGCCGACCATATGATTGGCATCGGCAACAAAGGTTTTATCGCTGATTTAATGCCACGCCATCCGATTTATGTCTCCTTGCTGCCAAAATCGGCGCAAGACGTGATTGGTCAGGTGCATGTCAACACAGCGCCAGCGCTGAAACTGCTGGAAAACGAGGGGTTTATCCATCGTGGTTATGTTGATTTGTTTGACGCCGGCCCGACCGTAGAAGCGCAGCTGAAGCAAATTAAATCGGTGCGTAGCAGCCATCGGATTAAAGTGGCAATTGGCGTGCCTGCCGAAGGCCCAACGCTGGCCATATCCAATCCGCAAGTGGCAGGATTTCGCGCCACCATCAGCAATCAGGCGCAAGTTGACGGCGATGTGTTGATTATCACCCAGGCGATCGCGGATGGCCTGCAAGTCAGTGCCGGTGATGACGTGCGTTATTTAAATCTGGACCGGGGTGCAAAATGAGTCAGACAACAAACATTATTCAGGGCTTACAGTTCATTGACGGTAAGTGGCAACCTGGTGCTGGCACGCTGTTTCAATCGGTCGACCCGGCGACAAACCAGGTCGTCTGGCAAGGCCAGGCCGCTGATGAAGCACAAGTGCAACAAGCTTATCAGGCGGCCCGCAGCGCTTTTTACAGCTGGTCAGCGCGTCCGCTGAATGAACGTATCGCGATTGCTGAAGCTTTTGCCGAACAGCTCAAAGCCAACACTGAAGCTTTGGCGCGCACTATCGCGCTCGATACCGGGAAATCTTTGTGGGAAAGCCGTACTGAAGTCGCGGCGATGATTGGCAAAATTGCCATTTCAGTCAAAGCCCATCAGGAACGTACCGGCACAGTGGAAAACCCGATGCCGGGCGCGCGGGCTTTTATCCGGCATAAACCGCACGGTGTGGTAGCTGTGTTTGGCCCCTATAACTTCCCTGGACATTTACCCAATGGTCACATTGTGCCGGCGTTGATCGCCGGTAACACTGTGCTGTTTAAGCCTTCAGAGTTAACACCTTTAGTCGCGCAGCATACGCTGGAACTGTGGCAAGCGGCTGGTTTACCGGCAGGTGTGCTCAATTTACTGCAAGGTGAAGTCAGCACCGGTAAAGCTATTGCTAATTTACCGGGCATCGATGGTTTATTCTTCACCGGTAGTTCCAATACCGGGCATTTGCTGCACAAGCAGTTTGCCGGTCATCCGGGCAAAATCCTGGCGCTGGAAATGGGCGGTAATAACCCGCTGATTGTCAAAGACGTGGCTGATGTAAAAGCCGCCGTGCATGACATTATCCAGTCCGCTTTTATCACCAGCGGTCAGCGCTGCACCTGTGCGCGCCGATTGTTCATTGAACAATCCGCCAATGGTGATGCTATTCTGGACGCTTTAGTGGCTGCGACAAAGCAGTTAGCTGTCGGCGCACCATTTGCCGAAGTACAGCCGTTTTACGCCTCAATGATTAGCAGCAAAGCAGCAGCCGGTATGGTCAAAGCGCAGGCGGATATTGAAGCCCTGGGTGGTGTCTCTCTGCTGAAGCTGACGCAAATCGACCCAAGCTTGGGTTTTGTCACGCCTGGTATTATCGATGTGACGCACGCCAAAGCCCTGCCGGATGAAGAGCATTTTGGCCCGCTGCTGAAAGTGTACCGCTACACCGAACTGCAAAGTGCTATCGATGAAGCCAATAACACCAGCTTTGGTTTATCGGCCGGTTTGCTGGCGGATAATGCCAGCGATTATGAGCTGTTTTTCAGCCGCATTCGCGCCGGTATCGTCAACTGGAACAAACCTATCACCGGTGCGTCCAGCAGTGCGCCTTTTGGTGGTATCGGTGCCAGCGGTAATCATCGCGCCAGCGCTTATTATGCGGCCGATTATTGCGCTTACCCGGTGGCGTCGGTTGAAGCAGACAAAGTCAGTCTGCCAGCGACATTAAGCCCGGGCCTCAGTCTCTGAGCCCGGCCGCTTAAAGTATAAAAGTTTTAGCAAGATCAAAGTAGTTCCGGCCGCAGCGCTATAAAATCTGCGGCCTTAGCAGTAAATAACAGGCAAACCCATGCATAGCAATTTTAAAGATTTATTCGCCGCTCTGTGGCAAGACTACCTGCAACTGACCCCTTCGGCAGAGAAGATCCATGCCCTGCTCGGCTCTGGTCAGCAGGATGATGTGATCAACGACCATATCGCGTTGCGGACCTTTAACCTGGACAAAGTTGGCCTCGATAAACTAGCCGCGCATTTTCTTGCTGTGGGGTATCGCGAAGCCGGTGAATATCACTTCGAAGCGAAAAAGCTCTATGCCAAACATTTTGAGCATCCGGACCCAACAGCACCAAAAGTGTTTATTTCTGAGTTGCTGGTCGAAAAATGCTCGCCAATGCTGCAACAAGCGGTGCAAAAACTGGTTGATCAAATCCCGGCTGAAGCTGTGACTGCCGAGAATTTTATTTACTCTGGCCGGCACTGGGACATTGACCAGGCGACTTACCGTCTGCTGCTGGAAGAAAGCGAATATGCAGCCTGGATGGCGGTGTGGGGTTTCCGCGCCAACCACTTCACCGTGTCAGTCAATGCGCTGCAGAATTTCACCACGCTTGAGAGTGTTAATCAGGCGCTGAAAGACGCCGGTTTCCCGCTGAATACCTCAGGTGGCGAAATCAAAGGTTCAGCCGACGTGTTACTGGAGCAATCTTCAACGCTGGCTGATGAAGCCGAAGTCGCTTTCACCGATGGTGTGTTGTCGGTGCCAAGTTGTTTCTACGAATTTGCGCTGCGTTACCCAACGGCGGATGGCTCGCTGTATACCGGTTTTGTTGCCGCTTCTGCCGACAAAATTTTTGAAAGCACCAATGCCAGATAAGGCGCCCGATAAGGCGCCAGCTAATGCGTCCATGAACCTGGATGATCATTCGCAACCCAATGCTGACTGAGTCTGCGGGCTCAGAGCATCCGGACCGCAAGTTTGAGCTGCCGGGGGGCAGCTCGCTTGTTGGTCTTAAAGAATTCACCTCAAGAGTGTGTCAATTGAAGTGAAGATGTAAAAAAAGCCAGCGGGCCTTCGGGCCCGCTGTTTTTTTGCTGCAGCTTAAAAATCGCCGCTTTGTATCCAATGCTGGCAACGCTGCCAGAAAACCGCTGCAGCTCTGGCGTCATACCCTGTCGAGTGCGGGTTTATAAAACCATGCCGTTGTGGCCAGTGCTGTTGTCGCAGATTGCCGGACCGGCGGAGCTGTTGTTGCAGCGCTATTACATCAAAATGGCTTTCATCACTCCACAGACAAGTCACAGGCCAATGAGGTGTCAATTCACTGTACTGCCTGATTTGGCCGCCATAACAGAGCAGTGCTTGCCCGGCCGAGCCCCATGCCACAGCCCTGCTTAACGAACACCAGAGCGCGGCTGCGCCGGCACTGAAGCCGAGTACCAGGTCCGGTTGCTGTTCAGTCAGCGTTTGCAGTACTTGCTGTTGGTACCGCTCAAGTCCGCCGGATTGTAAAAATGCCTGATAGGCCAATTGATCGTCGGCGAACACTGCCGTGGAGTTGTCACAGCTGTCTGGCTGACAGAGGCTGATCTGCAACTGTCCGCTCACAATCTCAGGCAGTTGCGCCAGTGTTTGCTGCAGAGCTGGCGTCGCGCCAAAAATATCGGTGGCCACCAGTAGAAGGCGTTGCTTCGGCATGGCAATTAAAACTGATTCAGTGGCAATTTCAGATAACGGATGCCGTTGGCTTCTGGTTCCGGTAATTCACCAGCCCGCATATTGACCTGCACGGCAGGCAGTAGCAGTTTGGGCATGCTGAGAGTGGCATCGCGGGCAGTGCGTAGCGTGATAAAATCAGCTTCGCCGCGCCCCGGCCCAACATGGATATTGTGCGATTTTTGCGCCCCTACACTGGTTTCATTGGCAACGTCGGGGCGGCCTGGTGCGCCATAGTCGTGGCACATCAACATCCTGGTATTATCCGGCAGCGAAAACAGTTTTTGGATCGAACGATATAAAGTAGCCGCGTCACCACCCGGAAAATCGCAGCGCGCAGTGCCGAAATCCGGCATAAACAAGGTATCACCGACAAATAACAAATCCCCGATCAGGTAAGACACACAAGCAGGGGTATGGCCAGGTGTATGGATCACTCGGATGGTGGCGTCACCTAACGGCAACGAGGTGTTGTCGGCCAGCAACAAGTCAAATGGCTTGCCGTCGGCTTGCGTTGGCAGCGTAAACAGTGCGCCAAATACCTGTTGCACCCGGCAAATCTGATCACCAATACCAACCGGTACAGTCCCGCCGCACAATGCTTTTAATGCCGCAGCCCCGCTTAAATGGTCGGCGTGTACGTGTGTTTCCAGAATGTAAGTCAGTTGCAGCTGATTTGCTTTGATATCCTGCACGACACGTTCGACCGCGTTGGTGCTGGTCCGTCCGGATGCCGGGTCAAAATTTAATACCGGGTCAATCACGACGGCGGCTTTGCTGACAGACTCCCATACCAAATAACTAAAAGTATTAGAGTCTTTGTCGAAGTAGCTAAAAAACTGCAGTGATGACATAAGTGCCCCGTCTGGCAAACGACCTCAAAGAATGTGGGAAAACTATATCAAAATATTCCTATAACTATAAGCACTAGCGATATGCAAAAAAGTAATATACGTGTTCTTGTTTGGTAAATCAGCAATTAAATTTATTTAGCCATCTAAACGGCCTTGTTGTCACAAATCTGTCATCTAATCCACCTAAGCTCTGCGCGATCCCTGCCAACGCGCTGGTTTGATGATGGAATAAAGACAATGAAAATTGCACAAAGATTGATGTGGGTAATGGGTGGAACAACAATTGGCGCTATGGTGCTGGCCGTTGCCATCAGTAGTTCAATTGCCGGGAAAAATGCCGAAACTGTACTGAGTGACAGTATCGAACAACGTTTTTTAGCGGTCGCGACCGGCCGTCGACAGGCGCTGACTCAATATATGGAGCAGCAGCGCGATCTGTTGCAGAGTCTGGCCTACAACCGCATGACACAGGAAGCGTTGCAGGCACTGAAAAATCCCTATCAGTCTTATCGCTACGAAGTCGAGAACCCCGGTATTGAAGCACTGCGCACCGAAGTTGGTCAGTGGTATCAACAGCGTTATTTGCCCTACGCCAGCAGTGTTAACGCAAAGCCGGACGTAAGCAAATGGCTGGAAAAAGCCTCGCTGGAAACCTTGTTGTTGCAGCGTTATTACCTGGCGACCAATCCAAATAGTCCTGGCGAACTGGCCAAAATGACTGACCGCGCCGATGGGTCCGTATACGGTCAGCAGCACAAGAGGTTTCATCAGAGTTTTCGTGAGCTGGTGACGCGCCTGCATTACGATGATTTATATCTGGTGGATGCGCAGTCCAAAGCGGTGTTGTATTCGGTTAACAAAGGCCCGGCTTTTGCCACGTCGCTACAAGACGGTGCTTTTGCTAACACTGCGCTGGCCGCGTTAGTCCGCCAGGTGATCAAACAACCGGCTGCGGGCTGGCAGGTGTCAGCGGCAGCCCCTTTTAGCGCGCACTTTGACCAGCTCACGCTATTTATGGCTGCGCCGGTGTTAAACCCGCAGGACCAGAAACTCAATGGCGTACTGGTATTGCAGCTGCCGCTGCGTACTGTCAGTGCTTTGATGTCCGATCAGCAGAACTGGCGTGGGATTGGTCTTGGCGATTCGGGCGATAGCTTTTTGCTCGATAGCCAGGGCCTGCTGCTGACCGGAATGCGAAACAACAACGCACCGGTGCCTGCAGATGAAGAGATCCCGCAGTATCTGCAGGGCAAACAACAAATTCGTCAGGTGGTTGCTGCTGATGGCAGTGAATGGTTACAACGCAGTGAAAGTGTATCCTTGGGTGGGCATCAGGTGTTGTTGGTCACGCAGCAGCAAAGTGCTGAGCTTTTTCAGTCATTGCAGCAGCTAAAACAACAACTCTGGTTGAGCAGTGTTCTGACCGTTATTGGCCTTGCTGTTCTGCTGGTCTGGCTGACACGTCGCTTAGGTTTTGGCATCGCCAAACCGCTCGAACAACTGTCGTTGCAGCTCATGCAAGCGGCAGAGCAACAAGACTTGCGGCAGCAATTTGTACCGCAGCGCGACACTGAGCTCAGTCAAACAACTTCGGCATTGCAGCAGTTATTTAGCCGCTTGTCGGTGCTGCTGCGCGGCGTACAGCAGGCTGGACAACAAAGCCAGGAACTGGCGGCGCAGAATCTGCAAATCAGCATGCGCAGCAAAACGGCTGTTTATCAGCAGAAGGCCGCATTGACGCAACTAGACGTAGAAGCGGCTCAGGCTTCTGCAGCCTTGTTACAACTCCAGCAACAAATTACCTTGGCTAATGACGACGCAGCCCTGACTCATCAACAGGCCGTGTCCGGTGAAGACAGCGTCAAAACATTAAATCAGCAGATTGGTCAGCTGGCGGAACAGGTTAAACATTCGGCTGGCAGTATGCTGACGCTGGACAAGGCATCGACCGACATTATGCAGGTGCTGGAAACTATTCGCGGTGTGGCGGAGCAAACCAACCTTCTGGCGCTGAACGCCGCGATTGAAGCAGCGCGCGCCGGTGAGCATGGCCGTGGTTTTGCTGTGGTTGCCGACGAGGTACGACGCTTGTCCGCCAATACCGCCAACGCTACTGCCGAAATTCAGACCATGCTGAACCGGTTAGCAGGCTCAGTCGCTGAAACCCGTCAGGGCCTGGAGCAGGAACAACTTACGGCAGAACATTGTCTGCAAAGCGCGGCGCACGCAGATATGATGCTGACTCAAATTCGGGCCGCAGCGGCGCGAATTGTGCAGGTTGCGACGCAAATCCACCGGCTCGGCAGTGATGAATGTGCGCGCAGCCAGCAAATCAGTGCAGCGCTGGCGCAAATTCATCAGTCTGCGATAGAAACTGACAGCGCTATGAGTATGCTGGCGGAGCAATCCGAAGAGCAGCAACGGCTTAGTGCGCAGTTATTATCCCAGGCCAGCCAGCTTAAAGTGTGATCTGTACTTTTGCAGAGGCCACCTCATACAAGTGGCCTCTGGCGATTGCGCCGGTTAAGCCCAAATTTCCTGCTGCAGTTGCGTAATGAGGTCAGTCACTTGTGCACTGGCCTGTTCCATCTGTAATAAAGCCTGCTGCATCGCGGTAAAATCGCCGCGTTGCCCGGCCGCTAGGGCATCACGTCCAGACTGATGCACCACTTTGTGCGGTATGTCCAACTGCTGGAAACTGCGTTTGCCGCTATAGCGTTTTTTACCTTCGCCTTCGAAGTACCATTTGCCTAAGCGGCATTCAGTATGTGCATTCACAGGGTCAGCGAAACGTTGTTGCTGGATCAGCTGATAGACATGGTGTTTCCAGACCGCGTGGTCGAGCTTAACCGTATTGAGAAACGCCATCGTTGCGCTTTGATTAATGACACTCTGCATATGGCTGGATGTGTTGATCACTTGCTCAACCACAGCGCCAATCTGGCTACTGGAAGCGGCGACATCTGTCGCGCTGTGCCGGCTCTGTTCTACCGTACTTCGTATCTGACTGGTCTGGTTAATGATTTGCCTGACCAGCTGCTCAATTTGATTACTGGCTTGGTGGGCTTTACCGGCAAGCTGGCGCACCTCATCAGCCACCACGGCAAAACCGCGACCGGCCTCACCTGCCCGCGCTGCTTCAATGGCCGCATTCAAGGCCAGCAGATTGGTCTGATCAGAAATTTCCTGAATACTGGAGATCAGCTGATTGATAGCGTTCGCAGTGCCGTCCAATACCGCTGTAACGGCTGCGCTTTGTTCCGCATCTTTACTGATTTGACTGGCGCGTTGGTCCAGATTCGCCAGAGCCTGATGGGTTTGACCGAAAATATCGTCCAGCGCGGTTAACGCCTGATGCTCATGTTCAAGCTGACCGGCATTTTTTGCCAGCTCTTCACGAATTTGACTGAGCATGCTGCCGCCTAACAGCATGGTGGCGCAGACGGATTGTTGATGGGCGTCCTGCTGACGTCCTGCTTCCTGTTGCGCCAGCTGCTGATGGTAATGCTGCTGAAGTTGCTCAATGTCGAGCTTATGTTGCGCCTGTTGCTGGTGAAGTTGTTTTTCGAGTTCGGCGATCCGCAGTTTTAAAGCTGAGGTAAAAAACATAAATTGTGCTCCGGTGTCGTCAGAGGGGGACCTGAAAAGCCTGGGGCATAACACGAAAGTCCTGACGTGTCTGCGATGACAAATGGTGTGGCTGGTGATGTTCCAGACTGCCAACCGGGCCAGCACCCGCATACCTTTTCAGTACCGGCCCAATGACATCCCTATCCTGACACAACAACGGTTCCGTCGACACTCCGACTATTGTCTCAGGTCAAAGAGTTTTGTGATTTATTGCGCCTGCACATCCTGTTGCAAGCGTTGTATGGCTGCCACGACTTGTTGTGCGGCTTCTTCCATCTGACCGAGTGCGCGCGCCAGCGCTGCGGTGTCACCAGCGCGTCCTGCTTGCACGGCCTCACGGGCAGCCTGATGCATGCCACGGTGCGGATGTTCAATACTGCGAAAGCTGTTGAGCTGGCCATAGTGCTTGGCACCATAGCCGCCTGCGCCACACCATTGCTGATATTTTTGTTCCGCCTGTGACGCCGGTAAATCGCGTTTGTGGGCAATGGCCTGATAGACGCTGGCTTTCCAGCTGACATAATCCATTTTCAGACTATCAAGATAGGTTTGGGTGGTCGTAGCACGAATCAACTTTTTCATCGCTTCAGAGCGATTAATGACTTCATTAACGACGGCATCGATCTGTTTGGATGACAACGACACATCAGCGGCGCTTTGCTGACTGTGAGATACCATGGTTTTGATATTGTTGGTTTGTTCTATAACCTTGCGGATCAGGCTTTCAATTTGTTTACTGGCTTCATTAGCTTTACCAGCGAGCTGGCGGACTTCATCGGCCACCACAGCAAATCCGCGCCCCGCTTCACCTGCGCGCGCTGCTTCAATCGCCGCATTGAGTGCCAGTAAGTTGGTTTGGTCGGAAATTTCCTGAATGCTGGAGATTAACTGATTGATGGAACTGGCGGTGCCATCGAGCACTGCTGCTGTGGCCGCACTTTGATTCGCGTGATCGGTGATTTGTACAGCACGGTCTTCCAGCGTGCGAATGGCACTTTGTGTCTGACCAAAAATATCTTCTAGTTTGGCCAGTGCGGTGCGCTCGGCAATCAGGTCGTCAGCATGGCGGCTTAAGCTTTGACGGATCGCATCCAGCACTTCGCTGCCATTCAGTTGTACTTCCTGCCACTGGTTTTGCTGCTGAGTTGCCGCGTGCTGCTGAACCTGTAGTTCGAGCTGGGCCAGCTGTTGCTCTAAATGTTGTGTACTGTCCCTGGCCTGACGTTGTGCTTCTTTGAGCTGCTCTCTGAGTTGTTGGTTTTCTTCTTTCAGCGCACGATTAAAAAACATGAGGTTCCCCGACTTCTTATTATTGAAGAACCATCCTAAGACAAGGCATTGACCGTGAAAAGCCCCTAAACAAGTAAATGGATTAAGAAAGCCGGATAATTCATGCAAAGGCAGTTAACGGGCAGAAAAAAAGCACCCGAAGGTGCTTTTTAGATTGAGCAGAGCTGAAGAAATTACGCCAGTGCCAGTTGTTGCGCCAGATAATCGTCGTAACTACCAACGAAGTTACGCACGTCACGATCGGTGATCTCAATAATGCGCGTCGCCAGCGATGAGACGAATTCGCGGTCGTGACTGACGAATAACAGGGTGCCTTTAAACAACTCCAGTGCCATATTCAGCGATTCAATCGATTCCATATCCAGGTGGTTGGTTGGTTCGTCCATGATCAGAATATTTGGCCGCTGCAGCATCAGCTTACCAAACAACATCCGACCTTTTTCACCACCGGACAGTACTTTGACTTTTTTCTTGATATCGTCCTGGCTGAATAACAGGCGGCCGAGAATACCGCGTACTGCCTGCTCGTCATCTGAAGGTTGTTTCCAGTACGACATCCAGTCAAACAACGTCATCTCTTTCATGTCTCCGGCGAACTCGTATTCGTGGTCCTGCGCGTAATAACCGATATTGACGTTTTCTGACCATTTCACCAGGCCGCCATCGACCGGATATTCACCGACCAGACACTTCAGCAACGTGGTCTTACCGATACCGTTGGCGCCGAGGATGGCCACTTTTTCCCCGACTTCAATCATCATGCTGACATTTTTCAACACCGGAGTGTTGTCGAAGCCTTTGCTCAGACCTTCAACTTCCAGCGCCAACCGGTACAGTTGTTTTTGCTGCTCAAAGCGGATAAATGGGTTGACCCGGCTGGAGGCTTTCACTTCTTCCAGCTTGATTTTGTCCATTTGCTTGGCGCGTGAGGTTGCCTGACGGGCTTTTGAGGCGTTGGCCGAGAAACGCGCAACGAAGGCTTTTAATTCATCAATCTGGGCTTTTTTCTTGGCGTTGTCTGACATCAGACGCTCGCGCGCCTGCATCGCAGCCAGCATATATTCATCGTAATTGCCCGGATATAAGCGCAGCTCACCGTAATCCAGGTCGGCCATGTGAGTACAGACGCTGTTTAAGAAGTGGCGGTCGTGCGAGATGATGATCATGGTACTGTTACGCTCGGCCAGGGTGTCTTCCAGCCAGCGGATAGTATTGATATCTAAGTTGTTGGTCGGTTCGTCCAACAGCATAATTTCCGGATCAGCAAACAGTACCTGGGCCAGTAACACCCGCAGTTTCCAGCCCGGGGCCACGGCAGACATCGGGCCATAATGTTGCTCAACCGGAATGCCAACGCCTAATAACAATTCACCGGCGCGAGATTCTGCGGTGTAGCCGTCCATTTCACCGAAGGCAACTTCGAGGTCTGCGACCTTCATGCCGTCTTCTTCTGACATGTCAGGAATAGCATAAATGCGATCACGTTCGGCCTTCACCTGCCACAGCTCAGCATGGCCCATAATCACGGTATCAATGACGCTATATTGTTCAAAGGCGAACTGGTCCTGGTGCAACTTGGCCACGCGCATATTCGGCTCAACCATCACGATGCCGGCGGACGGGTCCAGCTCACGGCTCAGGATCTTCATAAAAGTGGATTTACCACAGCCGTTGGCGCCGATCAGGCCATAGCGGTTACCTTGACCGAATTTAACCGAAATGTTTTCAAACAGCGGCTTAGCGCCGAATTGCATCGTAATATTGGCAGTAGAGATCACAGTCAGGGGTTCCTGTTGGCCGAGCGGGCCCGTTAGCGTGTTAGCAAAAAAAGCCCGGCGCATGGCCGGGACAAAAAGCGCGCTATTATAGCGGCTAACCCAAATTTTTGCTACGCCGGCATGTGGCAGAAAGTAGAGTTCACCAAAGTGTCATTACCCAAAGCGACGTCCGAGCACAATGCACAGCACCACCAGTGCGGCGATACCAAACTGCAGCGCACTGATTGGTTCGCCAAGACAAATCGTGGCCCAGCCCAAGCCAAGAAACGGGCTCAGTTGCTGCAGCTGACTGATCTGCGCCACCCCGCCTAACGACAGGCCGCGGTACCAGGCAAAAAAACCAAGAAACATCGAAAAGACCGCCAGATAAGCAAAACCAAGCCAGGCAGACAGCGAGACAGTCTGAGCTGAGATAGCCGGTAGCTGGAACAAAGTCAAAGGCAATGACAGTGGCAGGGATAGCACCAGCGCCCAGCAAATCACCTGCCAGCTGCCAAGTGATTTCGCCAGCATGGCGCCCTTGGCATAGGCGAGACCACAACAAAGACAAGCGAATAACAGCAAAGCATCAGCCAGCGCCAGGCTGTTGATATGATGCTGGGCCAGGCTATAACCCAGTACCAACAGCGCTCCGGCGCAGGCAAACAGCCAAAAACCAAACCTTGGCACCTGAGCGCTGAGCCAGGCGCCGAAGATCGCGGTAAAAAGCGGCATCAACGCCGTGACTAAGGTGGCGTGGCTGGCATCAGTCCACTGCAGTGCCAGCGCAGACAACAGCGGATACGCGAACACAGCGCCAACAGCAACCACCAACAAACCCGGCCAGTAGCGCCGTGCTGGCAACTGTTGCTTTAAGACACCCAACAACAGCATGCTTAAAATGCCGGCAACTGCCGCGCGGCCAGCGCCAACAAACACTGGCGGCAGCTCCAGCACGGCCATCCGCGTGGCGACCAAGCCGCCGGAAAACATCAGCACGCCGCTTAAGCCCCATACATAGGCCATCGCCATTGGCGATAGCGCCTGAGTGTTAACGGTATCCTTTGGCAAAACCTGCTCTGTCATCAAAACTCCCTGCTTTGCACCTGTAATCTGATCTGCGACTGACAATAACGCAGAAATACCTGTACACTCAGGACGGTTGTCAATGATATTTTCAAACTGTACTGATTGTTTTGCCATGACAGTCAACAACAGCCAGGAGAAAAAACCATGCAGGTGGTGCTACAAGATTTTCAGCTGGACAGTGCAGCAGCTCTTGGCCTGACCCAACAGTTGTTACAGCAGAGCAAACAGCAGATCCAACAAGGCCGCTGGCCGGCCGGCGCTCGCCTGCCCTCCGTTCGTGCACTGGCGGCGCATTTGGGCATCAGTAAATTTACCGTGGCCGATGTGTACGAGCGACTCAATGCCGAAGGGTTAGTATCAAGCCGGCCCGGCAGCGGTGTGTTTGTCGCCAGGCGTAATCCGGCACTGCAGCTGCAGGACAACAGCAGCCCCAGTGAGCTTGCCGGTGAAGTGGCGCTGATGCACCAGACGCTGCAGCGCGAAGCGAATTGGCTGAAGCCGGCTGCCGGCTGGTTAACACCGGATTTTTTGCCACAACAAGAGGTAAGAGCTGCCTTAAAAGAAATTGCCCGGCAAGAACAGGTGTTGACCGATTACGGGCCGGCACAGGGTTATCTGCCGCTGCGGCAATATCTGGTGAACCGGCTGGCGGAACTGCGTATTGTGTTGACGCCGCAGCAGCTGTTATTAACCCACAGCGCGACCCATGCGCTGGATTTGGTGCTGCGTTTGTTGTTAAAGCCCGGCGATAAAGTGATTGTCGATGACCCGGGTTTTTATAACTTTCAGGCGATGCTGCGGTTGCATCAGCTGGAGCTGCTGTACCTGCCCCGCTGTACCGACGGCCCGGATTTGCCAGCGCTGAGCGCCCTGCTGAGCTCCCACAAAGTACGCGCTTATCTGACCAATTCAGTACTGTCCAATCCGGTCGGCACTTGTGTCAGCCCGCCCAAAGCGGTGCAGGTATTGTCGTTATTGAAGCAGCATCAGGTGCTGTTGATTGAAGATGATATTTACGCCGATTTTGAGCAACAACCAGCGCTGCGTTATGCCAGCCTGACCGGCTTGCAGGAGGGCGTTTATCTTGGCAGTTTGTCAAAAACCATTTCGGCTGATTTACGGGTGGGCTATATCGCGGCGTCGCCGGCACTGATTGCGTCAATGACTGATCTAAAACTCATCAGCAGCACGTCAACGCCGGCTACTGTGGAACGGGTGGTGTATCAGGTGCTGACCAGCGGCAGCTACCGCCGCCATCTGAAGCAACTTCAGCAGCGTCTTGATACTTTGCGTCGTGATGTTATTGCGGAATTTGCCAAACGCGACATTGTGCCATGGTTTGTACCTGAGGCTGGTTTTGCACTGTGGCTGCAACTGCCGACAGGCATCAGCAGCCGGGTGCTGACTGCCCTCGCCGCCAGGGCCCAAGTTGTGCTGGCACCAGGCCCAAATTTTAGCCAATGGCCAGATGCCGACCGGTTTATGCGGGTGAACATCAGCCAATGCGCCGACCCACGTTTGTGGCAGGTATTGGATGAGGCTTTATTACAGCTCAAGGCTACTTTTTCAGTCTGATAATTGTTTCCGGACATGAAAATAAAAAAAACCGGCAACCGCCGGTTTTTTCGTGCGCAAAGGGCAATTAAGCCTGCGCTTTTGCCACTGCGTCTTTGCACAGCTGAGTAATACGATCCCAGTCACCGGCGACAATAGCGTCATCCGGCACAATCCAGCTACCGCCAACACAACGCACGTTTGGTAACGCCAGATACTCAAGGAAGTTTTTCTCGTTGATACCACCGGTTGGACAGAAACGGATATCAGAAAATGGACCATGAATAGACTTCAGTGTCTTCACGCCACCTGCGGCTTCCGCCGGGAAGAATTTAAAGTGGGTATAGCCCAAACCTGTGCCTTCCATCAGTTCTGAAATCGACGCAATGCCCGGAATCAACGGAATTGGCGCTTCTTTACCGGCCACCAGCAATTCACGGGTCAGGCCCGGGCTGATGGCAAATTTTGCACCGGCTTCAACCACTTTTTGCAACTGATCTGCGGTGGTGACTGTGCCTGCTCCGACGATAGCGTCCGGTACTTCTTTCGATAACAAAGCAATAGCTTCCAGCGCGACCGGAGTGCGCAAAGTCACTTCCAGCACTTTAATGCCACCGGCCAACAGCGCCTTCGCCATCGGTACGGCCGTAGCCAAATCTTTAATCACGATCACCGGAACAACCGGGCCTTGTGCAAATAAGGTGTCTGGTTGTAACTGCCAGTTTGAAAACGACATAATCAGCCCGCCAATTTTTGTTTTAAATAAACTGCACAGCCGAGTAAGCCCGGTTGCTCTGCAGTGACGATGTAAGTTGCGATTTGCCGGTTGAACGCAGCAAAGCGCCCTTTGGCTTCAAATCTGTTGCGAAACTCGCTTTGTTCCAGCAAAGGCAAAAGTTTTGGCGTAATACCGCCTGCGACATAAACCCCGCCGAAGGTACTCAAAGTCAGCGCCAAATCACCGGCCAGACTGCCCAGTGAAGCAAAAAATTGTGCGACAACAGCCTGACTTAAAGCACAGTTGCCATCGAGCGCTTGTTGACCAATCTCTGCGGCAGTTTTTGCCGGCACATCCAGCTGCTGATAGGCAGCAAGCGCCAGATACAAACTTTCCAGGCCAGGGCCTGACAACAGCCGCTCCGGCGATACATGGCCATAATGGGCTGCCAAATAACGTTGGATAAACCATTCCTGCTCGTTCTGCGCTGTCCAGTCAGTATGTCCGCCCTCTCCCGGCAACGGGATATAACCCTGTGGCGTTGGGATTAAGTGCGCCACACCTAAACCGGTACCAGCACCAAGCACGGCCATAGGTTTGGTCAAATCACGCTCGCCGGCGCCGGTTTTGACCAGTTCAGAATCACGAATAGCCGGCAGCGACATCGCCACAGCGGTGAAATCGTTTAACACGATGAATTCAGCCAGGGCCAGCTCAGCTTTGATTTGCGCGATGGAAAACTCCCAGTGGAAGTTGGTCATTTTGACAAAATCACCGGTGACCGGACAGGCAATGGCCACGGCTACATGCGCAATGTCAGTCAGGCCTTGTTGTTCGCGGTAGTACTGCAGCGCTAACGCCAGAGTGGCGAAGTCGGCACAGGGATACACGACGACTTTGTCGAGTTCCAGCGTGGTCAAATCGACCCGGCTAAAACGTGCATTGGTACCGCCAATGTCTGCGACTATGGCGAAGCGGATTGCAGCGTTAGCCATTGAGATGCTCCTCAGTGGTAAACAGACTGCAGGCCCCTTGTTCAGCACCGGTCAGCACTGTACGCAGGCCACCGAAAATTTCACGGCCCATGCCGTAATAACTTTCTGACATGTCACAGGTGGCGAGTGGCCGGGCGTTAAACTCCGCTGCATCGACCAGCACTTGTAGTTCGCCGGTTTGTGCGTTGACACGGATCATATCGCCATCCTGAATACGGGCGATCGGGCCGCCTTCGATAGCTTCCGGGGTGACATGGATAGCCGCCGGCACTTTACCGGACGCGCCGGACATGCGGCCGTCGGTGACCAGCGCCACTTTGAAACCGCGGTCCTGTAATACGCCAAGCGGCGGTGTTAATTTGTGCAGTTCTGGCATGCCACAGGCTTTGGGTCCCTGGAAGCGCACGACCACCACACAATCTTTATTCAGCGTACCGGCTTTAAAGGCCGCATCAAGCTGGTGCTGGTCGCTGAACACCACCGCAGGGGCTTCAACGATATCAGTGCCTTCACGCAGTGATGAAGTTTTGATCACACCCCGGCCGATGTTGCCGGCTAATACATGCACGCCGCCGGTGGCTTTGAATGGCTTGGCGACGGATGAAATGACTTTATCGTCCAGCGATTTAGCCGGGCCATCGACCCACACCAGCTCGCCGTTTTGCAGCTCTGGAACCTGGGTGTAACGACGCAGACCAAAACCAGCCACAGTGTGCACGTCTTCGTGTACTAAACCAGCGTCTAATAGTTCGCGAATGAGCACTGCCATACCACCGGCCTGATGGAAGTGGTTTACATCGGCTTCGCCGTTTGGATAAATTTTGGCCAGTAATGGTGTGGCTTTAGACAAATCTTCAAAATCGTCCCAGTTGACGATGAAACCAGCGCTGCGGGCTACTGCAACTAAGTGCATGGTATGGTTGGTAGAACCACCGGTGGCCAACAGACCAACAATGCCGTTGACTACGGCTTTGACATCGACGATTTGGCCGATTGGCGTGTAGTTTGCGCCTAAGTCGGTCAGGCGGGTAACCTGGCGTGCAGCCGCTTTGGTCAGGGCATCACGTAATTCAGTGCCTGGATTGACAAAAGACGAACCGGGTAAATGCAGCCCCATCATCTCGACCACTAACTGGTTTGAGTTGGCCGTGCCGTAGAAAGTACAGGTGCCCGGTGCGTGATACGATTTAGCTTCTGAATCCAGCAGCTCTTCTTTGCCGACTTTACCTTCTGCATAAAGCTGGCGCACCCGGGCTTTTTCTTTATTCGGAATACCGGATGGCATTGGCCCGGCCGGTACGAATACAAACGGCAGATGGCCAAAGCTCAAGGCTGCCATCAATAAACCCGGGACGATTTTGTCGCAGATCCCCAGCATCATGGCGCCGTCAAACATATTGTGTGACAGACCAACAGCTGCTGACATCGCAATGATGTCACGGCTGAGCAAACTAAGCTCCATGCCAGGCTGGCCCTGGGTCACACCGTCACACATCGCCGGTACACCACCGGCAAACTGCGCGACACTCCCAACTTCAGCACAGGCTTGTTTAATCAGCGCCGGATACGTTTCATACGGCTGGTGGGCTGACAACATGTCGTTATAGCTGGAAATAATACCGATATTGGCTTTGGTCAGACTGCGCAGGTCTGTTTTTTCCTGTGCACTACAGGCAGCAAAACCATGCGCCAGATTACCGCAGGCTAAGGCTCCGCGATGCGGGCCTTTACGCCGGGCTTTTTCCATCCGTTGCAGATAAATAGCCCGACTTTTTTCACTGCGCGCTAAAATCCGTTCTGTAACCTGTTGTATGACCGGGTGCATATAAACCTCTATTGATCTGCGTACATAACTGACAACTCTGGATCTGTCAGCTGAATAAAAGCACGGATTGGCATGGCTGCCACATCAGTGCCGGCAGCAGCTTGCTGCAGTACCTGTAATTTTTTGCTGCCAACCAGATGCAAATAAATCGCCCGTCCTTGCGCCAGCCGTTGCTTGCTGAAGCTGATGCGCTGATAGGGTGCAGTCGTTGGATTGGTCGCCAGTAAATCAGTAGCATCGTCGGCAAGGCCGGCCGCCAGTTCTTTACTGCACGGAAATAACGATGCGGTATGACCGTCTTCGCCCATCCCCAGAATCACTACATCAAACCGTGGTAAGTCCCGAACCCGCGCTAACAGTTCAGGCACAGCTGCTTCAGCGCTATCAGCCGGTGCATACAGGCTGACAAATGTCGCTGCGGCAGCTTTGTGCTGCAATAACGCAGATTTCACCAGCCGCTCATTGCTGTCTGGCGCATCGTCCGGTAGATAACGATCATCTGCCAGCGTGATGGTGACTTTTGACCAGTCTAAATCTGTGTTCGCCAGCGTCTGAAACAGGGGCAAAGGGGTACGGCCACCGGACACAACAAATACCGCTGCACCGCGTTCATCGATCGCTTGCTGCAGCTTCGCGCTGATCTCTAAGGCAAAAGCCGCGTTCAGCGCTTGTGAGTCAGAAAATTGCTGCAGTTGCATGTTATTCGTCCCAGTTGCGGTCGTCGCGCGCCAATAGAGAGATCGCTGCAACCGGGCCCCAGGTACCAGCCTGGTAGGCTTTGGGTGGCTCGTTATTGACGCGCCAGGCGTCGAGAATACCGTCGACCCACTTCCAGGCCTGTTCCACTTCATCACGGCGCACAAACAAATATTGGTTGCCCAACATCGCTTCTAACAACAAACGCTCGTAAGCATCCGCGATACGCTGTGACTGGAAAGTTTCGTCGAAACTTAAATCCAGTTTGCTTTGCTGTAACTGCATAGTTTCACCCAGACCTGGGATTTTGTTCATGATCTGGATTTCGACACCTTCATCCGGCTGTAAGCGAATGATCAGTTTATTCGCCGGCAACTGTTTATAAGTTTCATGGAAAATATTGTGTGGCTGCGGCTTAAAGCAAATCACCACTTCTGATACTTTATTTGGCATGCGTTTGCCGGTACGCAGGTAAAACGGCACGCCGGCCCAGCGCCAGTTGTCGATATCGACTTTAATCGCGACAAAAGTTTCGGTTTTACTGTTTGGCCTTGCGTCTTCTTCTTCCAGATAACCCGGTACCGCTTTACCACCGACAAAACCGGCAGCATATTGGCCACGCACGGTTTTTTCCTGCACGTTTTGCAGATTAATCGGCCGCAGCGCTTTTAATACTTTCAGTTTTTCGTCGCGGATGCTGTCTGCATCGAGGCGCGCTGGTGGTTCCATCGCAATCAGCGAAAGTACTTGTAATAAGTGGTTTTGCACCATGTCGCGCATTTGACCGGCGTCGTCGTAATAACCCCAACGGCCTTCGACCCCAACCTCTTCGGCCACAGAAATTTGCACATGGTCAATGGCATTGTGGTCCCAGTTCGAGGCGAAAATGGCATTGGCAAAGCGCAGCGCTAACAGATTCAGTACTGTCTCTTTACCTAAATAGTGGTCGATGCGGTAAATTTGCGATTCTTTGAAATAACGTGCTACTTCGTCATTGATGACTTTGGACGATTCCAGACAATGGCCAATTGGTTTTTCCAGCACGACACGGGAAGGCTCCGCAGAAAGACCGGCTGAATCAAGACCTTTACAGATGTTGCCGAATAATGATGGTGCTGTAGCGAAATAACTGACCGGAATACGTTTGGCCGGGTTCGTGACTTCTTTTAACTGCAGATAATCTGCTTCTTTTGACAGATCTATCTGCACATACAGCAGTTTGGACTGCAGTCGCTGCCAGACATCTGCTTCAATCGATTCTTTGATAAATTTGTGTAAGTTGGTTTCAACTAACTCGACGTAGTCCGCGAGGTTCATGGCATCACGGGCAACCCCGATAATGCGCGAATCCGGATGTAACAGGCCGGCGCGTTCCAGTTGGTATAAAGCGGGTAACAACTTACGGCGCGCCAGGTCGCCTTTGGTGCCAAACAGAATTAAATCGCAGGCTTTGTTTGATTGTGCTGTTGCTGTCATGCAAATGACCCTTGAATAGATGTAATTTTACAACACTTAGCCGCATACTAGCCGACTGAAAAGCGCTTGTAAACCTAATAAGATGTAATTAAATTACACAATAACTAAAGATTTTGACGCGCCGGTTGCCATCAGGCAGTCTTTGACAACTATCATCCAGAGTGTGGTAAATTTAGCACTTTTGATGTAGCCGGCTTTGTCAGTCTACAGATAATATTACATCAACCTGCCGTCGCAGGTCTCATAACAAGCAGGTAAAAGCGGATGAATGTGCTGGAAAAAATCGTCAACAGTGTCAACAGCTTTAGTAAGTCTGAGCGTAAAGTGGCAGATGTGATCCTGGCCAACCCGCAAACGACTATTCACAGCAGTATTGCGGCACTGGCCAAAATGGCCGATGTGTCTGAACCGACCGTTAACCGCTTTTGCCGTCGCCTCGATACTAAAGGCTTTCCGGATTTTAAACTGCACCTGGCACAAAGCTTGGCCAACGGCACTCCCTATGTGAACCGCCACGTAGAAGAAGATGACGGTCCTGAGGCTTATACCGCCAAAATTTTTGAATCCACCATGGCGGCGTTAGACGCTGCGCGGCAAAACGTCGACATTCAAACCGTCAACCGGGCTGTTGATGTGCTGACGCAAGCGAAAAAAATCTCCTTTTTTGGTCTTGGTGCTTCCGCTTCGGTTGCCCATGATGCGCAAAATAAGTTCTTTCGCTTCAACGTGCCGGTCGTCTGTTTTGACGATATCGTCATGCAACGGATGAGCGCCATTAATAGCGCTGAAGGCGATGTGGTCGTGTGTATTTCTCATACCGGGCGCACGAAAAACCTGTGTGATATCGCCGCGATTGCGCGCGAGAACGATGCCACAGTCATCGGGATCACCGCGTATGACAGCCCGCTTGCGAAAGAATGTACTTTAGTGCTGTCACTGGATGTGCCGGAAGACACCGATATGTATATGCCGATGGCATCCCGGGTTGCCCAACTCGTGCTGATTGATATTCTCGCCACCGGTTTCACGCTGCGCCGCGGCACTAAGTTCCGGGAAAATCTGAAGAAAGTAAAAGACAGTTTGCGTGGCTCGCGCTTTGATAAAAAGGATTTTCATAGCTGATCGGAGCAGTTAAGTGGTCAAATTTGTAGTTTTTTTTCAGATGCTCGCTATATTCTGTAATTTAATTACATTAAACTAATGCAGTTCGAACCGGGCACCCGCCCGGTTTTTGCCAATCAACAGGCAGGAGTTGCCAATGCCAAGAAGAACCAAAATAGTCGCCACGCTAGGTCCAGCCACTAACACCCAGGTCGCCATTGAAAAATTAATTCAGGCCGGCGCCTCAGTTTTTCGTTTTAACTTCTCTCACGGCACGGCCGATGATCACAAACAACGCGCGGCCATGGTGCGCGCTGCAGCTGCGGCTTGTAACGCTCATGTCGCTATTTTAGGTGATCTGCAGGGCCCGAAAATTCGCGTTTCCACTTTTAAAAACAATAGTGTTGAACTGGCCGAAGGCCAGGACTATGTGTTGGATGCTGCGCTCGGTAAAGGTCTGGGCGATGAAACTCAGGTTGGCATCGACTATAAAGAGTTGCCGGGTGATGTGTTCCCGGGTGACTTGCTGTTGCTAGACGACGGCCGTATCCAACTGGTGGTGTCTCATGTTGAAGGCAGCCGGATTGTCACTAAGGTGACAGTCGGCGGTAAGCTCAGCAACAACAAAGGCATTAACCGTCAAGGCGGTGGTTTATCGGCACCGGCGCTGACGGATAAAGATAAAAACGATATCGCACTTGCTGCCGATATTGATGTGGATTATCTGGCGGTATCTTTCCCGCGCACCGGTGATGATTTACGTTTAGCGCGTCAGCTGGCTCGCGCAGCTGGTTCTGAAGCCTTAATTGTGTCAAAGGTAGAGCGTGCCGAAGCTGTGGCTGATGACGAAACGCTGGACGATATCATTCGCGCCTCTGATGCCGTGATGGTTGCCCGTGGTGACTTAGGCGTAGAAATTGGCGATGCCGAGCTGGTTGGTCAACAAAAACGTATTATCGCCCGCTCCCGTCAGCTAAACCGTGTTGTGATCACGGCGACGCAAATGATGGAAAGCATGATTGAAAACCCGATGCCAACCCGCGCTGAAGTGATGGACGTGGCAAACGCAGTACTCGATGGCACTGATGCCGTGATGTTGTCTGCCGAAACTGCGGCAGGCAAGTATCCGACTGAAACAGTCAAAGCCATGGGCCGGGTTTGTGACGGCGCCGAGAAACATCCGAAAGTGTTGTCATCTAAACACCGGATGGACGTGACTTTTACTGAAATCAGCGAGACTATCGCTTTGTCCGCGATGTACGCGGCAAACCATCTGGCGGGCATTAAAGCGATTATCGCGCTGACCGAATCTGGCTACACCGCCAAACTGATGTCACGCATCACCTCGTCGCACCCGATTTATGCGTTATCGCGCCATGTGAAAACGTTAAACAAGATGGCGTTGTATCGGGGTGTTTACCCGGTGTCGTTTGACAGCCATGGCATCAGCAACGACC
>CAMLRA010000052.1 GCA_946482325.1 uncultured Chromatiaceae bacterium | reverse complement strand
AAGCGATCCGGCGTCAGGTCCATCTCCAGGCCGGCCAGCCAGGCCAGGAACTCGGGCGTCCACGACCAACCCACGGGAAAAAAATCTATGTTAATCCTGCGTGGTGCAGCTGCACTGTCCGAGTTCCGAGTTCAGAAAATCATCGATCTGTGTGCCCAGGCCCAACTGCCTGTCAGCGATGTTTACGCCGAATTTATGCATTTTGCCGATGTGAGCGACAGCCTGAGCGCTGACGAGCACAACACGCTGGAAAAACTGCTGACTTACGGACCTACACTGGCCACACACCAGCCGGCAGGTCAGTTATTGCTGGTCACGCCACGCCCAGGCACTATTTCACCCTGGTCATCCAAAGCCACGGACATCGCCCACAACTGTGGCCTTGGCAAAGTCTTACGCTTAGAACGCGGTGTGGCTTATTACCTGACGAGCACACGCGCACTGACGGCGACAGAGCAGCAACAAGTAGCTGCGCTGCTGCATGACCGCATGATGGAAGTGGTATTTACGGAACTGCAACAAGCGCAGGCGTTATTCCGCAAAGCCGAGCCGGCACCATTATCTTCAGTGGATATTCTGACCGGTGGCCGTGAAGCCTTGGTTGAAGCCAATATCCGCATGGGCCTGGCCCTGGCCGATGATGAAATCGATTATCTGTTCAGCAACTTTACCGCGCTTGGTCGCAATCCGAACGACATCGAACTGTATATGTTTGCGCAGGCCAACTCTGAGCATTGCCGCCACAAGATTTTTAACGCCGACTGGACCATCGACGGCGAGAAACAGCCAAAGTCGCTGTTTAAAATGATTAAAAACACCATGGAAAAAACACCGGACCATGTATTGTCAGCCTACAAAGACAACGCAGCGGTGATGGAAGGCTCTAAAGCCGGCCGGTTCTTTCCAAAGCCTGATACGCAGGAATATCAGTACCATCACGAAGATATCCATGTGCTGATGAAAGTCGAAACCCACAACCACCCAACGGCCATTTCGCCATTCCCGGGTGCTGCGACGGGTTCTGGTGGTGAAATTCGTGACGAAGGCGCGACGGGTGTCGGCTCTAAACCAAAAGCCGGTTTGGTTGGCTTCTCCGTATCAAACTTACGTATTCCGGGCTTTGAACAGCCGTGGGAAACCGATTTTGGCAAACCAGGCCGTATCGTGTCGGCACTGGACATCATGACCGAAGGCCCGCTCGGTGGTGCCGCTTTTAACAACGAATTCGGCCGGCCGAATATTCTCGGTTATTTCCGTACTTATGAAGAGCAGGTGCCAAGCCATAACGGTGAAGAAATCCGTGGTTACCACAAACCAATCATGATTGCCGGTGGTCTTGGCAATATCCGCGCTGAGCACGTACAAAAAGGTGATTTACCGGTTGGCGCCAAGTTAGTCGTCCTCGGCGGCCCGGCGATGAATATCGGTCTCGGTGGTGGTGCCGCGTCTTCTATGGCGTCTGGCCAGTCGGCCGAAGATTTGGATTTCGCCTCTGTACAGCGCGAAAACCCGGAAATCGAACGCCGTTGTCAGGAAGTGATCGACCGCTGCTGGCAGTTAGGCGCGGACAACCCGATTGTGTTTATCCACGACGTTGGCGCCGGTGGTTTATCCAATGCCTTCCCTGAACTGGTCAACGACGGTGGTGTGGGCGGCAAGTTTGAACTGCGCAACGTCCCAAATGACGAACCAGGTATGTCACCGTTAGAGATCTGGTGTAACGAGTCGCAAGAGCGTTACGTGATGGCCATTCCGGCTGACAAAATGCCGGTGTTTGAGCAAATCTGTAAACGTGAGCGCGCACCTTATGCGGTGGTCGGTGAAGCGACGGCAGAGCAGCATCTGACACTGTCTGACACTCATTTTGGTAATACGCCGATTGACCTGCCGCTGTCTGTGTTACTGGGCAAAGCGCCAAAAATGCACCGTGATGTGCAATCCAAACAAAGCAGCGGTAAGGCGCTGGAGCTCGCTGGTGTTAGCATCAAAGATGCGACTGAACGCTTGTTACGTTTACCAACTATTGCGGAAAAGACGTTCCTGATCAGCATCGGCGACCGTTCTGTCACCGGTATGGTGGCACGTGACCAGATGGTTGGCCCTTGGCAGGTACCTGTGGCGAACTGTGCTGTCACGACTGCAGCCCTTGATACTTATCACGGTGAAGCCATGTCGATGGGCGAACGTACGCCGGTTGCGCTGTTAGACTTCGGCGCATCGGCACGCCTGGCGGTGGCGGAAGCCATCACCAACATCGCCGCAACTGATATCGGCGATTTAAAACGCATCAAGTTATCTGCGAACTGGATGGCCGCAGCCGGTCACCCGGGCGAAGACGCGGGCCTGTATCAGGCGGTGAAGGCCATCGGCGAAGAGCTGTGTCCGGCGCTGGGTATTACCATTCCGGTAGGTAAAGACTCAATGTCGATGAAAACCAAGTGGCAGGATAACGGCGAAGACAAAGCCGTCACAGCGCCAATGTCGCTGGTGATCACCGCTTTTGCCCGCGTTGAAGACGTGCGCAAAACCGTGACGCCACAGCTGCGCACCGACAAAGGCGCAAGCTCTATGCTGCTGATTGATTTAGGTCAGGGCGAAAACCGTTTAGGCGCATCTTGCCTGGCGCAGGTATACAAACAGCTGGGTCAAACGACGCCAGACCTCGCCTCACCAGAGCTGCTGGCGAATTTCTTTAACGCCATGCAGCAGTTAACCCACGAGCAAAAACTGCTGGCCTACCATGACCGCTCCGACGGTGGTTTGCTGGTGACACTGGCGGAAATGGCGTTTGCTGGTAAAGCCGGCTGGAATGTTGATGTCAGCGCTTTAGGGAATGACAACCTGGCAGTACTGTTCAGTGAAGAGTTGGGAGCTGTCATTCAGGTTGCTGACAGCGAGCTGGCTTATGTGCAACAAGTGCTGGCAAAACACAGCTTAGCCGCTAACAGCTATGTGCTGGGTGCCGTCAGCAACAGTGATGAATTAACGGTTCGTCGTGGCAATGACGTGATTTACAGCGACAGCCGCACCCGTCTGCGTTGTATCTGGGCGGAAACTACTTATCAGATGCAGGCACGCCGCGACAATCCGGCCTGTGCTGCGCAGGAACATGCCGCCAAAGCGGACCAGCAAGACCCGGGCCTGAACGTCAAACTGAGTTTTGACCTGAACGAAGACGTCGCAGCGCCTTATATTTTAAAAGGTGCCAAGCCAAAAGTGGCGGTGCTGCGCGAGCAGGGCGTTAACTCGCACGTCGAAATGGCGGCCGCCTTTAACCGGGCTGGTTTTACTGCCGTCGACGTGCATATGAGCGACATTTTAAGTGGCCGTCGTAGCCTGGAAGAGTTTAATGGCTTAGTGGCTTGTGGTGGTTTTAGCTACGGTGACGTATTAGGCGCCGGTGAAGGCTGGGCCAAATCCATTCTGTTTAACGAGCAGGCGCGGCGTGAATTCAGCCAGTTCTTCGAGCGTGAGTCGACTTTCACACTCGGCGTTTGTAACGGCTGTCAGATGGTGTCGAACCTGAAATCGCTGATCCCAGGCGCTGATTTATGGCCACGGTTTGTCCGCAACAAATCAGAGCGTTTTGAAGCCCGCTTCAGCCTGGTCGAAGTGCAGCAGAACCCGTCATTACTGTTCGCGGGCATGGCTGGTTCACGGATGCCAATCGCCGTTTCACACGGCGAAGGCCATACCGAGTTTGCAAGCGCACAAGCCTTAGCGGCAGCCGAGCAAAGCGGCACTATCGCGCTGCGTTTTGTCGACAACTATGGTCAGGTCACCACCCAGTATCCGGCTAACCCGAACGGTTCTGCCAATGGTATTACGGCACTGACCACCACAGATGGTCGTGTCACTATTATGATGCCGCACCCTGAGCGCGTGTTCCGCGCCGTCAGCAACAGCTGGCATCCGGACGAGTGGCTGGAAGACAGCCCATGGCTGCGCATGTTCCGCAATGCGCGGGTTTGGTTGGGTTAATCCGCTGACCTTGCCGACTTTCTAAAAAAACCAGCTTCGGCTGGTTTTTTTATTTCCAAGGCTGAATGAGCAAATCTGCTGCCGTCTATTGCCGGTTGCGTTAGGCTATAGCTTCGTTTTAAGCTGGCTGCTAAGCCGTGACGCGCTATAACAATTCCAATAGAAGCGAGCAGATGTCTTCCATTTTTCGTCCCGAAGTGCTGGCCCGACAGCAGCAACGGCTGCAAGGCCAAATCAACCTGACCCGACCGCCGCAGCTGGTATGGCTGAGTGGCTTGTTATTGGCGATGGCAGTGCTCAGCATCAGCTTTTTACTCAGTGCCGATTATACCCGTAAAGAAACCGTACAAGGCTTGCTGTTGCCGGTACAGGGGCAAGTGCGGGTGCAGGCGCAAAACAGCGGCGTGGTCAGCCAACTAAATGTGCAGGAAGGCCAGCTGGTCAAAGCCGGCACGCCATTGCTGCAACTGAGCAGCAGTAAAATTGGTGCCGGTCAGACCGATTTAAGCCAAAGCCTGCAAACCGAAATGGACCGGATGCTGCAGAACAAAATCAATGAGCAGCAGCAACTGCAGCAACGCCATCAGCTCGAGCAACAGGCGCTGCAGAATCAAATCGACAATGATAAAGCCCGTTTAACCGAACTGGCACAGCAGCTGGTGACTTTTCGTGAACGTCTGACGATTAACCAGCAACAGCTGGCGCAGTTACAAAAGTTATCCGGCAGCGGTTATATTTCCGGCCTTGAAATCAACAAACAAAAAGACGCTTTGCTGGCGTTGCAACAGCAGGAGAAAAGCCTGCAGTCAGAACAGCTGAAACTGCAGCAACAACTGCAACAAAATCAGGATTTACTCAGCCAGTTGCCGCTGCGCCAGCAAAGTGAAACCACCCAGCTGGATAACGCTGTTTCCGCCTTAAAAAATCAAAAAACCGAGCTACAGCAGCAACAGGAGATTTGGCTGACCGCACCAGTGGACGGGCAGGTCAGTGCATTACGTGTCAGTGCCGGCCAAAGCTTAGATGCCGGGGCAGTGGCGCTGACGCTGTTGCCAGCCAATGCCGAGCTTGAAGCCGTGTTGTATGTGCCGACGCGGGCTATCGCTTTTGTTAGTACCGGCCAGCCGGTGCGCATTCGCTATGACGCCTTTCCGTTTCAGCGTTTTGGTGTATTCAGCGGCACTGTACATGAACTGAGTAACACTGTGTTATTGCCGGCCGAAGTGGCAGAAGTCACATTGCAGCAGCCGAGTTACCGGCTGAAAGTGCGTTTAGACGGCCAGTCCATTCAGGCCTATCAGCGTGAATTACCACTCAAAGCCGGCATGACGTTGCAGGCCGATTTAATCACCGAACAACGTAATTTATGGCAGTGGATGTTTGACCCGATCCTGGCCTTACGGGGACAATTCTGATGAGTCAGCTTGCCAGTCAACTGAAGTTATGGCCCGCCCAGCGGCTGCCGCTGTTATTGCAGTCCGAAGCGGCGGAGTGCGGCATTGCCTGTCTTGGCATGGTAGCCGGTTTTTATGGCCATCATTTAAACATTCAGCAGCTGCGCGCTTTATTTGGCAGCTCGATTGCCGGCTGCACCATGAAAGATTTGGTCGAATTTGCCAGCACTCTTGCACTCAGCAGCCGCGCTTTGAAGCTCGAACCACAAGCGCTCGGTAAGTTACAGCTGCCGGCGATTTTGCACTGGGATATGAATCACTTTGTCGTGCTGAAATCGGTGCGGCGTGGCAAAGCAGTGATCCATGACCCTGCCCGTGGCGAGCGCACACTGAGCCTGGCTGAAGTATCCGAACATTTTACCGGGGTGGCGCTGGAGCTGTTACCAACACAGGATTTCAGCCAAAGGCCGGCCGATGAAGGTCTGCGGCTGCGCGATTTTTGGTCCGGCATCAGCGGGCTGAAACGCTCGGTAGGGCTGATTCTGGCTTTGTCACTGTTATTGCAGCTGTTTACGCTGGTCGCGCCTTATTATCTGCAGCTGGTGGTCGACGATGTGCTGCTCAGTGCGGACCGTAGTTTGTTGTTGGTGCTGGCACTTGGTTTTGGTTTGTTATTGCTGTTTGAGATCAGCACCTCAGTGCTGCGCGCTTTTGTCTTGCTGCATTTTAACAGTGCGATGAATATTCAGATGGCGGCCAATCTGCTGCATCACCTGATTCGCCTGCCATTGAGTTACTTCGAAAAACGCCAGATAGGTGACGTGTTGTCGCGTTTTGGCTCGTTGCAACAAGTACGGGAATTGTTGACCAGCGGCGTGATGGAAGCGCTGATCGACGGCCTGATGGCGCTGGCAATTCTGGCAGTATTGCTGTGGTACAGCCCGTTATTGTGCCTGATTGTGTTGATAGCGCTGCTCTGTTACGGCGTGGTGCAACTTGTGATGTACCACCAGTACCGCAAAGTGTCGGAACAGCAAATCGTGGCGCAGGCCCAGGTGCAGAGCCATCAGATTGAAACCGTGCGCGCTATGCAGACGTTAAAGCTGTTCAGCGCTGAAGCCAAACGCGAAGCCAGCTGGCAGCATTTGTATGTCGCCGCTGCGAACCGCGGTATCCAGTTAGGCGTATTTAATTTAAGTTTTCAGCATATCAATAAGTTATTGACCGGTATTGAGCATGTGCTGGTGATTTATTTTGGTGCTTTGCTGGTGCTGGATGGTGGTTTCAGTACCGGTATGTTGTTCGCATTTATTGCCTATAAAAGCCAGTTTATGGAGCGGATGTCGCGGCTGATTGATAAAGGCCTGGCGTTGAAAATGCTCAATCTGCATTTTGCCCGGCTGGCGGATATTGTTGCCACCCCGCGCGAAGATAAGCAGGTTAGCGGAGCGCAGCGTGAGCTGGTGCTCAGCGGCCAAATCAGCGTGGAGAATTTAAGTTTTGCCTATAGCAGCACGGGCGCCCCGGTGCTGCAGCAGGTGAGTCTCGAAGTCGCCGCCGGTGAATCTGTTGCCGTGGTTGGGCCTTCTGGCTGTGGCAAAACCACGTTGTTAAAGCTGATGCTGGGGCTGTTTACACCGCAGCAAGGCGAAGTGCGGGTTGACGGTGTGCCGCTTAATCAGGTTAATCAAGCCTGTTATCGTAATCAGATTGCTGCAGTGATGCAGGATGACCAGCTGCTGTCTGGTTCCATCCGTGACAATATCTGCTTTTTTGCCGACGAGCCGGACGATGATTGGGCGCAGCAATGTGCAAAACTTGCCGCCGTGCATGATGATATCAGCCGGATGCCGATGGGGTATCACAGCCTGATTGGTGATATGGGCTCGGCGTTATCCGGTGGCCAGAAACAGCGAATTTTGCTGGCGAGGGCTTTGTACCGGCGGCCGAAAATTCTGTTTTTGGATGAAGCCACCAGTCATCTGGATATGGCGACTGAAGCTGTGGTGTCGGGTGCATTGCAACAATTGCAGATCACCCGGATTATTATCGCGCACCGGCCTGAGACTATTGCCTCGGCAAACCGGGTGCTGACTTTGCCGGCGTTGCAGCAGGGCCCTGGTTCACAATAGAGTCTGATGTTCTTCTGCTTTTCTAAAATAAAAACAGCGGCAAAGCCGCTGTTTTGTTCCCCCTTATTCTGCACCGTCCTTGCTGCTACACCGGCTGCCTGCCGGCGTCCATCCTGTTTGCCGCAGGATAAATTCTTGCTTACATGCTCCAGCGCACGCCAACCATGTAAACCCATGGGTCGATTTGCACATCGACGCTTTGGATCACGTTATTGTTGACGCGGACTTCGCCTGTTGTGTCGATATCCATTTTTGTGGCGACAAAGTGTAGACCCCAGGTCTCGCTCAGTTTGTAGTTAAAACCGGCTTGCAGCGCCAGGCCCCAGCTTGCTTTTAACTTCAGGTCGACGTCGTCTGAAGCTGTGGTCACTTTCAGTGCCTGCAACGTAGTTTTTAATGCGCCTGATGCAGACTCGTCGAAGAATTTGGTGTAGTTCAAGCCGACGCCAACAAATGGGTCAAAGTTGCTGTTGCCCAGGTCAAAGTGGTACTGCCCTAATAAAGTTGGTGGCAAGTGTTTGGTGTTACCAATCGCCAGGCCGTCAATCGCAGAGCCTTTTACCGCGATATCATGGCTGAAAGGTGTGGCGGCAATCAGTTCGGCTGTCCAGTTTTTATCGAATTTGTAGTCAAAGGTCAGGCCCAGCTGGGTGTTATTGTCCACAGAGACTGCTGTGGAGCCTGTTGGTAAACCGGCAACTTTTTCCACCACGTTTAATGAGCTGCTACTGTCGTTCGGTGCCACAGTAATAGCGCCAACGTTGACAGAGATATTGGCAGAAGCGGCAGTAGTAAAACCAGCCATGGCCAGTGCAAACAGGTTCAGTTTGGTGTTCATGTTATTTTCCTTCAGAGACACAGGTCTTGTTTAACTGCGGGCATTGTGCGCTTCTGAGCAGGCAAAACTTTGGGCTGGATCAAGCTTTTGCCGCAACAAGCGGCTTTGCAGCGCCAAAGTTTGATATGAAACAAACTTTGCTGAAGTGGTAGCCGTTGGCGGATAAAGAGGTACATTTTCGACAAAATGTTGGAAACTTACATACGTATGGCTGGGCTGAAGTGTTTGCAAGCCGGTGATTGATGCGTATAGTACAAACAGCTAAATCTGGCTGCGGGCTTCGTCAGCACTGACTGACAGAGGGGAGAGACCGCTGAGGCCGTTTTAGTCACGCACAGGATAGACACTTCCATAACAAGAGAAATTGTATGTCAGTAACCACACCATCCGGCGAGGCTTATCAAACCAACGCCAGCGGGCAGAATCATGGTTTTGCCCTGACCAGCCTGACGTTTTTGTTTTTTATCTGGGGTTTTATCACTTGTCTGAATGACATTTTGATCCCGCATCTGAAAAATGTGTTTGACCTGAGTTACACCCAGGCCTCATTAATTCAGTTCTGTTTCTTTGGCGCCTATTTCCTGGTGTCGCTGCCGGCCGGTTTGCTGGTGCGTCGTGCCGGTTATCAGCGCGGTATTGTCATTGGCCTGCTGATCGCAGCCAGTGGTTGTGTGCTGTTTTATCCGGCAGCGTCAACTCAAACCTATGCGTTGTTTTTAGGCGCTTTGTTTGTACTGGCATCTGGCATCACGATTCTACAAGTCGCAGCGAACCCATATGTAACCGCGCTTGGTCGTGCTGAAACCGCATCGAGCCGGTTGTCGATGACGCAAGCTTTTAACTCGCTGGGGACTACCATCGCCCCTTGGTTTGGCGGCTTAATGATTATGGGCGCTGTGACTGCTGCCGCTGGTACTGCAGAGCACAAACTGCAGGAAGCGCAAGCAGTACAAGTTCCTTACCTGATGCTGGCTGCAGCATTGCTGGTGCTGGCGGCAGTCTTTGCCAAATTAAATCTGCCGACAGTGTCTGAGCACCATGTCGATGAAAAGGTAAATGCTGATCCGGGCTCTGCCTGGCAATACAGCCATTTGGTACTGGGCGCGCTGGGTATTTTTGTCTACGTTGGTGGTGAAGTGTCGATTGGCAGCTATCTGGTGAACTTTATGGGCGAGCCGCATATCGCTGGCATGCCGGAAGCGCAGGCGGCAGCCTATTTAAGTTATTACTGGGGCGGCGCTATGGTTGGCCGGTTTATCGGTGCTGCGGTGATGCAAAAAATCTCAGCAGGTAAAGTGCTGGCCTTTAATGCCGTGGTTGCTGCGTTGTTAGTGGTGGTGGCCATTGTTGGCAGTGGTCCGCTGGCGATGTGGTCCTTGCTGGCGGTGGGGCTGTTCAACTCGATTATGTTCCCGACCATTTTCAGTCTGGCGGTGACAGGCCTTGGACGCTTCACCAGTAATGGCAGTGGTGTGCTTTGTGCGGCTATTGTCGGTGGTGCATTAGTGCCAGTGTTACAGGCGGTGCTGGCGGATACTATTGGCCTGCAACTGAGCTTTATCGTGCCGGTATTCTGTTACGTTTATATCTGTTATTACGGTCTGGTTGGCTCGAAGATTAAGCAGCCGCAGATTTAACTGCAGATGATCAAAAACCCCGGCAGCTGCCGGCGTTTTTTATTAGCCTTCCCCAAGATACCTTTCCCGTATTGCTGCTTTGATTTTGCTGATATCCACCAGCACCAGCCCGTCGATGCAATCAGCAAATTCCGGGTCGACACCAAAAGATAAAAACTGCACACCACCGGGTTCGGCCAGTTCACTGTACTGCTTATATAAAGTGGGTACCGCGAGGCCCATATTCGCCAGCAAATGTTTCAGCTCGACAAAATCTTCGGTGTAGTTGTTACCGCTAAAATGCTGCTGCAGCTGCTGCATCGTGGTGATGTCGAGCGCATAAGGCCGGTTTGGCAGGGCACTGTCATCTTCGCTGCTGAAATATAAAGTGTAAAAATACACCAGCAAATCGCGCGCAGCTTTTGGATAACTGTTGGACAAGCTGACGCCGCCAAACAAATAACGAATGTGCGGCCGTTGTTTTAAATAGGCGCCAATGCCATACCACAGATAATCCAGGCTACGTTTGCCCCAGTATTTCGGCTGGACAAAACTGCGGCCAAGTTCCAGTCCCTGCGCCAGCACCGGCTGCAATTGTTCACTGAACTGAAATAACGAAGCTGTGTACAAGCCTTGCGGACCATGTTCGGCGATGACAGGCGCTGCTTCGGCAAATCGATAAGCACCGACAATTTCCAGATCGTCGTTGTCCCATAAAATCAGCTGCTGGTAATAACTGTCGTATTTGTCAGTGTCGCGGCGTTTGCCGCTGCCTTCGCCGACCGCCCGAAAAGCGATTTCACGTAACCGGCCGATTTCGCGCAGCAGCACGGAGCTCGGCTCCGGCTGATACAGATAAATTTGTTTGCCATCAGCAGTTTCGCCGAGACGCGGGCATTGGCTGATAGCTTTTTTCAGCATTTGCCGGTCTTCCGGGTGGGCGATAGCCGACTGAGTTTTTAATAGCGGTGTTTTGTCTTTGGCGAGGCGATACAGATGTTTTTTAAACACTTTGACCATAGTTTTATGGTCGAACAACGGCTGGGCAAAACTGTCGTACGGGATCATGTCGCCGATGCGCAAGCCAATATGTTTATGCTTTTGCTTAAACATCTCCTGCACCAGCAACATAGTCGACAGCGGTTTGTACAGCATCGACGCGCCATAAAACAGCAGTGAATTGCGGGCATCGATATAAATCGGCAGGATTGGCGCTTTGGCGGCCCGGGCAAAACGTAAAAAGCCGCCGTGCCATTTACCGTCGCGCACGCCGTTGGGTTTGAGCCGCGACACTTCGCCGGCCGGAAACAAAATCACCGCGCCTTCTGCTGCGAGATGGGCGCCAATATTATCCAGCATCCGGCGCTCTGTGTTGCCTTGCATGTTATTGACCGGCAGCAGCAGGTCGTGCAGCGGGCCTATACTGCTCAGTAGCTGATTCGCCACTACTTTGACATCAGGGCGGATATCGCTGACTAACTTAATCAGCGCCAGACCGTCCAGCGAGCCAATCGGGTGATTGGCGATAATCACGACCCGACCAGCCGCCGGAATACGTTCTAACTCGTTGTCACGCACCTGATAGCGGAAAGCGAAATAATCCAGCACCTGCTCGACAAACTCCAGACCAAACAGATGCGGATATTGCGCGGCAAAACGCTGAAACTCATCTTCATGCAGCAGATGCTTCAGCGCGCCTTTGACCGGTTTGGCCAGCCAGCTGTTGTTATTTAGTTGCGGCAGGTGCCGCTCGACGACTTGTTCCACATTTAACATGCTTGCCTCTGTCCCGGCTCGTTCGGTATGACGCCAAGGCTAAGCAGGCTGTATGACAGTCCGGCCACAGAATTATGGCAATTTGCTGAAATTTCAGGCGACTGGTCTGGGATCAGGCTGGTCAGGCAGGGACGGGGCTGTTTAGAATGAAGGCCAATTTTCGTTGACTGAGCCAGTTATGAGCATTGCGCTGATTATTCCGGATCGAAAACTAGACGGCGTCGTAGCGGCGTTACAGCAACAATTGCCGGATGTCGTCATTGAAGTCTGGCCGCAGCTGCACAATCCGGCTGCTGTCGATTTTGCTGTGGTGTGGAAACAGCCGCCTGGCGTCGTGGCTTCTTTACCAAACCTCAGGGCGTTACAGTCTTTTGGCGCCGGTGTTGACAGTATTCTGTCAGACCACAGCTTGCCGCCAACTTTGCCACTGGCGCGCATCGTCGACCCACATCTGACTGCATCGATGTTGCAATACCTCGATACTGTGCTGAATTATTACCGGCTGCGGTTTGATGAATTCAGCGCCAATCAGCAACAACAGTTGTGGAAACCGCGTTCACCGCGGAAAATTCAGCAGATTTGTGTGCTGGGCTTAGGTGAACTCGGTGCTGCGGCGGCGCAACATTTTGCAGCTTTAGGTTATCAGGTCAGCGGTTGGTCTGGCAGTCAGCGCGATATCGCAGGTGTGCAGTGTTTTGCCGGCGCTGAGCAGTTTTCCGCTGCGGTAAAAGAGGCGGATCTGTTGATTTGTCTGTTGCCGTTAACGCCGGCGACAGAAAATCTGTTGAATGAGGCGCGGCTTCAGCAGCTCAAAACCGGCGCTATTTTGGTCAACGTGGCGCGTGGTGCTATTGTGGATGACGAGGCTTTGTTGTCGGCCCTGCACAGTGGTCAGATTGCAGCGGCTTGTCTGGATGTATTTCGCACTGAACCTTTGCCGGCTGAGCACCCATTCTGGGGTACGCCGGGTTTGTTGCTGACACCGCATATTTCGGCAGTGACTAATGCCGATACTGCCGTGGCCCAGATTGCCGAAAACTACCGCCGGGTGCAGGCTGGCCTGCCGATGGTCAATCAGGTCGACCGCATAAGAGGATACTGATGGCTGCTTATACCTTAGAAATCATTGATCACCTCGCGGTGCTGACGTTAATCAGCAGCGAAAAACGCAACTTGTTAACACCGGCCTCTGCACTGGAAATCGCCAACGCTGTGGAAGGGTTGCTGGAGAATCCGGCTGTCAAAGCCTTAGCGGTGACGGGCCGCGCCGGCGCTTTTTGTTCCGGCGCTGATTTAACTGCGCTGCAACAGGCCGCGCATGGTGATGGCGAAGAGCTGCAGCAGATTTATTCGGCTTTTACTTCTGTGGCGCACAGCCCGTTGTTTACTATCGCTTTGGTGAATGGTCCGGCCTTAGGCGCCGGCATGAATCTGGCGATGGCCTGTGATGTTCGGCTGGCAAGTCCGGAAGCCTGGTTCGAAAGCCGGTTTTTTAATCTGGCCATTCATCCGGGCGGCGGTCACACCTGGCTGTTACCGCAACTGGTGGGCTGGCAGCAGGCGGCTGCGATGATTTTCTCCGGTGAACGGTTGTCCGCGCAGCAAGCATTGGCGCAGGGTTTTGTCAAAGAACTGCTTGATGAAGAAATGCTGCTGACGCGCGCTAAACAGCTTTGTGCGCATTTGGCGACTATCCCGACCGCACTGGTACGCCAGACCAAAACGTCGATGCTGCAGCTGCGCAGCTGTTACCGGCAGGACGATGCAGTCGCTTTTGAGTTCCGTCAACAGTTTCAGTCGCTGCAGACCGATGCGGCGCAGCAGCATATTGCGGCGTTATTGCAGCGGATCCAAAGCAAATAACATTGTATGAAGGAAAAAATATGGCAGTCAGCCAAAACAACAGCGGGATTGTGACTACCTGGTATCTGGATTATCAGGGCGGTCCGTTACAACTACCGCTGTGGCCTGCAGGTTTTAGTCTGCTGGAGGCCGAAGTGGTCAGCCCGGAATTCAGCCAGTTTTTATTCAGTGCTGTTGGAACGCCCTGGGGCTGGTTCAGCCGGCTGAGCTGGACTTATCAGGACTGGCTGGATTATCTGGGCACTGGACAGGTCCGGACCTGGGTACTTTACAAACAAGGTACACCGGCAGGTTTTATCGAATTGTGGCAACACCCAGAAGATGATAACAGTGTCGAGCTGAAGTTTTTTGGCATCATGCCGGCTTTTATTGGTCAGGGGCTCGGCCCAAAAATGGCGCTTGCCGCAGTCGCGTTGGCACAGCAATGGAGTCCGGGCCGGATCTGGCTGCACACCTGCAGCGACGATCATCCGTCGGCACTGAAAACCTATCAAAAGGCTGGTTTTGTGGTGGTGGGAGAAGAGCAGGAAGTGGCGGCTTTACCGGCAAATTATGACAGCCTGGCCCTGGCAGCACCTTATGTACAAAGCCGGCTGGCGCGTTTTAAACAAAACTGAATAAATTGTCGGATCAATTGGTTAGATCTGTTGTGATCCGACTTTAAACGCTCTACACTGGCGAAGATCCCGGTTCAGGAACAGTTGACTCCTTTGGTCAACGCAGGCTGTGTGGCCGTAACTCCGGCCGGGTGTGGTGTTTACCCTGACAACAAAAGCAATGAGGGGCCCCCATGCGTAAAGCATCCAGCCGCGGTTTTGGTTTCACTGCCATCGCAGTGCTTGTTATCCTGATGGCCTGTTCGGCCTTATTTACCAGTGCAGAAGCAGCCGTTTTGTTACTAAGCTGAACGCTTTCTGACAACGAATTTACCTTTTCTGATGCATCTCGCGATTTTCACGTTTTTGCTCAGCATTTTTCTGCAATAACACATAAGTCGCAGCGTAACCGCCCTGTGCTTTTAAGGCAGTATGACAAGCCAGCACCTGTGGGATTTGCTGCAGCCATTTAAAGGTATAACTGCGTAATATCGCCGGATGTGGTTTGCTGTCGCGGCCCATGCCGTGATGCACCAATAAAGTACGGATCCCACGTTGATGGCAATCCAGTACAAACTGCGCCAGTGCTGAACGGGCTTCTACCAGCGATTTCCCCAATAACATCAGCGTGGCATCGACCTGGTATTTGCCTAAGCGCAGATTTTTGTAGACTCCTTCTTGTACCCCATCTTTTTTGTAGGCAAGGATTTCATCAGGTTTGACCAAATCCACATATTCCATACTCAGATAGTTGGGGTCGTATTCCGGTTCAAGCTCTGCAGCTTTACGTCGGGCCAGCTGCGCCAATGTCGGCGAACCAGCGCCATTTTCATCCGCTAATACGTCGGCATCCAGCCGTTTAACGCCGGACATTTCCTGTAAAAACAACTCTAATTCATCGTTTGCCATGTTTGATACTTCAGATCAGCAAGGTGGAATAAGCCGGATTATACGCGGCCCGTTGCAGTCAGACCATGCGGGACTGTGATTTCCGCCTCAGGGCTCCAATGTCCTGACTGGCAGGCCGAGCACTTTCAGCTAGACTGCAAAGATATTGATGCTGCGAAGTGGGGCGTGCCGATGTTATCACAACGGGTTTATGAGAGTTTGCCGTATCTGTACCTTGGACTTGGCCTTGCGATTTTATGTTCGGTAAAAAATCCTTATGCCTTCTCCTCTGCCCTGTTATTTATTCTGGCCGGCGCGGTGGTCTGGGTGGTGCGGTCAGAACACCGGCGCATCCGGCATCGCCTGACACCACAGCAGCATGGGGCGTTGCCATTTTGGTGTTATGAATTACTGCCGTTCAGCTATCTGACGTTGGGCTTATCATTACTGGTGTACAGTGAAAATATGCTGATGTACCCGTCGGCAGTGGTGCTGGCAGTGATTGGTTTTCAGGTGTGGGTTATGCGGGCGTTGCAACGTCGTCCGCATCATCATGTGACGCCAAAGCGGGTGTCTGGCTAAACATGGTCCAGGCCCGGAGTGCGGCGGGCCTGGACGCTGCATTACTTGCGGAAATCCACAGTGCTGTTGGCTACTGCAGTTGTCATTCGGATCCAAGCCTGCAGATTCTGCTGCAGGGCTGCCGGGTCGATTTTATCCAGCGTATCGTTTGGTGTGTGGTGGTAGTCAAAATAGTCCGAGCCGTCCTGCTCCAGACTGACTACCGGCACGCCCAGCGCTTTTAACACAGACACGTCCGGTCCACCAAAGGCATCGTTGTTGCCAGGTTGGATTTGCAACGGCGTCAGCTGTTTTTGGATCTCAGCAGCGAATGCTAAAGATTTGGGGCCAAATTTGGTCGAAAATTGCCAGATGCGGCCGGCGCCAAAGTCTGATTCCGACGCTAAGACATGCTTGTCCAATTCATTGGCATGTTTCGCCGCATAGGCGCGGGCACCCACTAAACCACCTTCTTCATTGCCATATAACACGACGCGAATTGTTCGCTTCGGTTGGCCCTGTTGTTTGATCAGCGCGGCAGTCGCCATCACTAAGCCAACACCGGCGCCATCGTCCAGCGCGCCTGTACCCTGATCCCAGGAATCCAGGTGGGCGCCAATCAACACAATTTCGTCTGGTCGTTCTGAGCCGGTGATTTCGCCAATCACATTGTGACTGATTGCATCTTCGGTTTGTTGGGTGTCGAGTTGCAATTTGATTTTTGCCTCCGGCGCTTTGGTCAGCACCCGAGCCAGTTGCTGAGCGTCAGGCGCAGAGATGGCCACGGCCGGGATTTTCGGCACAGCCGGGTCGTAGGTCATTTTACCCGTGTGGGCAAAACGATTGCTGCTGGTACCAACCGAACGGATAATCAGCGCTTTAGCACCTAGCCGTGCTGCTTCAACTGCACCTTTGGCGCGGGCGCCGACCACTTTGCCGTATTGAGAGCCAGCTTTGTCTTTGGTCATGGCTTTGTTAATGAATACAATTTTGCCTTTCACTTGTTCAGGCTTTGCGGCCATCAGCGCTTCGAGGCTGTCGAACATCACCAGACTGGCGTCAATACCATTGGCCGGCGTACCGACTGAACCACCCAAAGCGGTCAGCACCAAAGCTTGTGGAAACGGCGACAGTATTTCCAGCCGGGCCTGGCCGCGTTGCCAATATGGTGTGACAAATTCTTCGGTCCAGACTTTGTCAAAACCCAAGGCTTGCAGATTTTTTGTCGCCCAGGCGACTGAGGCCCGATCGCCCGGACTTCCCGCCAGACGCGGACCAACTTCGGTGGTCAGACTTTCGGTCAGCTGATAAGCAAGCTGCTCATTAAGGGGCGTTGAGACAGCCAGACTGTAGTACGGCGTCAGCAGCAGACTTAGCAAAAGAGGTTTCAGCGCATTCATATAGTTCCCGGAATTTTCTGTGTGTTGTAGTTGCCAATCTAACATAGCGCCCCAAGCTACCAGAAGGGCAGCACGACCCGTTTCGCCGGGAATTAGTCGCAGTTGCGGGCTGCGAAAATATACAAAAGTTAACATTTTGTACGTATGCAATTGCTTTATTAGCACGGTATAATTTGGCTGCTTTTTGGTAACAGTCGCGCCAAACAAGGCTTTCAGGACAGTTTTTTCAGCTTTTTGGTGCGTATTCTGATGTTGATTTTTCTAAATTAAAAATCATTGAAAGTTAATTAATTAGAAAAAATAAGCAACTATTTCACAAGATTACTATTGTAAGCTACGGCTTGCCTGTTAGATAATGAGACGTCTAGACATGCACGGTGAAAACAACATGAACTTACAAGATATGGTGAATAATTCGGCTAAAGCGGTCAGACTGCTGAAAGCTGTATCGAATGAGCGCCGGCTGTTAATCCTGTGCCATTTGCTGAGCGGTGAATTATCGGTTGGTGAAATGAATGAAAAGCTGGGGTTGAGCCAGTCAGCATTGTCGCAACATCTGGCATTATTGCGCCGCAACAAGCTGGTGAAAACCCGCAAAGAAGCGCAAACAGTGTTTTATAGTATGAATAGCAAAGAGGCAGAAGCCGTGATTGGTTTAATGCACTCATTATACTGCGCAAAGACCGCCTGAACGAACATTTAATCATTAATTCAGTGCGCCTGAGATAAAATAAAAAACCAGCTTTTCAGCTGGTTTTTTTATTTCTCGTCGTGGCACCGGATTCAAATCAGGTATTCATAGACGTTGACTGTTACGGCGTGGCGATATCCGCAGATACAAAAAAACGCCTTTCGGCGTTTCTTTGTGAGCTAATCAATTAAGCAGCTGTTACCAATGCCTTAACGTGGGCATTTAAACGTGACTTATGACGAGCTGCTTTGTTTTTATGGATCAGACCTTTGTCTGCCATACGGTCCAGTACTGGAACCATTTTCTTGAACGCTTCTTGTGCGGCTACTGCATCAGTAGTTAACACTGCTGCGTAGGTTTTCTTAATGAAAGTACGCATCATTGAGCGCTGACTTGCGTTTTGCTGACGACGCTTTTCTGATTGAATAGCGCGTTTCTTAGCAGACTTAATGTTAGCCAAGGTAACACTCCTAAAAACTAAACCGGGACTCTTTAAAGGCCGCATAATATGCCTATTTTATCGCCCTGTGTCAAATCATTTTGCGGCTGTTTTCAGTGATTTTGAACGGATTAAAATCACAGGAAGCTGGCATAAAGCAGATGCTTTGGTGACAATAGCGTCAGAAGCAAAATTTGGAGTTTCCCTTGTCTGCGAAGTTATTGAAATCCGGCATGATTGTCAGCGTGATGACGCTGATTTCCCGGGTGTTGGGGTTGGTCCGTGACGTGGTCACCGCCAACGTATTAGGTGCCGGCGCTGCCGCTGACGTCTTTCTGATGGTCAACCGTATTCCAAATTTCTTGCGCCGGCTGTTTGCCGAAGGCGCATTCTCGCAGGCTTTTGTGCCTGTATTGTCGGAAGTCAAAGCCAAACATGGTGATGACGCCGTGCGTGAACTGATGGCAAAGGCGGCCGGGACGCTCGGGATGATTGTCACTTTGGTGACATTGCTGGCAATGTTGGGGTCGCCGGTGCTGATGGCGTTATTTGGCATGGGCTGGTTTGAAGACTATCTGCAGGGCGGCCCGGATGGGGTCAAATATGAACAAGCCAGTGTGCTGCTGAAAATCACTTTTCCATATTTGTGGTTTATTACGTTTGTTGCACTGTCCGGCGCGGTGCTGAACGTTTACAACAAATTTGCCGTGGCGGCATTCAGCCCGGTTTTCTTGAATATTGCGATGATCGGCGCTGCGTTATTTCTAACGCCATATACCGAAGACCCGGCCGCAGCTTTGGCCTGGGGCGTGTTTCTCGGTGGTTTGTTTCAGTTCCTGTTCCAGCTGCCATTTTTAGCCAAAGCCGGTTTGCTGGTGTTACCACGTTGGGCCTGGCACGATGAGTACATCATCCGCATCCGCAAACTGATGTTGCCAGCGTTATTTGGCGTGTCGGTCAGTCAAATCAATTTGTTACTCGATGCGATTATCGCCTCATTTCTGCAAACCGGCTCGGTCAGCTGGCTGTATTACTCTGATCGTTTACTGGAATTTCCGCTTGGCATGTTTGGCATCGCGATTGCGACCGTGATTCTGCCAAACTTGTCGCGGTTGCACGCGCTCGATAATCAAAAAGATTTTCGCGCCACACTCGACTGGTCGATCAGCCTGATTTGTTTATTGGGCATTCCGTCAATGTTTGGCCTGATTGCGCTGGCTGAACCGATTTTGCTCACCGTGTTTGCTCACGGCAAATTCACTGCCCATGATGCCACACAGGCCAGCTGGAGCCTGATTGCTTATTGCATCGGCCTGGTACCTTTGATGCTGATTAAAGTGTTGGCGCCGGCGTTTTATGCCCGTCAGGATATTAAAACCCCGGTACGGATTGGCATTATCGCGATGATTGCCAACATGGTATTTAACCTGATGTTGGCGCCTTTTATCAGTTATGTCGGTTTGGCGCTCGCAACCACCATGTCCGGGGCGCTGAATGCCTGGCTGCTGTATCAGGGCCTGAAAAAGGCGGACATTTACCAGTTATCCCGTCATACGTTACTGACCATAGGCCGCGCTTTATTGGCCGCTACGGCCATGGCAGCGCTGATTTGGTATCTGTTACCTGATATGGTGACGCTACGGGCCAACAGCTTTGGCGAGCGGTCATACACAGTAGGGCTGGTGATCCTGGCGGCGGTACCGCTGTATTTTGTCGTGCTGGCATTGTTGGGTGTCCGGCTGCGCGACCTGAAACGGCAAACTATTGCTGAAAGTCACGACTGATGTCGTTATAATCGGCCGTTTAGACAGCAAGACAGAGAAGCGCAAACGGATGGAGTTGATTCGTGGCCTGCAGAACATTCTGCCGCAGCACCGGGGTTGTGTGCTGACCATTGGCAACTTCGATGGCGTCCATCGCGGGCATCAGGCGGTGTTGGCACAGGTCCGGCAGATGGCATCGGCACTGCAGTTGCCGGCTGTTGTCATGGTGTTCGAACCCCAACCGCTGGAGCTGTTTAAACCGGAACTGGCGCCGGCGCGTTTGACCCGCTTTCGGGAAAAATATCACTGGCTGGCGCAACAAGGTTTAGACCGTTTGCTTTGTGTCAAATTTGATCAGGCTTTTGCCTCGCAGGAGCCGGATTATTTTATCCGGCAGTTATTGCTGGAAAAACTCGATGTGCGGCATTTAATCGTCGGTGACGATTTCTGTTTCGGCAAAAATCGCGCCGGTAACTTTGCGTTGTTGCAACAAGCCGCGACTGAACATGGTTTTGGCTTAACACCGACCGCCAGTCTGAAACTGGCGCAGCATCGGGTTAGCAGCACGCTTATTCGCGAAGCGCTGGCGGCGGATGATCTGGATAGCGCCGCGGCCATGCTCGGTCGGCCATTCTCGCTGATGGGGCGGGTGCGGCATGGACAAAAGCTTGGACGGCAACTCGGTTTTCCGACGGCGAACGTCTGGCTGTACCGGAAAAAATTGCCGCTGCACGGCGTGTTTGCCATAGAAGCCCATACTGCGCACGGGCATTTTCGCGGCGTGGCGAACATCGGTTTACGCCCGACTGTGCAAGGTCGGGTTGAACAATTAGAAGCGCATTTTTTTGATTTTAAAGGCGATTTATACGGCCAGCAAATCGAAGTAGTGCTGCGAAAAAAAATCCGGGCTGAACAAAAGTTCAGTTCGGTCGACGAATTACAGCAGCAAATCCAGCGGGACGCGCAAGCCGCCCGCGATTATTTTGCCGCTTTGCTTTAATACCAGCGCCGCCACAGGCGGGCTGAGACAGCCAACACGGGATTGATCGGATGAGTGATTACAAAGCAACGCTGAACCTGCCGGATACGGCCTTTGCGATGCGCGCCAACCTGGCGCAGCGTGAGCCGCAAATGTTAGCAAACTGGACTGCGGCTGACTTATACGGTCAGATCCGCGCGGCGAAAAAAGGCAAAAAGACTTTTATCCTGCACGACGGCCCGCCGTACGCCAACGGCAACATTCACATCGGTCATGCCGTTAATAAGATTCTGAAAGACTTTATCGTCAAATCCCGCACCCTGGCGGATTTCGATGCGCCTTATGTGCCGGGCTGGGATTGTCACGGTCTGCCGATTGAGCTGGTCGTCGAGAAAAAATACGGCAAACCGGGCGTGAAGTTATCTGCCGCAGAATTCCGCGAAAAATGCCGTGAATACGCGCTGACCCAAATCGAAGCGCAAAAAACTGACTTTATCCGCTTAGGCGTGTTAGGCGACTGGAATAATCCGTACCGCACTATGGATTATGCCTTTGAAGCCAATATTATCCGTTCTCTATCGCGCATCATCGAAAATGGCCATTTGCATCAAGGATTTAAGCCGGTGCATTGGTGTACCGATTGTGGCTCTGCTTTAGCTGAAGCTGAAGTGGAATATCAGGACAAAGTCTCACCTGCCATCGATGTGCGTTTCCGTGTGGTGGACGAAGCCGTTGCAAATAAATTCGACCATCCGGCTGGTCATGCTGGCACAGGGCCAATCTCAATTGTGATCTGGACCACCACGCCATGGACCATTCCGGCAAACCGCGCTGTGGCGCTCAATGCGGCACTGAGCTACAGCCTGGTACAGGTGGAAGAAGGCCCGAATGGCGCTGAACGTCTGGTACTGGCCACAGATTTAGTCAAAGACGTGATGGCGCGCGCCGGTATCGAAAAATATCATGCACTGGGTTTTGCCAAAGGCGAAGCGCTGGAATTAGTGCAGCTGCAGCATCCGTTATACGACTTCACCGTGCCAGTGGTACTGGGTGAGCACGTCACGACAGATTCGGGTACCGGTGCTGTACACACGGCACCAGGCCATGGTCAGGAAGACTTTGTGGTTGGCCTGAAATATGGTCTCGAAGTCGCGAACCCGGTCGGTGGCAATGGCGTTTATCTGCCGGACACGCCAATGTTTGCCGGTCAGCATGTATTTAAAGCCAACGATTCAGTTGTTGAAGCGTTAAAAGAAGCTGGCGCACTGCTGGTGCATAAAGCCTACAAACACAGCTATCCGCATTGCTGGCGCCATAAAACGCCAATTATTTTCCGTGCAACGCCACAGTGGTTTGTCAGCATGGATCAGGCCAAACTGCGCTCCACTTCTTTAACCGAAATCGACAATACCCGCTGGATCCCGGATTGGGGTCAGCAGCGCATTGAAAACATGGTCGCCGGCCGGCCGGACTGGTGTATCTCCCGTCAGCGCACCTGGGGCGTGCCTATTGCGCTGTTTGTGCATAAAGATACAGGTGCTCTGCACCCGAACACCAAAGCGCTGATGGAACAGGTCGCTGCCAAGGTCGAGCAGGCTGGGATTCAGGCCTGGTTTGATTTGGACGCGGCAGAGCTGTTAGGCGCTGAAGCGGCCGATTACGTCAAAGTCACTGACACGTTGGATGTTTGGTTTGACTCTGGTGTGACCCACGCCTGTGTGATTGACCCGCGCCCTGAGTTTGGCGGCGCGACCCAAGCTGATATGTATCTGGAAGGTTCAGATCAACACCGCGGCTGGTTCATGTCGTCGTTGATGACTGGCGTCGCCATCAAAGGTCATGCGCCATACAAACAAGTGTTGACCCATGGTTTCACCGTGGACGGTGAAGGCCGCAAGATGTCGAAATCACTCGGCAACGTGGTATCACCGCAAGATGTGATGAACAAACTCGGTGCTGATATTTTGCGTTTGTGGGTGGCCACCACTGACTACACCTCAGAAATGACAGTGTCGGACGAAATTTTAAACCGCGCTGCCGACAAGTACCGCCGTATCCGCAACACCGCCCGGTTTATTCTGGCCAACTTAAACGGTTTTAATCCAGCGACAGATTTAGTACCGATGACTGAGCTGGTAGAGCTGGACCTGTGGATGGTCCAGCGTGCAGCTGAAC